>NZ_CP063832.1:1335000-1658333 GCF_023277925.1 Pseudomonas entomophila
TGCTAACGTCCGTCGTGAAAAGGGAAACAACCCAGACCGTCAGCTAAGGTCCCAAAGTCATGGTTAAGTGGGAAACGATGTGGGAAGGCTTAGACAGCTAGGAGGTTGGCTTAGAAGCAGCCACCCTTTAAAGAAAGCGTAATAGCTCACTAGTCGAGTCGGCCTGCGCGGAAGATGTAACGGGGCTCAAACCATGCACCGAAGCTACGGGTATCACCTTTGGTGATGCGGTAGAGGAGCGTTCTGTAAGCCTGTGAAGGTGAGTTGAGAAGCTTGCTGGAGGTATCAGAAGTGCGAATGCTGACATGAGTAACGACAATGCGAGTGAAAAACTCGCACGCCGAAAGACCAAGGTTTCCTGCGCAACGTTAATCGACGCAGGGTTAGTCGGTCCCTAAGGCGAGGCTGAAAAGCGTAGTCGATGGAAAACAGGTTAATATTCCTGTACTTCCAGTTATTGCGATGGAGGGACGGAGAAGGCTAGGCCAGCTTGGCGTTGGTTGTCCAAGTTTAAGGTGGTAGGCTGAAATCTTAGGCAAATCCGGGATTTCAAGGCCGAGAGCTGATGACGAGTGCTCATTAGAGCGCGAAGTGGTTGATGCCATGCTTCCAAGAAAAGCTCCTAAGCTTCAGATAACTGGGAACCGTACCCCAAACCGACACAGGTGGTTAGGTAGAGAATACCAAGGCGCTTGAGAGAACTCGGGTGAAGGAACTAGGCAAAATGGCACCGTAACTTCGGGAGAAGGTGCGCCGGTGAGGGTGAAGCACTTGCTGCGTAAGCCCACGCCGGTCGAAGATACCAGGCCGCTGCGACTGTTTATTAAAAACACAGCACTCTGCAAACACGAAAGTGGACGTATAGGGTGTGACGCCTGCCCGGTGCCGGAAGGTTAATTGATGGGGTTAGCGCAAGCGAAGCTCTTGATCGAAGCCCCGGTAAACGGCGGCCGTAACTATAACGGTCCTAAGGTAGCGAAATTCCTTGTCGGGTAAGTTCCGACCTGCACGAATGGCGTAACGATGGCGGCGCTGTCTCCACCCGAGACTCAGTGAAATTGAAATCGCTGTGAAGATGCAGTGTATCCGCGGCTAGACGGAAAGACCCCGTGAACCTTTACTATAGCTTTGCACTGGACTTTGAGCTTGCTTGTGTAGGATAGGTGGGAGGCTTTGAAGTGGGGACGCCAGTTCTCATGGAGCCATCCTTGAAATACCACCCTGGCAACCTTGAGGTTCTAACTCAGGTCCGTTATCCGGATCGAGGACAGTGTATGGTGGGTAGTTTGACTGGGGCGGTCTCCTCCCAAAGAGTAACGGAGGAGTACGAAGGTGCGCTCAGACCGGTCGGAAATCGGTCGTAGAGTATAAAGGCAAAAGCGCGCTTGACTGCGAGACAAACACGTCGAGCAGGTACGAAAGTAGGTCTTAGTGATCCGGTGGTTCTGTATGGAAGGGCCATCGCTCAACGGATAAAAGGTACTCCGGGGATAACAGGCTGATACCGCCCAAGAGTTCATATCGACGGCGGTGTTTGGCACCTCGATGTCGGCTCATCACATCCTGGGGCTGAAGCCGGTCCCAAGGGTATGGCTGTTCGCCATTTAAAGTGGTACGCGAGCTGGGTTTAGAACGTCGTGAGACAGTTCGGTCCCTATCTGCCGTGGACGTTTGAGATTTGAGAGGGGCTGCTCCTAGTACGAGAGGACCGGAGTGGACGAACCTCTGGTGTTCCGGTTGTCACGCCAGTGGCATTGCCGGGTAGCTATGTTCGGAAGAGATAACCGCTGAAAGCATCTAAGCGGGAAACTTGCCTCAAGATGAGATCTCACTGGAGCCTTGAGCTCCCTGAAGGGCCGTCGAAGACTACGACGTTGATAGGTTGGGTGTGTAAGCGCTGTGAGGCGTTGAGCTAACCAATACTAATTGCCCGTGAGGCTTGACCATATAACACCCAAGCAATTTGCTCATGCGAATTGCGGTGGTGAAGACGAAACGAACCGAAAGTTCGCGACGAACCACAAGATCACATATCCGAATTGGCTGGAGTATCCATCTGGATCTTCTGGCAACAGAATTTCTTGACGACCATAGAGCATTGGAACCACCTGATCCCATCCCGAACTCAGCAGTGAAACGATGCATCGCCGATGGTAGTGTGGGGTTTCCCCATGTGAGAGTAGGTCATCGTCAAGATTCATTTCGCAAAACCCCTATCTGCGCGAGCAGGTAGGGGTTTTGTCTTTGCGCGATCGAAACGCGACCCCCTGTAGGCGCCGGCATGCCGGCGAACACCGGCACCGCGGCGCGGCCTTCGCTGGTAAGCCGGCTCCTACACGCTTTTCGATGAGATTTCGCGGCAAAAGAGTCAGCGACTTTATATCAGAGGCTGTCAGGGTCGCCGAAGAACATCTGTATCCGCGAGCGCAACCATTTCTCCGCCGGATCATTGTCCTGCGCCCCGCGCCAGGCCATGTGCAACTCGAACGTGCGCACCTCCAGCGGCAGGTCCTCGGCCCGCAACCCACCCGCTGCGGTCAATGCATCGGCCGTGTAGTCTGGTACCGTGGCAACGATATCGGTCCCCGCCAGCAAGCTCCCCAGCCCGTTGAACTGCGGCACCGCCAGCACCACATGGCGCTTGCGGCCGATCTCGTCCAGCGCTTCGTCAATGAACCCCGACAGATCGCCGGCGAACGACACCAGCGCGTGGGGCCGGGCACAGAAGTCGTCCAGGGTGATGCTGCCCGGCATGCTATCGGCGCGCAGCAGTTTGGGCATGCTGCGGCGCAGCACCTTGCGCTTGGCGTTGGCGGGCAGTTCGCTGGTGTAGCTCACGCCCACCGAAATTTCGCCGGAGGCGAGCAGGGTGGGCATCAGCAGGTAGTTGACCCGGCGCACCACCAGCACGATGCCAGGGGCTTCGGCGCGGATGCGCTTGAGCAACTGCGGCAGCAGGGCGAATTCGGCATCGTCGGAAAGGCCGATGCGGAACACAGCATTGCTGGTGGCCGGGTCGAATTCGGCGGCGCGGCTGACGGCGGTGGAAATCGAGTCCAGCGCCGGCGACAGCAGGGCGAAGATCTCGTGGGCGCGGGCAGAGGGCTCCATGCTACGGCCAGTGCGCACGAACAACGGGTCGTCGAACAGGCTGCGCAGGCGCGACAGCGCGGCGCTGATCGCCGGCTGGCCGAGGAACAGTTTCTCGGCGGCGCGGGTCACACTGCGTTCATGCATGAGCGTTTCGAACACGATCAGCAGGTTGAGGTCTACGCGACGCAAGTCGTTACGATTCATTCGATGCGGCTCGCCTTAAGTGGGGCAGGGGTGAATCTTAAGGCCAAAGGCTGGTACCCTGCACCGATTTCCGGGTACCAATGCATAGATTTGTCAGGGGCCCAATCAATGACAGGCATGTCGACTATTAACAGCCACTGATGGCCCAACCGTGAAAGCCCGGATAAAGTCCGTGGTAATACGAGATTCACATAGGCGAGGTATGCGATGTCCCGCATGATCCGTTTCCACAAGTTCGGTCCGGCCGATGTGCTCCGTTGCGAGGAGCAGGCCGAACCGACCCCGGCCGTCGGCGAGGTGCAGATCCGCGTCGAGGCGATTGGCGTGAGCTGGTACGACGTGCTCTGGCGGCAGAACCTGGCACCGTCCCAGGCGCACCTGCCGGCGGGCATCGGCCATGAGATGGCCGGTGTGGTCACGGCGGTCGGCGCCGGGGTGGACGACATTACGGTGGGCGACCGGGTCGCCAGCTTCCCGGCCACCAGCGCCAACGACCATCCGGTATATGGCGATGTCATCGTGCTGCCGCGCATGGCCATTACCCGTTACCCCGATGTGCTGACCCCCATCGAAGCCAGCGTGCACTACACGCCATTGCTGATCGCCTACTTCGCCTTCGTCGACCTGGCCCGGGCCAAGGCCGGCCAGACGGCGCTGGTCACCGACGCCAGCCACTGCGCGGGGCCAGCCTTTGTGCAACTGGGCAAGGCGCTCGGGCTGAAAGTGTTTGCCGCCACCAAGGAGCCTGAGCAGCGCGAATACCTGCTGGGCCTGGGCGCGGACAAGGTGATCGTCACCGAAGAGCAAGACCTGCTGATGCAGATCGGCAAGTACACCGATGGCCGTGGCGTGGACATGGTCCTCGACGGTATGGGCGGGCCGCAGATGTCGCTGCTTGGCGATGTGCTGGCACCCCGTGGCAGCTTGGTGCTGTATGGCCTGCAGGGCGGCAACCAGACACCATTCCCGGCCTGCGCGGCGTTCAAGAAGAACATTCAGTTTCACGTGCACTGTATCGGCAACTTCACCGGCAAGCCGGAGTTGGGCATCGACCAGGACCAGGTCGCCTTGCAACGGGCCTTGCGCGATATCAACCAGTTCACCGCCGATCATCTGCTGACGCCGCAGATCATCAAGGTGTATCCGTTCGAACAAGTGGTCGAGGCTCATCGCTATATGGATGAATGCCCTTGTGGTGGGCGGGTGGTATTGGATATGCAGGCGTCCTGACAGGTATCGAACTTCGATCAGGCACTCCAGGTACGCCTAATGTTCCAATTTGATGGGGCTGCTGAGCAGCCCCATCAAATTGGGCGATTCTGTAAGATGTTTAATTTAAAGCGTGCTTATGAGATACATCCTACAAACTCAGGCTGAATTCAGCCGCGTATGTCGGTCCTCTCCGCTAGTTTGAGATTGTTCAATAATTACCTAAGCGTCTTACTTTGGTTTGGGAAGTTTCCTTCAAGCGCAACGCTATATTCATCTGCCAGAATTTGCGCTTCAGCCTGAATCGTTCAGGCAAGTGGAGCGAACGCATGAGTAATACCCACGACCAAGCCATGCACTATGTCTACCAGCAAGTCCTGCAACGCCTGTTCGAGCATATGAACCAGGCCCAGCGCGCGTCGGTGCAACTGTTGATCCAGCGCTTGCTGGTGGTTGCAGGTGGCCAGGAGCACGTCGGCCGATTCCAACTGTTGGTGCTGCACGGGGCCGACCGGCGCAGCGCCCATTTGCTGGCCTGTCTGCGTGCCGCGCAGCTGAGCATTTCCCTGCGCTATGTCGACACCTTCCGCCTGAGAGTGGTGGTGGCCCGGCATCCGACCCTCGACGACATGACCCTGACCAGTCACGAGCGCTGTTTCAGTGCGCTGTTCATGCACGATGACCCACGGGTCGAACTGCTCCGCACCGATGCTGGCCAGATCGGACGATTCGGTGCCCGCCCGAGTTGTTCGGCCGACCAACGTGCCGCCAGCGGCAAGGCCTGGTTGCTTTTTGGCCACTTGACGGGTGGGCAGCCGGAAGCGGTACTGGGCGCGAGGGCCTATCTGGAGCTGGCAGCAGGCCTGGGCAAAGCGTTGGCGATGCCCGGTGATGTCGATGCATTGGTTACTGTCGTGCCTGCATGCCAACGCCGCCGCTTGCTGGCCTGGAGCAGGCATTGCCTGCGCCAGTTGATCGAAGCAGGATACAGCGCGCCCGGCAACGACATCGATGCCCTCGCCGGAGGGCTGACGCGACTGGGCCTGCTGCTGGCCGACCCCTTCGAGGCGCCGACACCCCGCACACAGGGCGAGGGCGGGCAGGGCCTGCGCGTGGTGATGGTCGAGGATGTGCTGCAGCATCTGGATGACAGTGGTCCCCTCGATCAGATGCTGGGACGTCAGGACGCCTTACCGTGTTCGGCCCAAGGCCCAGCAGGTCTGTTCGATCCCTTGCCACTGGCGCATCTGTATGGCCTGCGGGCGCAGCATGTCGAGGCGCGTAGCTATCGCGAGGGTGCCCACGCCTTCTTTCGACGCCTTCAGCCAGCGCAGGCGGCTTGGCCTCAGGGCCAGGCATTACGTGAAGAGGCGCAGACGCGCCTGCTCGACGCCTATGGCGTGGGCGAGGACCAACTGGTCTGCCAGCTGTTCTCCCCCTTCGAGGCCGGTGGCCGCAACCTGGAGGCGTTCGTGCAACGTTGCCATCCAGGCATGCGCGTCGCCTTGCCTTACCTGCACCAGGCGTTGCAGGGCCGGCCATGCCCGGAACCGGTCAGGCAGTGGCTGATCGACACCAGCGGCCTGGAGCTGGCACAACTGCGGTCACTCTATGCAGGTCGGCCGGGCGCGACGATGCAACGCCTGCTGCTGATGCTGGGCCGGCGCGACAGGTGGTTGCGTTTGAAGCAAGTCAGGGGGGCATCCATGGCACCGCTGTCAGAGGCCACGACAGACCATCGATCCCGGTAGCCTCCCACAGGGCCCGTGTTGCCGGAAGTCAAAGCGGTACCCGGCGCAACCGCCCTTCCAGTGGCACCACTCGGCCTTCGGGCGTCGGCAGCGGACGGCCCGACAGGCCCATGCCTTCGCTGACCACCACCGCACCTTCCACCAGGCACAGGTTCGACGGTGTATCCAGCTCCTGGGCCAGGATGCTCACCACGCCGCTGTGCAGGTCGCAATGCAGCAAGCGTCCGCTGAAGCGGGTGAAGCCGCCATGCAGCGCCTCGCCGTTCCAGTCGGCGCGCAGGGGTTGCTGCAGGCTGGCGCAGAGCTCCAGGACCAGCACGTTGCCCTGCGAGTCCAGGGCCAGGCCGGTGGGCAGTTGCAGGCCGTCGATCAGCACCTCGAGGCGCCCGCTGTCCGGCCAGACCCGGATCACCTGGCCGGCCTTGTCGGCGAAGTCCACGCCCTTGCGCGCCGGGTCGCAATGCAGCTCGCCGGAGAACAGGCTGACCAGCACCGCCCCGGTTGCCGGCTCGTACACCAGGGTGACAGGCACGGCCTCCTGGTTCTGCTCCAGGTTTGGCAGGTGCACCAGCACCTGTTCTTGCGCGCCGGGGCGCAACTCCACCAACTCATTGGTGTCCGGCTTGACCGCCAGCCAGCTGCGTCGGCCGGGGTGATAGCACAGGGCATTGAGGTTGCCCTGGCTATGACACACCGGTTCCGGCGGGCTGTATTGCAGGTCGAGAAGTTTCGAGCCTGCGACGTAATCGGTCTGGCTGACCAGGCAGCGACCGTCGCCACAGGCGATGTCCGACAGGCCCATGATCTCGTCGCGCAGCATGCGCGCCTGCATGTTCATGGCACGGAAGCCCTGGGCGAGGGTTTCGCGGGGTAGATATGCGCCTGGGTTGCACGGGTCGACGGGCAGGCGGCTGATCCGTCCGGTGAACGGTTCGCCGGGCAGGCCGCTGCCGGCTTCGATCAGCAGCAGGCTGCCGTCCTCCTCGGCATGGACGCCGCGGGGGTTGAGCAGGCCGTTGGCGATGATCGAGGTTGGGCGCAGGGTTTCGCGGGGGTGGTGCGGGATATGGAGTGTTGTTGGCATAGATCCTTCCTGTCGCGCGGGTTCTTGAGCCTTGTTCCCTGAACGATGAAAAGCGCCGGGTGGCATCCCTGCCACCCGGCGCTGCTGCCTCAGTTGATCTTCAGATGGTTGTAGTCATCGATGCTCAGCTGCCTCGCTGGGTACTTCAGTTGCACCAGCTTCTGCGCCCAGAGCTCGAGCACCGATCGACGGCTTTGCGGCATGTCCCGGGTGATCGGCATGGCCACGGTGCTTTCTTCCTGGTAAGCCTTGCTGATCAGGCGGGTGAGCTGGTCCACCGCGCCTTCGATGCGCGAGAGGTCATTGAGTGGCATGTATTTGCCCATGATCGGGTACAGGTAGTAGTAGGGCTCGAAGATCCTCGGGTAGATGAAGCTGTCCCAGATCAGTTGTCCCGAGTTGGTCTGCAGATAGACCTTGTTCCATTGGTCGACGAACTCCTGCTTCAGCGTGGGCTCCTCCGGCAGCACCCGCAGCGGTGCGAGGAAGTCCACATAGGCGCTCAGGTAGCTGAAGCTGAAGTCGATATCGGCCTGGCCGTCTTCGTTGGGGAAGAAGCGCAAGGTCGGGAAGCCGGGAAGCTTGCCGGTGACCGTCACGCTGGCGATGCCGTTGCCGTCGGTGGTGATCTGCAGGTAGTTGTAGGTTACCTGTTCGTTCGCCGGCTCCTGCAGGTATCGGGTGGCCATCTTGGCGCCCTCGAAGACCAGGCAGGCGCCTAGCGATATTCCGGCGGGGGTGGTCTTGTACTGCTGGTACGTCACCTCCGTGCCGCCATCGGTCGCCACCTCGCTGCGCAAGCCCATCAGCTTGCGTCCCGCGCCCTCGGTTGCCACGGCATCGACCTCGGGAGCACCGACGAACTTCGGCAAGAGTTCTTTGTTGTTCCTGCGGTCGGCCGGGAAGTCCTTGAACAGGGCAAAGTCCGGATTGTTGCTGAAACCCAGGTAGTAGCTGGAGGTGCCCAGCAGATAGGGGTTGTTGTATTCGGCCACCAGCAGGTTGGTGTTCTTCGCGGGCACGCCGTTCTTCTGCACCATGATCTGCAGGGTCCGGGTTTCGCCCACGTCGATGAAACTGCCGCTCTGGATCACTTCGGCGGTCCAGATTGCCTGCTTCGAGGTTGGGATCCCGGTCGCCTGCTGTTGTAGCGCCAGCGGTGCTCCGCTGGTCAACTGTGCCTGCTGGCTCTCGGTGAGGCGCAGGTCAAGGATGCCCGAGCGCTGCTCGAACATGCTCTGCTGGTAGTCCGCGTAGTTGAAACTGGTCACCGGGATGAACGTGCCGCCTTGGTCGATGCCCACGTCGAAGCTGCCGAGATCGAGTTTCTCTGCGGTCGGGATATCGGGATTCTGACCCGCTTGCGGTGTGGCGGGCATGAACGGGAAGGTATTCATCAGGTCCAGCGACAGGATGCTGTCGTGAACTTGCGCCGAGACGACACCCAGCTGTACCACGGGCGGATACTCGAAGTTGTACTGTGGGGGCACGGCCACTGCAACGTCAGGTACCAGGCGCACGCCGGCCGGAGCGCTCGGGTACTCGTCATCGAGCCACAGGCCGAGGACACCGGAGGTGCAGCTGTAGGCCGGGTTGAAGAAGATGTCTGCGGGGTTGCTCAGGCCCTTCTGGTACAGCGCCTGGACCCTGGCCATGTCCACCGGGTTCTGGGATTTGGCACTGATGGGCGGCTGGTCGTTGAACACGCCGTTCTTGTCGTAGAAGGTCAGGTAGGTGCAGAAGCGGAACATCAGGCCCTGCACGCCCGGGTTGTCCAGCTGCGACTGGAGGTTCTTCAGCAGCGCCGAATCGCCAACCACCCAGCTCAGGTTTTCTTTCGGGAAGCAGGTCTGCCAGGTGGTGGTGACATAGTTCAACCCGCCGAAGGCGCCCCAGTTGAAGTTGAGGAAGCGATCAAGCATGCGGAATTGCCGCTTGGCGGTCAGGCCGCAGGTGTCGTCGCCCAGGACCAGCTTGTCGAAGTACAGTGCGGTGAAGGTGTTCTGCCAGGGGCTGACGTCGACGAAGCGGGCCGGGCTCGGGTTGGTGCTGCCGAACGGATTGCCGTACAGGTTGTAGGGCAGGGTGATCAGCGGGTCGTCGCTGACATAGCCACCGGTGGGCAGTTCGCCGCCGATGATGGTGGAGGTGGTCTCTTTGTAGTTGACGGTGCCGCAGCCGTTGTCGCCGAACAGATCCCACTCGGCGGGCATCATGATGGGGTAGCGATTGCGCGAGCTCGGCGCGTTGGGCGGTGCCTGGGTGACGTATTCCGGCGCCTCGTGGAGCGCGCGGGGCGTGATCATCCAGTTCAGCAGCAGGTCGCCGGCATTGTCTTTGTCGATGTTGTAGTACTGGAGGAAGCGCCAGTTCATCTCCATGTTCACCGCGTCGTACAGGGGGAACATATCGTTGTTGTTACCCGTTGGCGGGTTCCAGAACATGTGGCCTTTCAGGTAAACGCGGGGGAAGTTCAGTACGCTCATGTCGTGCTCCTCAAGGACGCTGCCACTGGGCGCGCTTCAGCGACCAGACATAATCGAGTTTGTTGTAGCCGTTGAACTCGGACGCGGGCACCGGCTCGGTCGGGTAGACGATGCCCCCCTGGCCGGCATCGCCGCCCTGGGCGAAGTTGAAGTAGCCGTCACTCTTCGAATAGGCCGCCGTGCCGTGGCAGGCAAAGCACGAGGACTGGCTCTGGAAGGCCGACTCCAGCTGGGAGTTGGCCAGCAGCTGGGGGCTGGTCTGCAGTTGCGTACCGATCAGCGCGTAGCGCGACAGATTCGTGTACCAGCCCTGGAACTGCGTGTTGACCGGGACCGCCGCTGGCGTCGGCCCGGTGCTGTTGGTCATCGGCTGGGACGGTACGGCGTTGGTCACGGTGTACCGGTGATTGTTGACGTTCTCGAAGGTGGTCCAGACCCAGCCGGTAACCAGCTTGTTGATCACGTGCAGGGCAGTGAGCGCGGCGTAGCCGACCTCGTAGGTGCCATCCTTGTTCTGGTAGTAGGCCTGGGCGATGTAGTAGCCATCCTTCTCCAGTTGCGCCTGGTAGGTGGCGTCGCTGCCAATCCACAACCAGCCGGCCTTCACTTCCCAGGCGGTGGCCGGGAAATCCAGGTCGCGGGCCAGGGCGTCCTGGCCATTCATGTTGTAGACGCCCTGGTCGACGATGTAGTCGAAGGTGGACTCGCCCATCAGCAACTGGAAGCGCACGGGCTTGCCTTGTTGCGATGCCGGTACCGCCCCGCCCATTTCCAGGGACAGGCCATCCACCTGCTGGGTGGCGTTGAGGTTGTGAAAGGCGCGCTTGGGGTTCATCCCCGCGATCTTGGCGGCACTTTCCATCACTTTCGCCGGAGGGCTGAAGGGCGTGCCGTAGGGGGTGGGTTTGGAGCCATCGGCCAGGTACACCTGGTCCGACGGCTTCATGGTTTCCCAGACCCGGTCGAGACCGTTCGGTGCTAGCTGGTTCAGGCAGTTGAACCAGTTCCAGCTCAGGGTTTCCTTGCTCGTGTCGAGCAGGTCCCGGGCCTGGGCCTGATTGCCGTTGAAGGTCAGGAAGTTGCTGCAACTGAAGGTGTTGGTGTTATCAGCCTGAGCCAGTCCGGCCAGTGTGCTGAGAACGGTTATTGAGATGGCTCGCCGCATGTGTGCTCCTTGGCATTGGCCAGGTCGTTTTGGTTCTGCTCCAGGAAATGCAGAAGCAGCAGGTGCTTGACCGCCGTTGCCGCAATGCTCCGCGGCAGCGGTACGTCGCAATCGGTGATCAGCAACGGGCCTGCTTGCTCGTTGGCTGGCGGGCGGCCGTGGCTGCCACGGACCAGGCCGCTGTCCAGCGGGATCAGGTCCATGTAGTAGCGCATGCCGAGTTTTTTTTGCAGCAGACGGCGCGCCACCTTCAATCTGGGGAAGCGGATAGCTGGGTCGACGAACAACTCCACCGGGTCGTAGCCGGGCTTGCGGTGGATGTCCACGGTGCGGGCGAAGTCCGGCGCCTTGCGCTCGTCGAACCAGTAGTAGTAATCGAACCAGAAGCCCGGGGCGGCCAGCGCCACCAGCTCGCCGCTGCGCGGATGGTCCAGTTGCCAGCTGCGTTGCTCGGCCCGGTCCAGTACCTGCTCGATGCCGGGCTGGCGCTGCAGCAGGGCCTTGATACGCGCAACATCTTCCTCGCGCCTGACATAGACATGGGCGATCTGGTGATCGGCCACTGCGAAGGCCGCGCTGGCACCGGGGTCGAGTAATTCCCAGGTCAGCGATTGGCGCACCTGCAACAAGCCTTGCTCGCGCAGTACGCGGTTGATGGACACTGATTGCCCGACCGCCTCGATGCCGTACTCCGACAGCAGCATCACCGCTGCGCCCTGGTCCTGGGCGAAGCTCAGCAGGCGCCCGACTTCATGGTCGATGGCGCGCACCTCATCGGCGATCGACGGGTGCTCGGGGCCGACCTTCTGCAGGCTGTAGTCGAGGTGGGGCAGGTAGACCAGTTGCAGGTCGGGGCGATTGAGCTGGAATTCGAGCAGGGCGCAATCGACGATCCAGCGGCTCGAGGCAATGCCCGCCGCCGGCCCCCAGAAACCGGGGAAGGGGAACTCGCCGATCTGCGCTTCGATCCGTTCGTGCAGGCCCGGCGGCGACGAATACAGCCCGAACAGCTTGCGCCCGTCGGCCGGATAATGCGGGCGCGGGGTGATCGAGGCATCGACGTTGGCGTACATGTTGTACCACCAGAACAACTGGCTGCAGCGGAACCCGGGCAGTTCGCGCTTGAGCGTGTCCCAGATCTTCTCGCCCTGGATCAACGCGTTGGGTTGCAGCCAGAAGCGCACCTCGGCCTGGTCGCGCCAATACCAGCCATTGCCGACGATACCGTGCTGCGACGGCGGTGCCCCGGTCAGGATCGAGGCCTGCACCGTGGAGGTCACCGCCGGAAACGGCGGTTGCAGGCTGGCCATCTGCGCGGTTTTCAGCAGTGCGTTGATATGCGGCGTGTTCGGGCCCAGCAGCGAGGGCGTCAGGCCGACCACGTTGATCAGCAGCAGGGGTTTACGGGCAGGCATCGGCGTGCCCCTCGCGTATTGGCGCGTGCAGCAGGCCACGCTGGCGCAGCTGTGCCTCGACCCAATGCAATTCGGCGGCGATGCCGCGCAGTTGGGCCTGCTCGTCGCTCGGTCGCAGTTGCGCGGGCAGCACGCCCCAGCTGTAGGTCTCCACTTCCAGCACCGGGCGCAGGTCGCCGTGGGCAGCCAGGTAGTCGAAGGTCTGCCCCAGTGCGACCTGGCTGCCGCTGAGTTCGGGCAGCAGAAGTTGCTCGCTGAACAGCGGGACGTGGAAGTGAATCCGCAACTCGTCATAGCGCCCGGGATCACTGGCGCAGGCGGCCAGTGCGGCAGGCAGGTCGGCCCAGGCCATCAGGCGCCCCTGATGGTCCCGCGCCTTGACCTGATGCAGGTAGGTGGCTTCGGAAAATTGGCCGAGCATGTCGAGGACCTGCGCGAAACGCTGCGGGTCATCGACCGGCAGACGGCAGATCATGGCGTTGGACAGCTGGATCTTGCCGATCGGTACCCCGGCCAGGCGCAGGCGGTCCAGCGAGCGATAGCAGTCCTCGAACATCACGGCCTGATGGCAGACGTCGAAGCACAGGGCCAGGTATTCATGGTGCGGATCGCTGGCTTGCCAATGGGCAAAGAAGGCGATGGCCTGGTCGGTGTTTTCCAGTACGCAGTCCGGCTCCATTTCCAGACAGAACACCACCTTCCTGCCGCTCTCGCGATGCAGCCTGGCCAGCTCGGCGGTGAGCTGGCGCAACAGGTGTTCGGCACGCTGCTGCAAGGCCGGACTCCAGTTGGCGGCATAACCCAGAGGCACGGTGGAAATCACCCCTTGTCGGCAGTCCGCTGGCAAGGCCTGCGCCAGGATGCGCGCGAGGTTCAGGCTGTAGGTCAGGCGCTCCGGCATTGACCAGTCGGGCAGGTAGACCTCGGCCTTCACCGCGCCCTCATGGAACTCGCCATAGGGAAAACCGTTCAACGAGGTCAGGCGCAGCCCGGTGTCCTGCAACAGGTCGAGGAACCGGCCGCGTGCCGACGCTTCCTGCAACGCGTCGGCGGCGCGGGCGCAGATCCATAGGCCGCTATCCTGTTCGTGCAGCCCGCGCAGGCGGCGCACGCCCTGGAAGTGGCGCTCGATCGACGCGCGCAGCCCGGCCAGGTCGCGGGTCGGGTGCACATTCGCGCAGTAGCCGATCTGGTTGGGCGTCCAGCACACGGTGGCGTTCATTTGATCACCGGGTCCTGGCCGCGCAGGGCAGAGTTCTCCTGCCAGGTCTTGCGCTGGTCGATCGGCAATGGCGTGCTGACCAGGGCCTTGTCCAGTTGGCGGCTCTGGGCGAAGAAGTCGACCGGGTTATGGAACAGCACCTGCTCGACCTGGGCTTCGCTGAAGCCGGCTTCGAGCATGGCCTGGCCGGTCTTCGGCACTTTCAGCGGATCGCTGACGCCCCAGTCGGCGGCGCTGTTGACGATCATTTTCTCCGTGCCGTACTGCTGCAGCAGGGCAACCATGCGCTGCTCCGACATCTTGGTGTTGGGATAGACCGAATGGCCACGCCAGCAGCCGGTCTCCAGCACCAGGGGCAGGGTCAACTCGTTGAGGTGATCGATCACCACCAGGTGCTCGGGGATGCCGACTTCGCGGATCACCGCCAGGGTGCGCTTGGTGCCGCCGATCTTGTCGCGGTGCGGGGTGTGCACCAGGACCGGCAGATCGAACTGCCTGGCCAGTTCCATCTGCATGGCCAGGAAGCGGTCTTCCTCGGGGGTGATGTCGTCGTAACCGATTTCGCCGACCGCCACCACGCCATCCTTGACCAGGTAGCGCGGCAGGATGTCCAGCACTTCCTGGGCCAGCCGAAGGTTGTTGGCCTCCTTGGGGTTGATGCCGAGCGTGCAGAAGTGGTGGATGCCGAACATGCTGGCGCGGAAGCGCTCCCAGCCCAGCAGGGTGTCGAAGTAGTCGACGAAGCTGCCGACGCTGGTCCGCGCCTGGCCCTGCCAGAACGCGGGCTCGATCACGCCGGTGATGCCGGCGGCCGCCATGTTCTGGTAGTCGTCGGTGGTGCGGCTGACCATATGAATGTGCGGGTCGAAATACTTGGGCATGGTGAATCCTCATCAAGGGCAAAGAGGTGCCGGTTGTGCGGGGGCTGGCGGTGGATCGGTCAGCTGCCGTGGAGGTTCTCGTGCCACTGCGCCGGCAAGCGTCGCTGCTGGTACAGGCCTGTCAGGCGCTTGCGCTGCGGCGGGCTGAGCAGGCCGAAGGCGATCAGCCGGGGTAGGCTGGGCGATACCGGGCGCCCGGCGGCGAGCTGTTCGTCCATCAGGTCGAGGGCCAACTGGTTGAGGGTCACGCTCTGGCGTTGCGCCAGGCCGATCACCCGCGCGGCATCCAGGCCCATGCCCAGCGCCTTGAGCACCAGTTGATGGAAGGCCCGCTCCGGGTAGTGACGGGATGCATAGGGGGTGTCCAGTGCCAGGGCGGCGAAGACCCGCGGGTTGCTGGTGCGGCCGGCGAACAGGGCCAGCTCGAGGCAGCGCCCCTCGCTGTCGAGGTCATCGAGGGCCTTGAGCAGGGCGACCTTTTCCTGGTCGTCGCCCCATTGAAACAATTGCTCCAGCAGCGCCGGGCGGGCTACTTCGTGCTGTAGGCCGACGACACGGGCCAGCAGCAAGGCGCGGGCCAGCTCGATGGAGCTCCAGCCATCGGCGCCGGGCACCGCCTGGTCACGCAGGTGGCGCTTGCATTGGCTGCTGAGGGTGGCGGCGGTATTGGCGTCCGGCGATTGCCGCAGGCGTTCCAGGGCCTGTTGCCACCAGCGTTCTTCGGTTTCGTCGAGCAGTTGATCCAGAGCCCGATTGTGTTCGGCCAGCCGTGGCTGGGGCACGGAGACGTCCATGTTCATGTCGGTTTGATCCAGCGTTGGAAGTGTGGAAGCAGGAAAAACATCAGCACGCAGAACAGGCTGCCCAGGGGCTGGTTGGCCACGGCCATCACCAGGGCGTCGAACAGGGGCAGGGCGGCCAGGCCAGCACCGATGAAGGCACGCACCTTCAAGCGCTGCGGATTGGCCAGATGCAGCCAGTAATGGCGACCGAGCCAGCCCAGCCAGAGCAGCAGCACCGGCCAGAACCACAAGGTCTCGGTGTAGATCGCCAGGGCCAGCGGGCTCAGCATCAGCAGCAGGGGCAGGCGGCTGAGCAACTGGTTGCGGTGCTCCTGGCTGGCCAGGTAGGTCAGCCCGCTGATGTACACGCCAAGCAGGATCGAGCAGAGCCAGATGGGTTGCGGCGGCACTGTCAGGCTGGCTGCCGCGGTGAGGTACAGCGCCGAGCGGCAGGCACCCATCAGCCAGACGCTGTGCACGTACTTTTTATGCAACAGGTTGTAGCCGAGGATGCAGCCGACCAGCAGGGTGATGCTGCCCAGCAACCACTGTGGCTGCTCGGTCAACTGGCTCAGGCCCAGGGCCGAGGCACCCGCCAGGGCTAGCAGGAGAAGGGTCGCGAGCCGTACTTGCCGGTAGCTGACCAGGCCCAGGGTAATCGGGCGGGGGTTGTTGTGCTGCTGGTCCCAATCGGCGTCCAGCAGGTCGTTCAGTAGCATGCCGGCCAGGTAAAGGAGCGACAGCGTCACCAGCAGCAGCCCCCACACCAGCGCCGACGGTGGCGCCAGGGCACCGGTGCTGCTGGCCAGGAGGGCGGCGGCGAGGGCGTTGGTCCACACCGTCGGCAGGTTGGAGACCCGGCCCAGGGTCATCCAGGTCTTGAGGCTCGCCTGGGTCTGGCTCATTGCGCGCAACCCTCGCTCAAGCCGAAGGGGGCCGCGTCGAGGCTGGAGAGGCGCAGCAGAGCCTGCTGCATCAGGCGGTCATCGATTTCATGCAGGTCGACCGAGGCACCGATGCGGCTAAGCATGGGGATCGACAGCCGGCCACCCAGATGCTGACGGAACTCCTCCAGCCCAAGCATGACCTGGAAGCGTCCCACCCCGTCTTTCAAGGTCAGTTCCGCCGGGCACAGATTGAACCCGAGCTTTTGCAGGAGGCTCACCAGCCGCTCGCTGTCGGTATCGCTCAACAGCCCCAGGGCATTGGCATAGTACGCGTCCAGGGCCATGCCCACAGCCACCGCTTCGCCATGGCGCAGGCGGTGCTGGCTAAGGTTTTCCAGCTTGTGCGCGGCCCAATGACCGTAGTCCAGTGGCCGGCCGTTGCCGCGCTCGAACGGATCGCCGGCACCGGTGATATGCCCCAGGTGCAGTTGGGCGCAGCGGAAAATGGCATGGCGGCTGGCCGGATGATCGAAACGGGCGAGGGCTGCGGCGTGCTCCTCCATCCACTGGAAGAATACCTCGTCCTTGATCAGCGCCACCTTCACCGCCTCGGCCAGGCCGGCGATCTGGTCGCGGCGGCTGAGGCTGGTCAGCAATTGGAAGTCGTTGATCACGGCGGTGGCGGGGTAGAAGGCACCCAGCAGGTTTTTCTGGCCGAAGGCATTGATGCCGTTCTTCACGCCGATGCCGGCGTCGTTTTGCGCCAGCACCGTGCTCGGCAGGCGGATCAGACGGATGCCACGGTGGAAGGTGGCGCAGGCGTAACCCACCGAATCCAGCAAGGCGCCGCCGCCCATGGCCAGCACGTAGCAGTGCCGGTCGAGGCCGTGCTTGAGCATGTCGGCGTACAACTGCTGGAGTACTTCCGCGGTCTTGCTCAGCTCACCGGCAGCGACGGCGATCGGCGCGGCCTGCAAGTGCAGGTCGCGGGCATGGCTGGTGAACCAGGCCTCGATCTGTCCGGGCAGATGCGCATTGCACTGCAACAATTGCTCGTCGGCGAAGATCAGCACTGTCACCCGGCCGTGCTGTCCGGCAGTGAGCTGCTGGTGCAGACAGGGGTTGCGCAGGTCGAACAGGTGATCGGTAAAGCGCACCGGATAGTCGTAGCTGACCTCGAAGCGGCCGTGCAGCACTTCAGGCGTGGCGGGTTTGCGCAGTTTGCTGGACAGGCTGTAGCCGGCGATGAAAAGCCCCGGCAGGACCATGCTGGCGAGGAGCGTGACCAGCAGCGCGTTTTCCTCGACGAGGAAGCTGCCGATGGCGCAGTAGGCCAGGGCCAGGCCCATATTGGCCAGGGTCGTGACCAGGACGAAAACGCGCAGCGGATAGCGCTGCATGCCGGCGGCGACCACCGAGGTTTCCGCCAGTACCGGCACACCGCGCAGGCAGATCAACGACAGGGTGCCGAGCTTTTGCACCAGCTGCCCGGGTTTGCGCTGATGCAGGCCAAGGCGGCCGGACAGCACGCGCAAGTACCCGGCGCCCAGGGCATAACCCAGCCAGGCGCCGAGGCACAGGCCCACGAAGATCACCAGGTAGCCACCGACGCTGCCCAGGGCGGCCACGGCGAGCAGCGCCACCACGCTCGATGGCACCGGCAGTACGACGTCCAGTGCCAGCAAGGCGATCAACAGCAGGGCCAGGTTGGCTTTGCGTGCCGGGCTATCGGGCAGGTACAGCTCAAGGTGGGTCAGGAAGTCCTGGATTTGTTGCTCAAATAACAGAAAGCTGGCGATCACCAGTGCACTGAAGCAAACAAGTGATACCCAGAAATATTCGGCAGGCGCTTTTTTGCAGAGCACACGATGCCAAAGGCCGCGCTTCATCAAGCATCCCTCTTGATATTGTTATGACTGATTTCCGTTTCAGTTTTGAAGGCAGAGCGTTAATGCTTGGACGGAATAAAAAGCTCCAGGCTGCGTGATATTGTTTTGATGGCTACTTCGACGGTTTCCGAAAAGTTAGCCGCTCGCCGGGCTTTTGCAAGGCGGGATTGAACGATTTTTTCTTCCTGAAAAAACAACTTATCGAGCCGAATTATTCAGCGCAGCGGCAGGCGGGTGAGGAGCCGGCCCGAGAGGAAAGCTCACCTGGTGCGCATGGCGAGCGCTACCGGTCGGATCACCCAGGTTTATTGCTCAAGCGATGCATCCTTGCGCATTCCCCTCACTTCTTGAGCACCGTTTATCGGAGGTTTGTTTCGGTACCGGGGTGTACGCCTCGGACCCAAGGCGTGGAAGTCTGCGGGCCCGCGAGTGCATGTCAATTTCTATAGAAGAATATTTAGTTTCTGATAACCGACGATGTGATCCCTGGTACTTGCCCCTGGGGTGGGTCTGTATGTATAACCAGTGCCCGCCCTCAGCGTTCCACCGGCCCCATGATCGCCCATTCCGTCGACGACCCCTTCTACTACTTGCACAACTTCCGCCAGGTATTGAGCTGGGTCGGGCAGCGCTACGCCGACCTGCTCAACCGTGATGAGCATCATTTCATCCAAGCTTTCTCCACGCTGTCTTTGCCGGCCCAGGCCTTGCTGGTGCGCATGGTGATGCGCAAGGGCGAGCTGTTTCGCAGCGACAAGCTCGCGTACTCAGAGATCGGCGATAGCGACGCGGCCCTGGCTCCCTTGCAGGCGTTGGGCTGGGTGGCCGATGACACGCCGCTGACGGTCGCGCAATTGTGGGCACTGCTGCGTAAGGAGGAGGTGGTGCAGTGCTTCGCTGGCCAGCTTGCCCGGCCCCGGGCGGGCAAGGCCGATCTGCTGGCCCAGCTGCAGGCGCTCGCGCTTGAGCCAAGGCCACTGAGTGAGTGGTTCCCGACGTTCCCTGCACGCATTCTGCATTGGCGGCTACAGCCCCTGTGCGATCGGCTGCGCCTGTTGTTCTTTGGCAACCTCTATCAGGACTGGTCGGACTTCGTGCTGACCGACCTGGGTGTGTTCCGTTATGAGCAAGTCAGCTTCGGTGACGACTCGCGGGCCTTGCGCCAGCGTGCGGATGTCGACCTGGCCATGGCCTTGCACCAGTGCGCTGAACGGTTGGAGCAGGGCGAGCCGCCCGCTGGGCTGCTGGCCGCCCTGGACGGGCTGGACAGCGCCAACCCCTGGCTTGCCCGGCGCCGCGCACGGTTGTTGTTCAGCCTGGGCCAGCACAGCGAGCGCCTGGCCGACTGGGGCCTGGCCCTGCGTATCTACCAGGCATGCGAACACCCCGAGGCGCGTATTCGCCAGGTGCGGGTGTTCGAACGCAGTGAGCAGTGGCCGCAGGCCCATGCGCTGGCCATGCGTATGGCCGAGTCGCCAGCCAATGCCCTGGAGCGGCAGGCGCTCGAGCGTATGTTGCCGCGCCTGGCACGCAAGCTGGGTGGGCCGCCGCAGGGGCGCCGGCGCACGAGCGACGTCGAGTTGATCGAGCTGGAATTGCCGGCTGCGCTGGCGCTGCACGGCGTGGAGGAGGCGGTGCGCCTGCACCTGGAGCAAGAGGGGGGCGTTGCGCATTACGTCGAGAACACCCTGTTCAACAGCCTGTTCGGCCTGCTCTGCTGGGAGGCGATCTTTGCCCCGGTGCCGGGCGCGTTCTTCCATCCTTTCCAGGCCGGGCCGCAGGACTTGCACGACAGCGATTTTCAGGCGCGTCGCGCGTCGTTGTTCGAGCGTTGCCTCGGCCGGCTTGATGATGGCAGCTACCCTGAGGCGATTCGCGCCTGCTTCACGGCCAAGCACGGGCTGCAGTCGCCGTTCGTGTTCTGGCAGATGCTCGATGAGGAACTGCTCGAAGACGCCCTGGCCTGCCTGCCGGCTCGGCACCTGAAGGCCTGCTTCGAGCGGTTGTTGCAGGATATCCGTAACAACCGCGCCGGCATGCCCGACCTGATCCAGTTCTGGCCCGCGCAAGGGCGTTACCGCATGGTCGAGGTCAAGGGGCCGGGTGACCGTCTGCAGGACAACCAGCTACGCTGGCTCGACTTCTGCCAGGCGCATGGCTTGCCAGTGGTGGTGTGCCACGTGCGCTGGAAGGCCGAGCAGGCATGAGTTACACCGTCGCCGTGCGCGCCCTGTGCGAGTTCAGTGCCAAGGTCGGTGACCTGGACCTGCGCTTCACCCCTTCGCCCACGGCGCAGGAAGGCATTGCCGGCCATCGCCGGGTGGTGGCAGGGCGTGGCGCGGACTATGAGGCGGAAGTCGCCCTTGAAGGCGAATACCTGGGGTTGCGCGTGCGTGGCCGCGCCGACGGCTACGACCCTGCGCGCAATCGCCTGGAAGAGATCAAGACCCACCGCGGCGACCTGGCAAGGCAACCGGCCAACCACCGCCAGCTGCACTGGGCGCAGGCCAAGGTCTACGCCTGGCTGGTCTGTCAGGCGCGGCAGTTGCCGGACATCGACGTCGCGTTGGTTTACCTGGATGTGGACAGCGAAGGCCAGACGGTGATCAGCGAGCGCCATGCGGCCGACGACCTGCGGCGTTTCTTCGAGGCGCAGTGCGCGTGTTTCCTGGCCTGGGCCCGGCAACAGGAGCAGCGCCTGGGCGAGCGCGACCGTGGCTTGAGCTCGCTGAGCTTTCCGCACCCCGAATTCCGCCAAGGGCAGCGCCAGCTCGCTGAAACCCTGTACAAGGCGGTGAGCACTGGCCGCTGCCTGATGGCCCAGGCCAGCACGGGCATCGGCAAGACCCTCGGGACGTTGTTTCCGTTGCTCAAGGCCGTAGTGCCGCAGCAACTGGACAAGCTTTACTTCCTCACCGCCAAGACCCCCGGCCGCGCCCTGGCCCTGGACGCTCTGCGGCAAATGACCCGGGCCACGCCGCAACCCGCCCTGCGCACCCTGGAGCTGATCGCGCGCGACAAGGCCTGCGAGCACCCCGACAGCGCCTGCCATGGCGAATCCTGCCCGCTGGCCCAGGGGTTCTATGATCGCCTGCCTGCCGCCCGCGAGGCCGCTGCACAAGTGCCCGTGCTCGACCGCGCCAGCCTGCGCGAAGTGGCGCTGACGCATCAGGTCTGCCCCTATTACCTGGCCCAGGAGATGGCGCGCTGGGTCGACCTGGTGGTGGCCGACTACAACTATTACTTCGATGCCCACGCCATGCTGTTCGGGCTGGCTCAAACCCATCAATGGCGTACGGCGGTACTGGTGGACGAGGCACACAACCTGGTCGAGCGGGGGCGGCAGATGTACAGCGCCAGCCTTGACCAGGGCCAGTTGCAGGCCCTGCGCCAGAGCAAACCTGCTGGGCTGGGCAACGCCTTGGCGCGGCTCAACCGCCAGTGGAATGCGCTGTACAAGCAGCAGGTGGCGTCGTACCAGGCGTTCGAGCAACTGCCGGAGACTTTCGTACAGGCGCTGCAACGCTGTATCGGTTTGATCCAGGAGCGCATGAACGAGGCCCCAGCCGAGGTGGAGCCCAAGGTGCTGGAATTCTTCTTCCAGGCGTTGCAGTTCAGCCGTGTCGCCGAGTTGTTCGACGAGCATTTTGTGTTCGATATCAGCCAGCGCAACGGCTCGCGCGGGCGTCGCCTGGCCACGCTGTGCCTGCGCAACGTAGTGCCGGCGCGGCTGTTGGGGCCACGGATGAGCGCGGCGCGCAGCGTCACGCTGTTTTCCGCCACGCTCAATCCACGCCGCTTCTATACCGACTTGCTGGGCATGCCGGCCGACACCGCCTGGCTGGAGGTCGCCGCGCCGTTTCGCGCCGAGCAGTTGGCGGTGCGTATCGTCAGCGAGGTGTCCACACGCTTCCAGCAGCGCCAGGCATCGCTGGCTCCCATCGTCGAGTTGATCGCCGGGCAGTTTCAGCGCCAGCCCGGTAATTACCTGGCGTTCTTCAGCAGCTTCGATTATCTGGAACAGGTGGCACAGTTGCTGGCCGAGCGCTATCCGTCCCTGACCCAGTGGCGGCAGGCACCGGGTATGGACGAGGCGGGGCGCGAGGCATTTCTCGCACGTTTCGTACCGGACGGGCAGGGTGTGGGTTTCGCCGTGCTGGGTGGTGCGTTCGGCGAGGGCGTGGACCTGCCGGGCACGCGCCTGATCGGCGCGTTCGTCGCCACCCTGGGGCTGCCCCAGGTCAACCCGGTCAATGAGCAGTTCAAGCAGTGCCTGGGCCGGCAGTTCGGCGCGGGTTTCGACTACGCCTACCTCTACCCGGGGGTGCGCAAGGTGATCCAGGCTGCCGGTCGGGTGATCCGTGGCGACCAGGACCGTGGCGTGCTGCTGTTGATCGATGAACGCTTCGCCGAACCGCGGGTGCGGCAGATGTTTCCCGACTGGTGGCAATGCAGGTGATCGCCCCCATCGCCTGGCGCTGAAACTCTCAGTACACTGCGCGTTCCAACCCAACATTCGTTGATTTCGAGGTTTTGCATGACGCTCAGTTCCTTGGCAGGCAAGCCGGCTCCGGCCAGCGTGCTGGTCGATATTCCCCGCCTGGTGACCGCTTACTATACCGGCCGCCCCGACGCCGCCGTGGCCGCCCAGCGCGTGGCTTTCGGCACTTCCGGCCATCGCGGCACCTCGTTCGAGCTGAGCTTCAACGAAGACCACGTGCTGGCGATCACCCAGGCCATCTGCCTGTATCGCCAGGAGAAGGGCATCGACGGCCCGCTGTTCATCGGCGCCGACACCCACGCCTTGTCCGCTCCGGCCGCGGCCAGCGCCCTGGAGGTGCTGGCGGCCAACGGTGTGCAGGTGATGCTGAGCAAGGATGACGAGTACACGCCCACCCCGGCGGTATCCCACGCCATCCTTTGCTACAACCGTGGCCGCCAGCAGGGCCTGGCCGACGGCATCGTCATCACCCCGTCGCACAACCCGCCACAAAGCGGCGGTTTCAAGTACAACCCGCCCAATGGCGGCCCGGCCGACAGCGATGTCACCAAGTGGATCGAAGGCAAGGCCAACGAACTGCTGGCCGCAGGCCTGGCGGGTGTCAAGCGCATTGAGCACAAGCAGGCGCTGGCGGCCCCCACCACTCAACGTCACGACTACGTGAGCCACTACGTGGCAGACCTGGAGAACGTCATCGACTTCGACGTGATCCGTGGCGCCAAGCTGCGCCTGGGCGTCGACCCGCTGGGCGGGGCAGGGGTGCGCTACTGGTCGGCCATCGCCGAGCACTACCAGCTGGACCTGGAAGTGGTGAATACCGAGGTCGACCCGACCTTCCGCTTCATGACCGTCGACTGGGACGGCCAGATCCGCATGGACCCCTCCTCGCCGTATGCCATGCAGGGCCTGATCGGCCTGCGCGAGCGCTTTGACGTGGCCTTTGCCTGCGACCCGGACCACGATCGCCACGGCATCGTAACCCCCGACGGCCTGCTGCAGCCGAACAACTACCTGGCCGTGGCCATCGACTACCTGTACCGCAACCGCCCGCAATGGCGCAAAGACGCAGCCGTGGGCAAGACCGTGGTGTCCAGCGGCCTGATCGACCGTGTCACCGCAGCGCTCGGCCGCGACCTGTACGAAGTGCCGGTGGGCTTCAAGTTCTTCGCCCAGGGCCTGTTCGACGGCTCGCTGGGCTTTGGCGGCGAAGAGAGCGCCGGTGCCTCGTTCCTGCGCAAGGACGGCTCGGTCTGGGCCACCGACAAGGACGGCCTGATCCCGGCCCTGCTGGCCGCCGAGATGACCGCCCGCACCGGTCGCAACCCGAGCCAGATCTACGCTGACCTCACCAGCAAGCTGGGCAAGCCGTACGCCACCCGTGTCGAAGCCAAGGCTGATGCGCGGCAGAAGGCGTTGTTGAGCAAGCTGGCGCCGGAGCAGGTCAAGTCCACCGAGCTTGCCGGCGAGCCGATCACCCAGATCCTCAGCCATGCGCCGGGCAATAACCAAGCCATCGGCGGCCTCAAGGTGATGACAGAGAACGGCTGGTTCGCCGCGCGACCATCGGGCACCGAGGACATCTACAAGATCTACGCCGAGAGCTTCATCGACGAGGCGCACCTCAAGCGTCTGGTCGAGGAAGCCCAAGTGCTGGTGGATGCGGCGATCGCCTGATCGTTCCCACCACTGCGTGTCATCAAGACGATGCGGTCCCTGTAGGAGCGGCTTTAGCCGCGAACCCAGGCACCGCGTCGCCTGATTCGCGGCTAAAGCCGCTCCTACAGGATCGCATGGTTGTTCCATCAGTGGGACGATCTATGCTGTTTTCTCCGCCTACCGCTTGATTGGCCTCTTCGATAAGGTGATTCCTATCCAAGAGGAGGCTTCTCATGAAAAAGATCCAAGGCATCTACCGCAGCCCCCACGCCCATTGGGTGGGCGACGGCTTCCCGGTGCGCAGCCTGTTCACCTACGACCACCTGGCCCGGTACATCAGCCCGTTCCTGCTGCTGGATTACGCCGGCCCCCACCACTTCACCCCCACCAACGCCCGGCGTGGCGTCGGCCAGCACCCGCACAGGGGCTTCGAAACGGTGACCATCGTCTACCAGGGTGAACTGGAGCATCGCGACTCCACCGGCGCCGGTGGCCTGATCGGCCCGGGCGACGTGCAGTGGATGACCGCCGCCGGGGGCATCATCCACGAGGAGTTCCATTCGCCAGCCTTCGCCCGCAGCGGTGGCACGCTGGAAATGGTCCAGCTGTGGGTCAACCTGCCGGCCAAGGATAAGCGTGCCGCGGCGGGTTACCAAACCCTGCTGGCCAGTGATATTCCGGTGGTGACGCTGGACGGCGAGGCGGGCAGCCTGCGGGTAATTGCCGGGCGCTATGCGGATCACCGGGGCCCAGCCCGGACCTTCACCGAGATGGATGTGTGGGATATCCGCCTGAAGGCCGGCGCGGTACTGGACCTGCCAGTTGCGGCAGGGCGCAATGCAGCGCTGGTGGTGCTGCGCGGCAACCTGCGCGTCCATGGCGAGCGTGAAGCGGGGCCGGCCAGCCTGGTGCTGTTCGAACGCGAGGGCGAGTCAATGCGGGTCGAGGCGCTGGAGGATGCCAGCGTGCTGCTGCTCAGTGGCGAACCGATCGATGAGCCTATCGTCGGCTACGGGCCGTTCGTGATGAACAGCCAGGCGCAGATCGCCGAATCGTTCGATGATTTCCATGCCGGGCGGTTTGGCCAGGTGGGTGGCGTCGAGCACGGCCCCCTGTAGCAGCGGCTTCAGCCGCGATGGGGCGCAAAGCGCCCCAAGGCGAGGTCACCGCGCGTCGGGCACCACGGCGATCACATCGATCTCCATTAGCCACTCCGCCTGGGCCAACCCCGCCACCACCAGCCCAGTGGAAATCGGGAACACCCCCTTCAGCCATTTGCCCACCTCCTTGTACACCGGCTCGCGGAAGCGCGGGTCGGTGATGTAGGTGGTCGTCTTGACGATGTGCGAAAGTTCCGAGCCGGCCTCCTCAAGCAATTGCTTGACGTTTTTCATCGCCTGCTCGGCCTGCGCTCGCGGGTCGCCGAGGCCCACCAACCGCCCTTCGAAGTCGGTGCCGACCTGGCCGCGCACATAGATGGTGTTGCCGGCCCGCACCGCCTGGCACAGGTCGTTGTCCAGGGTCTGGTTGGGGTAGGTGGCCTTGGTGTTGAACATGCGGATGCGAGTGTGGGTAGGCATCAGTGGGCTCCGAAGGTGCTGACATTGCTGATCGAGGGTTGCTGTTCATCCGCCGCGCGTTGCTCGCGGTCACGATAGGCCAGGTAGGTGCGTTGGGTGGCGATGTGCCCGGCGACATGCTTGGCGTCGTGCCACACGCCCCAGATGAATGACGAGCCACGGCGCGACAGCCAGGGCAGGCCGAGGAAGTACACGCCGGGCTCTTTCGACACGCCGCGCTGGTGCTGAGGTTTGCCGTTGGCGTCGAAGGCGTCGACCTGCAGCCAGCTGAAGTCGACGCCGTAGCCGGTGGCCCAGATGATCGAAGTGACGTTGGCCTGGGTCAGGTCCAGCGCCAGCAACGGGTTGCTGACGCAGTCTGGGTCGGGCAGGCGCTTGCGGGCCTCGGGCTCTTCCGGCAGGTCCAGGCCGTTGCGCTCGATGTAGGCGTCGGCGGCATCCAGCAGGGCGAGGTAGTTCTCGTCGCCGCGGTTGATGTTGTCGGCCAGGTTGTCCTGGAAGCGTGCGACACCGCCTTCGAACGACTGGGTCAGGCCGACCAGGGTCATGCCTTGGTGGGCGAGGGCGCGGAAATCCACAGTGTGGCCGCCGCGGGCGCCGGACACGGCGATGGTCACGTGCTCGCGGCCGGGCTTGGCGATCTCTGCGTCCCATTCGCCCAGCACGCCTAGCCACCAGCAGAAATCACGGTTGCGGTAGCTGCGTGGCGGCCGGTCGTGGGCGCCGACCGACAGGTAGACCTGGCGCCCGGCGCGCATCAACTCCTCGGCGATCTGCACGCCGGAGGAACCCGCGCCAACTACCAGCACCGCGCCGTCGGGCAGTTGCTGCGGATTGTAGTAGGCGGCGGAGTGGATCTGGTGCAGGCGCTCGTCCTTCGGTGCTATGGCGGGGATCACCGGGCGCTGGAACGGGCCGGTAGCGGCCACCACGCGGTTGGCGCGGATCACGCCTTGGTTGGTCTCGATGGTGAAACCGGGGCGGTCGGCGTTGCGCACCACCTGTTTCACCTCGACGCCGGTACGCACCGGCAGGTTGTACTTGCGCACGTATTGCTCGAAGTAGTCGGCGACCTGCTCCTTACCGGCGAAGGCGTCGGCGTCGAGGTCGAATTCCAAGCCTGGGAAGCGGTCGTGCCAGACCGGGCCGTTGGCCACCAGCGAGTCCCAGCGGCCGGTGCGCCAGGCTTCGGCGATGCGCTTGCGCTCCAGCACCAGGTGTGGCACGCCCAGCTTGCTCAGGTGTTCGCTCATGGCAACGCCCGCCTGGCCGGCGCCGACCACGAGGGTGTCGATTTCGATGTTGTTCAGTGTCATGTCCCAGCCCTTCTTCAGCGGCGTTCTTGTTCAGGTCGGTGGGGACCGCCTTTGCCTGGGGTCAGACTAGGGAGGGCGAGGGAATCACGAAAATAGTATTTAGCTGGGGCTTGCCGATAAATTGGCGAAGGCTGCGCGTTTGAGTGAAACAGGATTTGCCTCTACCCCTGTAATCCTGGGGCTGCTGCGCAGCCCTTTCGCGGCTTAAGGCCGCTCCTACAGGGGGCGCGCGGTCAGCGTGAGCTGCCTCCTTGCCTCAGCACATAGTTTTTTCCTGCCCTGTGCCGAGGAAAATGTTGGTTTCGCAGCGTCCGAGGGCCGCCGAGAATGCCGGTAACTCAACACAGGAGCTGCACCATGACCTTCTCCATCATTGGCCGCTGCGTGGAAACCGGCCAGGTCGGCATCGCCATCAGTTCGTCCAGCATCGCCGTCGGCGCCCGCTGCCCCTGGGTTCGCGCTGGAGTAGGCGCGGTCGCCACCCAGAACATCACCTTGCCGGCGCTCGGCCCGCAGATCCTCGACGCCCTGGAGCAAGGCCAACTGCCGCCCGCTGCGGCACTGGACCGGGTGCTCAACGCCAATGGCTGGAGCGAGTATCGCCAAGTCACGGTGATCGACAGCCAGGGCCAGGTGGCCTTATTCACCGGCAAGGAGGCGTTGGGCGTGCACAACGCGGTGGCGGGCGAACAGTGCGCGGCAGCGGGCAACCTGCTGACTTCGCGCGCGGTGATCGAAGCGATGGTCGCGGCCTTCGAACAGACCGGTGGCCACCTGGCCGACCGCCTGCTGGCCGCCATGCACGCGGCGATGGCGGCCGGTGGCGAAGCGGGGCCGGTGCACTCGGCTGCATTGAAGATCGCTGGCGAGCTGACCTGGCCGCTGGTGGACTTGCGCGTGGACTGGGCCGAGCAGGACCCGATCGGTGCTCTCGACAATCTGTGGCAGGCTTACCGCCCCCAGTTGCAGGATTACGTGACCCGTGCACTCAACCCGACCGCCGCGCCCAGCTATGGGGTGCCGGGTGATGAGTGAGCTCTGCAGCCGCGCGCTGCTGGAGCGGCTGGTGGGCTTTGCCACGGTAAGCCGCGACTCCAACCTGGCGCTCATTGGCTTCATCAAGGATTACCTGGCCGGCCTTGGCGTGGAAAGTGAGTTGTTCCATAACGCCGAAGGCACCAAGGCCAACCTGTTTGCCACCCTCGGCCCTCACGATCGGGGCGGCGTGGTGCTGTCGGGGCACACCGATGTGGTGCCGGTCGACGGGCAGGCCTGGACCTATGATCCGTTTCATCTGACCGAGCACGATGGCCGCCTTTACGGGCGAGGCACCGCCGATATGAAGGGTTTCATCGCTTCGGTGCTGGCGGCCGTGCCGGCGTTCCTCGCGCAACCGCTGCGCCTTCCTGTGCACCTGGCGTTCTCCTACGACGAAGAGGTCGGTTGCCTGGGCGTGCGCTCGTTGCTCGCCGCGTTGGCGCAACGGCCGAACAAGCCGACCCTGTGCCTGATCGGCGAGCCCACCGAACTCAAGCCGGTGCTCGGCCACAAGGGCAAGCTGGCGATGCGCTGCCAGGTGCATGGCGCGGCCTGTCATTCGGCCTACGCACCCTATGGGGTCAATGCCATCGAATACGCGGCGCGGCTGATCGGCAAGCTCGGCGAGATCGGCGAAGGCCTGGCATTGCCACGCCACCATGACCTGCGCTTCGACCCGCCGTTTTCCACGGTGCAGACTGGCGTGATCAAGGGGGGGCGGGCGCTGAACATCGTGCCGGAGGCGTGCGAGTTCGACTTCGAAGTGCGCGCCTTGCCGGGGTTCGATGCCCAGACGGTGGCCGACCAGCTGCAGCGCTACGCCGTGGCCGAATTGCTGCCGCGCATGCGCGCGGTCAGCGCGGCCAGCGACATCCGCCTGCAACCCCTGAGCGCCTATCCTGGGCTGGCCACGCCGGCCGACAGCGAGGCAGCGCAGCTGGTGGCGCTGTTCAGTGGTTCGAGTGAGTTCGGCACCGTGGCGTTCGGCACCGAGGGCGGGCTGTTCGAGCAGGCCGGCATCCCCACTGTGGTGTGCGGGCCGGGGAGCATGGACCAAGGGCACAAGCCGGACGAGTTCGTCAGCGTGCAGCAGTTGCAGCGTTGTGATGCGATGCTGCTGCGGTTGCGGGATTATCTGACGGCTACGTAAGGGGCTGGAGCGTCTGGCCGAAGCAAGACGCTCCATTGGAAGTAAAATATTAGATTTATTCTTTAAACCATTGTTTATATTGAATATTTTGCTTTTATAGGTGTCTTTGAGAGTTTGTGTCAAACAGCATCAAATAAGTTCTTTAACCTATTGAAAATTAAAAATTATCTCTTAGCTATGGCGTGCTGCACGCATTGCTCGTAGTACGTCTGCTTGATCGCCGCGGGCTTGAGCTGCGATCGGCTGTTGTAGGTTTGCTCGGTGATGCCGAAGGCCGTCATGCGCATCCAGGGTTTGTCGAACTTGCGCACCTGCAGGCGCTTGCGGGTGGCATACAGCGTGACCCCGGAGAGCTTCGCCTGCTGCGCCTCGGCGGCGATCTGCGAGCCCCAGCCGCACACTTGACGCTCGTTCTGGCTCAGCGCCCGGGCCTGTACGGCGAAGGTGGTGGTGGCCAGCAGGCAACTGGCCGCGGTTGCTAGAAATACTCGCATGTTGCTGTCCTAAGCATCTGAGGAAGAACGGAGTTTGCCGTCACCTCAGCAGCCTGGGGGCCAGCAAAATGCCGTCAGGCAGCGGCGTATGGCTTAAGCACCATGAAACCTTGGCAGATGTATTTGAGCGTATAACTGCTTGCGGTATCGTCCCGCCTGTCTTTCACAACCAGGGCGAAAAAAGATCGCGGAGACAGGCACAAGCCCGCCGCCCGCTTCCACGGGATGTGTTCTGGGACCAGCAGAGGGTGACCGGGGAAACGGGGGCGACCTTGCGCCGCCCCGCGATCAAAGCTAACGAAGCTTCGGTGGATCAGGCAGCCTGGTGGTGCTTGACCTGCGCCTTGCGAACCTGCGCGCGGCAGGCGTCGCCGAAGGCCTGGAACATCTTGATCGAATCAGGGTTCTTCGCTGCCTGCCACTCGGGGTGCCACTGCACCGCGAACAGGAAGGGCGAGAGCGTCGGGGCGTGAATGGCCTCGACCAGGCCGTCCTCGGCGTGGGCGATCGGCTCGATGCCGGAACCCAGGTTGCGCAGGCCCTGGCCATGCAGCGAGTTGACGCGGATCTCGTCGGTGCCCAGGGTGTCGCGCAGCCAGCTACCTGGCTTGATTTTCACGCCATGGACCGCCGCGTACTGGACTTCGACCGGGTCTTCCGGGTTTTCCCGGTGGTCGTTGAAACCGGGTTCGGCGTAGACCTTCTGGTAGATATCACCACCCAGGGCCACGTTGATTTCCTGCATGCCGCGGCAGATGCCGAAGATCGGCAGGCCGCGCTTGATCGCCGCCTTGACCAGCGGGATGTCGAACAGGTCGCGGTTCTGGTCCTGGCCTTTGCCGGGGGTCTGGTTGTCCTGGCCGTAGAGAGCGGGGTCGATGTTGCTGCCCGCGCCGGTCAGGTATACGCCGTCGGCCATGTCCAGGTAGGTGTCGAGGTCCTCGGTACCGCAGCAGGTGGGCACCAGGACCGGGACGCAACCGGCGAACTCGACCAGCGGGGTGATGTATTTGTGGGTCATGACCTGGTAGTCATGGCCTTTGCGCTCTTGGCTGCCCATGGTCATCAGGACGACGGGTTTGCGCAGGGAGGGTTGCTTGTTGCCAATGTTGCTGTTGGACATATGTCACCTTGAGACAGGTCATGCCTGTCGTTGTTGTGCAGGCGCACGGCCGGGGCCATGGGTGCAGCCTGGAGCCCCGAGCACTGCCGGCTCACCTGGGGCGATGCCGGTCGGGGCATGACTCATAGCTTGCCAGAGCCGTTCGATATGTCAAACGAGTGGCAGGGGGCTCAGGCACCGAATTTCGGGGGCTGGAGGGCGTCGGGGCCTTTGGTGACAAGGGTTTGACGGGGGTTGAAGTCAATAATACTTAACGATGCAGTCGGTTCATTGCACGGCTGCAATGAAGCCTGCCCGCCGTTGCGGCGGGCAGGTGAGCGATCAGTCGTCGAGGCGTTCGAGCACGCCGAAGCCATAGCCGCCCAGCCAGTCTGCGCGGATGCGCTCGCCCAGCGGTTGCACATGGTTCTGCAGCGGTGCCAGCCAGTCGATGGCGTGGCTGGCCAGGCGTGCGCTCAGGGCCAGGCTGTCGCCGCCCTGTTGTGGCAGGGCCGTGGCCGGCACGCTGGGTTTGCCGGCCAGCCACGGCAGGCTGCCCAGCAGCAGCGTGTACAACACCAGCAGTTTTACGTAGAGCCCCAGCGGCAGCGGTTGCACCAGGCGCACCAGGTAGGTCAGCGCCCTGAACAGGTGCACGGCCAGGCCACAGAGGGCCAGCAGCAGAGCCAAGGCGGGGGTGACCAGGTCACGGTAGCTGTCGCGGCCGAGCGTCGACAGGTCGTCCGGCGCCGCCACCCGCTGTTTCATCAGCTCGCGAGCATCGTGTTGCAGCGCCGGTTGGTAGGCCATGCGCTCGAAGGCGTCCTGGGTGAGGTAGGCGTACAGGGTGATGCCGGGCGGCAGGCTCAGGGCCTGGCGCCATTGTGCCTGCACCGCCGCCACGGCCAGGAACTCCGGGCGGCCCAGGCCGGGTTCGATCCAGCCGGCATCGATGCGTTCCTGGATCAGCTCGGCGTACTGGTTGCGTGCCTCGCGACGCACCTGGCGGGCCACCGCTTTGTTGAACCCAGCGCGGTCCTCGGGTTGCCAAAGATCATTGACCGGCACGCCCATCTGCTCGCGCAGCACATGACGCACCGGCTGCCATTCGCTCACCGGCAGGTTCCACGGGTTGTAGTTGCGCCCGCGCTTGGTCAGCAGGCGCTGGTAGTCGGTCCACGCCTGGCCCTGGCGCTGGAGGATCGCCATGCGGCTGGTGGCGCCGTAGTAGAACAGGCTGGCGCGCCGGTATTGGCGGTAGTTGTCTTCCAGCTTGGCGGTGGCCGCGCGGTAGTTGTCGTAGTTGCGCGCCAAGCCGCCGCGCTGGCGGTCGGCGAGCTGTTCGAAGAAGGCTTGCGCAGCCAAGCCCTGGACGGCGGGCAGCGGAGTGATGGCCGGCAGGCGCAGGGCCAGTTCGGCCAGGCGCAGCTTGCCTTCGGGGCTGCGCAGCTCGGCCGCGCTGGCGCTTTGGCCGTCCAGGCGCAGGTCATGGTTGAGCATTTGATTGAGCAGTGGGATGCCGAACGCCGCCTGGGCCTCTTGCTGCGGGGTGGCGCGCTCGACCAGCGCATCGACCAGCAGGCGCTGGGCGTGGTAGCCCAGGTACACGCTGGTGCCGCAGATGATCAGCGCCCACAGCAGGGTGCGGCCGAAGCCCCAGGCCTGGCGCATGCTCTTGCGCAGCAGGCAACTGAGCACCAGCAGGCCGACCGACGCGGCGGTCAGCCATTGGCCGTGCACGGCGAGCTGTTGCAACCGAGTGTGATAGGCCAGGGTGCCGACCACGTCGGTCAGGCGTGCGCAGAAGGCGAGGGTGACCAGCAGGTAGGCCAAGGTCGGCAGCAGCATCACCTGTGCAAGGCGGCGTTGCTGGTCGCGGGTCAACGGCAGGTTGCCGCCCCACAGGGCCAGGGCCAGGCGTTGCAGGGGCGAGCGTTCATGGCTGGCGGGGTAGGCCGAGCGGCGTAGCAGGGCGCCGATCATCGGGCGTTACCTGATGAGTGGGCAAGGCAGGCAGAGGCAAGGCTGACCGAAGAGGTCGCAGGGGTGTTCACGCGCGGCGTTCCTTGTCGAGGCAATGGTGCGTCCAGGGTTGCCGCGCGATAGTAGCATGCTGATAGCTTTTACGTGCCCCTGTAGGAGCCAGCCTCGCTGGCGAACACCGGCAGAGCCGGTGCCACCGTTCGCTCGCTAATGCAGGATCTGCCTGAGAAACGCCTGCGCCCGCGCCGTACGTGGCTGGCCGAAGAACACCTCAGGCGGGCTGTCCTCGATGACCTGCCCCCCCTCCAGGAACAGCACCCGCTCGGCCACCTGGCGGGCGAACCCCATCTCGTGGGTGACACAGAGCATGGTCATGCCGGTGCCCGCCAGTTGCACCAGCACATCGAGCACTTCGGCGACCATTTCTGGGTCGAGCGCCGAGGTTGGTTCGTCGAACAGCATGATCCGCGGCTTCATGCACAGTGCCCGGGCAATCGCCACGCGCTGCTGCTGGCCACCGGACAGCTGGTTGGGGTACTTGTGCGCCTGGCTTTCGATACCGACCTTGCTCAGGTACATCCGTGCCCGCTCCTCGGCGTCCTTGCGCGACAGCCCACGCACGCTCATCGGCGCCAACAGGCAGTTGTCGAGCACGCTCATGTGCGGGAACAGGTTGAAGTGCTGGAATACCATGCCGATCTCGCTGCGCACCTGGGCGGCCTGGCGCGTGGTGGCGGCCAGGTCGGTGCCGGCTACCCGAATACTGCCTTGCTCGGCGATCTCCAGGCGGTTGATGCAGCGGATCAGCGTCGACTTACCCGAGCCGGAAGGGCCGCAGAGCACGATGCGTTCGCCCTCGCGCACCGACAGGTCGATATCGTGCAGCACATGGAAGGCGCCGTAGTGCTTGTTCAGGCCCTCGATACGGATCAGTTCCGGGCGCGGGTCGGGTGCGGGGTGAAACGGGGCAAGGCTGGCAAGACTGGCAAGACTGGAGGATGCGGACATCGTTCTTGTTCTCCCGCTCTGGTTTCAGTCGAAGCGTGCGGCGCTGTAGGGCGCAGGGTTGGTGAAGGGATGCTGGCCGGTGAGCAATTCCGCCAGCAGGCGGCCGCTGACCGGGCCCAGGGTCAGGCCGTGGTGGGCGTGGCCGAAGTTGAACCACAAGCCCTTGTGCCGAGGGGCCGGGCCGATGACCGGGCGCATGTCTGGCAGGCAGGGGCGCCGGCCCAGCCAGGGTGTGTCGTCGAGGCGCTCGCCCAGGGCCGGGAACAGCTTGCGGGCCAAGGCTTCGCAGCGCCGCAGTTGGATCTCGTTGGCGGCCGCGTCGCTGGCGGCGAACTCGATACCGGTGGTCAGGCGCACGCCTCGGGCCATGGGCGCCAGCACATAGCCGCCCTGGGTGTCGCACACCGAGTGACGCAGCTGGGCACCCTCACGGGTGGCGTAGTGCATGTGGTAGCCGCGCTTGATCCCCAGGGGGAAGTCATAGCCCAGCGCTTCGTAGAGTTCGGCCGACTGTGGGCCGAGGCAGGCCACCACTTCCTCGGCGCTGACCGCGCCACGCTGTGTATCCACCTGCCAGCCACCGTCGGCCTGGCGCAGGCTGCGCGCATCGCCGTGGAGGAACTGCCCGCCGCGTTGGACGAACAACGCGGCATAGCCACGGGTGAGGCCGCCGGGGTTGCTCACGGTCTTCGGGTCCAGCCAGTGGATGCCGCCGACCACGCCACCGTCGAGCTGTTGTTCACGGGCCTGGAGCTGATCGTGTTCGAGGATTTCGTAGCGCAGCCCATAGCGGGCCAGGCCAGGCAGCTCACGCTTGGCCTGCTCGAACAGCGCGCTGTCGCGGTACACCTCGATCCAGCCCTTGGCCTGCACGAGGTCCTGCAAGCCGGCGGCGTCGATCAGCGCGTCGTGCTCCTCGACACTGCGCTGCACCAGCGGCAGCATGTCCGCGGCAGCCTTGGCCAGGCGCCCCGGCGCCGACTGTTGCCAGTAGCGCAGCAGCCAGGGGGCGGCCTTGGGCAGGTGCGCCAGGCTGTAGCGCACGTCCGGTTGGCGGTTCAGGCCGTAGCGCAGCAGTGCGCCGAACTTTCGCGGGAAGGCGTAAGGGATCACGCTGGAGCGCTCGATCAGCCCGGCATTGCCGTGGCTGGTGCCGCTGCCGGGCTCGTCGCGGTCGATCAGGATCACCTGGCGCCCACGCGCCTGCAGGTGCAGCGCGGTGCTGACGCCGACGATGCCGGCGCCCAGAACGATGGTTTGGCAATGCATGGAGCGGTTCCCTCGGTCAGTTCAGGTGGCGGCCCAGGCGGGCCTCCAGGTGTTTCAGGGTGCGACGCACCAGCTCGACGATCAGCAGGTAGAGCACCGCCGCCCACAGGTAGATCTGGAAGTCGAAGCTGCGCGAGAAGGCCAGTTTGGTCACCCCCATCAGGTCGTAGATCGTTACCAGCGAGGCGATGGCGCTGGCCTTGATCATCATGATCAGCTCATTGCCCAGCGGCCCGATGGCCACCAGCAGCGACTGCGGCAGGACCACCTTGAAGAAGGTGGTGGAGCGCTTGAGGTTCAACGCCCTGGCTGCTTCGTACTGCCCGGGCGCGACCGCCATGAGGCTGGCGCGGAAGATCTCGGCCTGGTAGGCGGCGGTGTTGAGGGTGAAGGCGAGCAGGGCGCAATACCAGGCCTCGCGGAAGAACCACCACAGCCCGACGTCCTGCCAGAAACCTTTCAGCGAGCCCAGGCCGTAGTACAGCAGGAACAGCTGGGCCAGCAGCGGCGAGCCACGGAAGAAGTACACATAGCCCGCCGCCAGGCGTTGCAGCAGCCGGCTACGCGACAACCGCGCCAGGGCCATCAGCATCCCCAGCAGCGCGCCGAGGGTGAACGAGATCGCCACCAGCTGGGCGGTTACCAGCAGGCCGTCGACGAAGCGCGCGCCATAACGCTCCAGCAGGTCCGGGTCGAGCACATAGGCCAGCAGTTGCTCGAGGCTCATGGGCGGGCTCCTTGCAGGTGGCGGTTGCTGCGCCGCTCAAGCAGGGCGAAGACCCTGCCCGACAGTGCCGAGAACAGCAGGTAGGCCAGGCAGGCGACGCCATAGAAGAGCATCGGCTCCTTGGTCACGCTGACCGCCAGGTTGGTCTGGCGCATCAGGTCGATCAGCGAGATGGTCGAGACCAGCGAGGTGTCCTTCAACAAGCTCAGCCAGTTGTTCGACAGGCCCGGCAGGGCGATGCGCGCCAGTTGCGGCAGCACCACCTTGAAGAACCCCGTACGCCGGCCCAGGCCCAGTGCCGAGCAGGCTTCCAGTTGGCCTTTGGGCAGGGTCTTGAAGGCCATCAGCCAGATTTCGCTGGAGAACGCTGCGAACACCAGGCTGAAGGCGATCATCGCCGCGAGGAAGGTGTTGATCAGCACTTCACCCGGGTAGCCCAGGGCGGCGAGGATCTTTTGCGCGGCGATCTGGCAACCGTAGTAAATGATCAGCAGCGTGAGCAGTTCGGGCAGGCCACGGAACACCGTGGAGAAGGTGGTCGCCCAGGCCCGTGGCATGCGCTTGCGCGAACGGGCGGCCAGCGCCACGACCAGGCCCAGCGGCAGGCCGATGGGCAGGCAGGCCAGGGCCAGCGACACGGTCACCAGGGCGCCGGCCAGCAGCGCCTGGCCCCAGCCGCCACTGGCGAAGGAGAGCAGGGAGAGTTGATCGAGCATGGGTTCACCCTCAGGTTCGGCATGTTTGGGGCTGCGCAGCAGCCCCTGGGGCCTATCAATCAACTGAATCAGTTGTAGATATCGAAGGTGAAGTACTTGCCAGCGATCTTCTGGTACGTGCCATTTTTCACGATCGCCGCCAGCGCCTCGTTCAACCGGGTACGTAGGGCCTCGTCCTCCTTGCGCACGGCAATGGCCGCGTCGGCCTTGGTGTTGGCGACATCCCCGAGGATCCTGCAGCAATCCTGGCCGTTCTTGCTCAACCACTCATGCAGTGGGAACTTGTCGGCGATTACCCCGTCCAGGCGCCCGGCGGCGAGGTCGGCGTTGGCTTCGTCCATGGTCGGGTACAATTTCACCTCGGCACCGGCCTTGCCGTACACGTCCTCGGCGTAGATCGCCTGGGTGGAGGAGGACTGCGCGCCGACCGTGTAGCCCTTGAAGTCGGTCTGTGCGTCGTTGATCTTGCTGTCCTTTGCCACCGCCACGGTCAGCGGGGTGCGGTAGTAGTGGTCGGTGAAGGCGATCTTCTTGCGCCGCTCCTGGGTGTCGATCATCGAGGCGACCACGGCGTCGTACTTGCGCGCCATCAGTGCCGGGATGATGCCCTCCCAATCCTGCGCAACCAGGGTGCACTCGACTTTCATCTGCTCGCACAGGGCATGGGTGATGTCGATGTCGAAGCCATGCAACTGGTTGTTGGCGTCGACGTAATTGAAGGGCGGGTAGGCCCCCTCGGTGGCGAAGCGCAGGGTCTCGGCGCTGGCGCTGCCGGCCAGCCACAGGGCGCACGCACCCACCACAGCCATGGTTCTTTTCATCTCGCACCTCGGTCGTTGCACTCTTGCTATTGTTGTTTGCCCGCCGTGTAGCCGACGAACTCGTTATGTAGAGCGGCAGTTGCTTCCAAGCGTCTTTCAACATCCGGTCCGAGCTTTTTGCAGACCTCGTTGACCATCAGGTGCACCCACGACAGCATCGTCGCGGTGGATTCCCAGAACAGGTTGAATTCGCTGGGGATGCGGAACACCTCGTCGGCGTTGGCATCGGCCCAGTCACAGAAGGTGTCGGTGACCAGCGTCACCGGGATACCCCGCGCGCGCGCCTTCTGGCACAGCTGCAAGGCGTGGCGCGAGTAGCGGCGCGCCTCGAACACCACCAGCGCGCACTGCTCCGGGCGGCCCAGCAGCACTTCGCCGAAATGCCCGGCGCTGCCGTCGACCAGTTGCACCCCGTCGCGCAGGTACTGCAGCAGGTGGCTCATGCACATGGCGATGCCGCGTTCGGTCTGGAACCCGGCGATGAACACCCGGGGCTTGTCGGCCAGACGCTGGGCGACCTGCTGCCAGGCTTCGCCGCGGCTGTACTCATGCACGCGCACCAGCGCGGCCATCTCCAGCTCCAGGCTGCCAGAGCGCTGGTCGTCCTCGGGTTGCTGGCGGAACTCCTGCAGGCGATCGCCCACCAGCCAGGGGCCGTCGCCCAAGTCATTCTGCAGGTCCTGCTTGAGCGCCTTGAGGTGGGCGTAGCCGAGGGAACGGCAGAACCGTCCGACGCTCGATTCGCTCACGCCCAGCTTGCCGGCGATGCTCGCCGAGGTCTGGAACGGCAGCTCGTGGAGGTTGGCGAGCATGTAGCTGGCGATCTGGCGGCCCGAAGCGGCTGCGGTGTGCAGGCTGCTTTCCAGGCGTTGCTTGATCGATTGGCTCATGGGCGGCTCCGGCTGATTTCTGGCGTGAGAGAGAAAATGGATGTTTTCTGTCATTAAGTCAATATTTGACAGATTGCTGTCATTGGCGGGAAAGTCTGTGTCGTTGCGCTGTAGCTATTCCAATTCCAAGAAAGGAGCTTCAGATGTCCTCACCGTCCACCGGCCCTGTCGTGCGCATAGCCTTCAACGAATTGCAGGCGTTGTTGCAGTCGATTTTCGAGCGTCATGGTTGCAGCGCGGCGGTGGCCGCCGTGCTTGCCCACAACTGCGCCAGCGCCCAGCGCGATGGGGCTCACAGTCATGGCGTGTTCCGTATTCCCGGCTATGTCTCGACCTTGGCCAGCGGTTGGGTCGATGGGCGTGCCGAGCCGCAGGTGACCGACCTGGCACCCGGCTATGTGCGGGTCGATGCCAAGGGTGGCTTCGCCCAGCCGGCGCTGGCGGCGGCCCGGCCGCTGCTGGTGGAGAAGGCCCGGGCGGCGGGCATTGCGGTGCTGGCGATCCACAATTCCCACCATTTTGCCGCGCTGTGGCCGGATGTCGAACCTTTCGCCGACGAAGGCCTGGTGGCCCTGAGCGTGGTCAACAGCATGACCTGCGTGGTGCCCCATGGGGCGCGCAAGCCGCTGTTCGGTACCAACCCCATTGCCTTTGCCGCGCCGTGCGCTGGGCATGACCCGATCGTCTTCGACATGGCCACCAGCGCCATGGCCCATGGCGATGTGCAGATCGCCGCCCGTGCTGGCGAGCAACTACCGCCAGGCATCGGCGTGGATGCCGCCGGCCAGCCGACCACCGACCCCAAGGCGATACTCGAGGGCGGGGCGCTGCTGCCGTTCGGCGGGCACAAGGGCTCGGCGCTGTCGATGATGGTTGAGTTGCTGGCGGCGGCGCTGACCGGGGGCAATTTCTCTTGGGAGTTCGATTGGTCGGGGCATCCGGGGGCGAAGACGCCGTGGACCGGGCAGTTGATTATCGTGATTGACCCGAGCAAGGCCGAGGGGGCACGGTTTGCCCAGCGCAGCCGCGAGCTGGTGGAGCAGATGCAGGCGGCAGGGTTGGCGCGCATGCCTGGGGAGCGGCGCTATCGGGAGCGTGAGGTGGCTGGGCGGGAAGGGGTGGCGTTGGGGGAGCGGGAGTGGGTGGAGTTGAAGGTGCTGGCGGGGTGAGTTTGGACTGATGGGGGCCTCCAGGCGCTAGACGCAGTAGTTGCATCGCCTATCAGATCGAGCGCCGCCCGCGCGGCGCATGGTTTGAGCCGGGCGGGGCGGTCACCGGTACTCTTCCAGACATAACTGGCCCGAAATAAACGTAGGAGCGGATTCATCCGCGATGCGCCGCGCGGGCGGCGCTCGATCTGGAGGGCGCCACAAGGCTCCCGTCGAACCCCTTGAAACCCAGCGCCTTTGCACCCCTGCATCGACCGCTTGCGCACCGGTGATGTTCCTGACGCCTGACTGCAGGTATCCTCGCCAGAGCCTTCCCTGAACTGTCCTGATTTCCAAGGAGCTGCACGCTGTGTTCAAACATGTCGATGCCTATGCCGGCGACCCGATCCTCTCGCTGATGGAAACTTTCAAGGCCGACCCGCGCGCCGACAAGGTCAACCTGAGTATCGGCCTGTACTACGATGAAGCCGGCGTGGTGCCGCAGCTGGCGGCGGTGGGCGCGGTGGAAAAACGCCTGGCCGGCCAGCCCCACGAAGCCTCGCTGTACCTGCCGATGGAAGGCCTGGCCGCCTACCGCCAGGCGATCCAGAGCCTGCTGTTCGGCGCCGACCACCCAGCCGTCACCGACGGTCGTGTGGCCACGGTGCAGACCGTGGGCGGCTCTGGTGCGCTGAAAGTCGGCGCCGATTTCCTCAAGCGCTATTTCCCTGGCTCCGAAGTCTGGGTGAGCAACCCGACCTGGGACAACCACCGGGCGATCTTCGAAGGCGCGGGTTTCAAGGTGCACACCTACCCGTACTTCGACCAGGCCACCCGTGGCGTGGACTTCGCCGGCATGCTCGGCGCCCTGCAAACCTTGCCGGCCAACAGCATCGTCCTGCTGCACCCGTGCTGCCACAACCCCACCGGTGCCGACCTCACTACGCAGCAGTGGCAGCAGGTGGTCGAGGTGGTCAAGGCGCGCCAGCTGATCCCGTTCCTCGACATCGCCTACCAGGGCTTCGGCGAAGGCCTGGTGGAGGATGCCTTCGCCATCCGCGAGATGGCCCGTGCCGGTGTACCCTGCCTGGTCAGCAACTCGTTCTCGAAGATCTTCTCGCTGTACGGCGAGCGGGTAGGGGGCCTGTCGGTGGTCTGCGACGACGCCGCCACCGCCGTCAGCGTGCTGGGCCAGCTCAAGGCCACCGTGCGTCGCAACTACTCCAGCCCGCCCGCGTTCGGTGCGCAGCTGGTGGCCGGCGTGCTCGGCGAGGCTGGCTTGAACGCCCAGTGGGAGGCGGAGGTCGAGGTGATGCGCAAGCGCATTCTCGAGATGCGCCAAGGCCTGGTCGATCTGCTCGGCGAACTGCTGCCGGGCCAGGACTTCCAGTTCTTCCTGCGCCAGCGCGGCATGTTCAGCTACACCGGCTTCAACGTCGAGCAGGTACGCCGCCTGCGTGACGAGTTCGGCGTGTACCTGATCGACAGTGGCCGCATGTGCATGTCCGGCCTGCGCCCGGCCAACCTGCGCCAGGTGGCCGAAGCGTTCGCCGCTGTGCAGCAGTAACCCCCCTGTTCGCTGGCAAGCCGGTTCCTACGGACCTCTGTAGGAACCGGCTTGCCAGCGAACCAGGCTGCCTGCGTTCTTCCCTTCTTGTAAAGACAAGTGCAACCGTCTCTCGGGCGGGGCTTCCCCAAGTGCAACCTTTGCATGCACAATCGCGCCCCTCTTCCCCGGTTGAGTTGGGCGAATCGTCTAGTTCGCCATTCTCAGCCTGTTGCAGTCTTGCGAGTGGAGCTTCACCCGGATGAATGAGCAGGCCCCAAGCGTTGAACAACGCTTTGTAGAATCGACCCCCGCCACCCTCGGCAGCTGGTCGCGTCACGACACCACCTGGATGCTGGGCCTGTTCGGCACGGCCATCGGCGCCGGAACCCTGTTCCTGCCCATCAACGCCGGCCTTGGCGGTTTCTGGCCGTTGCTGGTCCTGGCCGTGCTGGCCTTCCCCATGACCTACTTCGCCCACCGCGGGCTGACCCGCTTCGTGCTCTCCGGCCGTAATGGCGGTGACATCACCGAAGTGGTCGAAGAGCACTTCGGGATCAAGGCCGGCGCGTTGATCACCGTGCTGTACTTCTTTGCCATCTTCCCGATCCTGCTGATCTACAGCGTGGCCCTGACCAACACTGTCAGCAGCTTCCTGGAGCACCAGTTGCACATCGCGCCGCCGCCGCGGGCGATCCTCTCGTTCGTGCTGATTCTCGGCCTGCTGGCCATCGTGCGCTGCGGCGAGCAGGCCACGGTCAAGGTCATGAGCCTGCTGGTGTACCCGTTCATTGTCGCCCTGGCGATGCTGGCCCTGTACCTGGTGCCGCACTGGACCGGCGGCATCCTCGACACCGCCGCGCAAGTGCCGTCGGGCTCGGCGTTCCTGCACACCGTGTGGCTGGCCATTCCGGTGATGGTGTTCTCGTTCAACCACTCGCCGATCATCTCGGCCTTCGCCGTCGACCAGAAGCGCCGCTACGGCGACCACGCCGACGAGCGCAGCGGCCAGATCCTGCGCCGCGCCCACCTGCTGATGGTGCTGATGGTGCTGTTCTTCGTGTTCAGCTGCGTGCTGACCCTGAGCAGCGCCCAGCTGGCCGAAGCCAAGGCGCAGAACCTGTCGATCCTGTCGTACCTGGCCAACCACTTCGAGCAGCCGGCCATCGCCTTCGCCGCGCCCTTGATCGCTTTCATCGCCATCGCCAAGTCGTTCCTGGGCCACTACATCGGTGCCAGCGAAGGCCTCAAGGGCATGATCGTCAAGGCCGGCATGCGCCCGGGCGCCAAGACCCTGGACCGCGTGGTCGCCGCGCTGATGCTGGTGGTGTGCTGGATCGTCGCCACCCTCAACCCGAGCATCCTGGGCATGATCGAATCGCTGGGTGGCCCGATCATCGCCGTGCTGCTGTTCCTGATGCCGATGTACGCCATCCGTCGCGTACCGTCGATGCGCAAGTACAGCGGCGCGCTGTCCAACGTGTTCGTGGTGGTCGTCGGCCTGGTGGCCCTGACCTCGGTGGTGTACGGCCTGCTGGCCTGATTCACGCCCGAGCGAAACCAATGCCCGGGGCGGTTGTCGCCACCCGGGCATTTTTTTGGCCACAAAGATTGTCCGGCAATAGAACAATTTAATGTTTGCTTATAGGCACTTGCCTGGCTTCATGCTTAACTCAGGGTCTTTTTCAAACCCGCATAAGGATTTCCGCCATGGCTCAAGTGACTCTCAAAGGCAACCCGGTTCAAGTCAAAGGCGAGCTACCCAAGGCTGGCGCCGCGGCGCCGGCTTTCTCCCTGGTCGCTGGCGACCTGTCCGACAAGTCTCTCAAGGACTTCGTCGGCAAGCGCAAGGTGCTGAACATCTTCCCGAGCGTCGACACCCCGACCTGCGCCACCTCGGTGCGCAAGTTCAACGCCCAGGCCAATGATGTGGCAAACACCGTAGTACTGTGCATCTCTGCCGACCTGCCGTTCGCCCAGGCGCGCTTCTGCGGCGCCGAAGGCCTGGAGAACGTGAAGAACCTGTCGACCCTGCGTGGCCGCGAGTTCCTGGAAACCTACGGTGTGGCCATCGCCGACGGCCCGCTGGCCGGCCTGGCCGCCCGCGCGGTGGTGGTGCTGGACGAAAACGACAAGGTGCTGCACAGCGAGCTGGTCGGCGAAATCGCCGACGAGCCGAACTACGAGGCGGCATTGGCTGTCTTGAAGTAAGCGGCAGTAGTGTTCGCCGGCTTGCCGGCGAACCAGGTAACACCCGGTAACGGCCTGGACAACGTTCCAGGCCGTTTTCATTTAAAGTTCACCGTCTTTTCAACGTCAGCCGAAGGTAAAGCGCGGGTAAAGCCACTTTGCTAAACCGATGCCAGTGCTTATCGTTCAGGCTTTCCACGCCGTCTTTCTTTGAACAAGGTTCGTTCGACCCATGCAAGCCTCCAATTCCCGTTCCCTCCGTCGCTGGCTGTTCGGCCTGCTGATCCTGCTGCTGGTGGCCGTATTGGCCTGGTGGCAGTGGCCCGCGCCGTCGGCCCACCACGAAGCCACGGGCGGCCGTCCGGGCCGGGGCGCGGGGCTGGGCATGGGCGGGCGCCCGGGCTTTGGCGCCTCCACCGAGGCGGTACCGGTGCGGGTCGAGCCGGTGCGGGTCGGTGACTTCCCGCTGTATTACAAGGCCCTGGGCACCGTCACCGCGACCAACACGGTCAACGTGCGCAGCCGGGTGGCCGGCGAACTGGTCAAGGTCCACTTCAAGGAGGGCCAGCAGGTCAAGGCTGGCGACCTGCTCGCCGAAATCGATCCGCGCGCCTACCGCATTGCCCTGCAGCAGGCAGAAGGCACCCTGGCACAGAACCAGGCGCAGTTGAAGAACGCCCAGGTCGAGCTGGCCCGCTACAAAGGCCTGTACGCCGAAGACAGCATCGCCAAGCAGACCCTCGACACCGCCGAGGCCCAGGTGGGCCAGTTCCAGGGGCTGGTCAAGACCAACCAGGCGCAGGTCAACGATGCCCGCCTGAACCTCGAGTTCACCCAGATCCGCGCACCGATCAACGGCCGCGTGGGCCTGCGCCAGCTGGACTTGGGCAACCTGGTGGCGGCCAACGACACCACCGCCCTGGTGGTCATCACCCAGACTGAACCGATCAGCGTCGCCTTCACGCTACCTGAAACCCAACTCGACACCGTGCTCGCCCGCTACCGCAGCGGCGCCAGCCTGCCGGTCGAAGCCTGGGACCGTGGCGACCAGAAGCTGCAGGCCAGTGGTGTGCTGGGCAGCCTCGACAACCAGATCGACACCACCACCGGCACCCTGAAGTTCAAGGGCACCTTCCAGAACAAGGACCACGCCCTGTTCCCCAACCAGTTCGTCAACGTGCGCCTGCTGGCCGACACCCTCAAGCAGGTGGTGCTGGCCCCGAGCGCGGCGATCCAGTTCGGCAACGACGGCACCTTCGTCTACGTGGTCAACAATGAAAGCAAGGTCAACATCCGTAAGCTCAAGGTGGGCGCCAGCGATGGCGAGCACACGGTGATCGTGGAAGGCCTGGCCGCCGGTGACCGCCTGGTGCTGGAAGGCACCGACCGCCTGCGCGAAGGCACCCAGGTCGAGGTGGTCGAAGACAGCTCGCAAGTGCCGACCACCCCCGGCCAGCACCTGCAAGGGCAGGGTGCGAAAGGTTCGGCTCAGGCCGGTGAGCCGAGCGACAAGGCGGGCGCATGAACCTCTCGCGCCTGTTCATCCTGCGGCCGGTCGCCACCACGCTGAGCATGCTGGCCATCGTCCTGGCCGGCCTGATCGCCTACAAACTGTTGCCGGTGGCGGCCTTGCCCCAGGTCGACTACCCGACCATCCGCGTCATGACCCTGTACCCCGGCGCCAGCCCACAGGTGATGACCAGCGCCGTCACCGCGCCGTTGGAGCGCCAGTTCGGGCAGATGCCGGGCCTCACACAGATGGCCTCGACCAGCTCGGGTGGCGCCTCGGTGCTGACGCTGCGCTTCAGCCTCGACATGAACATGGATGTTGCCGAGCAGCAGGTGCAGGCCGCGATCAACGCGGCCAGCAACCTGTTGCCCAGTGACCTGCCAGCGCCACCGGTGTACAACAAGGTCAACCCGGCCGACACCCCGGTACTCACGCTGGCCATCTCGTCGAAAACCATGCCGTTGCCCAAGCTCAACGACCTGGTCGATACCCGCGTGGCACAGAAGATCGCCCAGATCAGCGGCGTGGGCATGGTCAGCATCGCCGGTGGCCAGCGCCAGGCGGTGCGGATCAAGGTCAACGTCGACGCCCTGGCCGCCAACGGCTTCAACCTGGACGACGTGCGCACCCTGATTGGCGCCTCCAACGTCAACCAGCCCAAGGGCAACTTCGACGGCCCGACCCGAGTGTCGATGCTCGACGCCAACGACCAGCTGCGCTCGCCCGAGGAATACGCCAACCTCATCCTCAAGTACAACAACGGCGCGCCGCTGCGCCTGAAGGACGTCGCCGAGATCGTCGATGGCGCCGAGAACGAGCGCCTGGCGGCCTGGGCCAACCAGAACGAGGCGGTGCTGCTGAACATCCAGCGCCAGCCGGGCGCCAACGTCATCGAGGTGGTCGACCGGATCAAGGAACTGCTGCCGTCGATCACCGACAACCTGCCGGCGGGCCTGGACGTCAGCGTGCTCACCGACCGCACCCAGACCATCCGCGCCGCCGTGCGTGACGTGCAGCACGAGCTGCTGTTCGCCATCGCCCTGGTGGTGATGGTCACCTTCCTGTTCCTGCGCCGCGTTTCCGCCACCATCATCCCGTCGATCGCCGTGCCGCTGTCGCTGATCGGCACCTTCGGGGTAATGTACCTGGCCGGGTTCTCGGTCAACAACCTCACCCTGATGGCCCTGACCATCGCCACCGGTTTCGTGGTGGACGATGCCATCGTCATGCTGGAGAACATCTCCCGGCACATCGAAGAGGGCGAGACGCCGTTCCAGGCGGCGCTCAAGGGCGCCCGGCAGATCGGCTTCACCCTGATCTCGCTGACTTTCTCGCTGATCGCGGTGTTGATCCCACTGCTGTTCATGGCCGACGTGGTCGGCCGGCTGTTCCGCGAATTCGCCATCACCCTGGCGGTGGCGATCCTGATTTCCCTGGTGGTATCGCTGACCCTGACGCCGATGATGTGCGCGCGCCTGCTCAAGCGTGAACCGAAGGAAGAAGAGCAAGGTCGTTTCTACCGCGCCAGCGGCGCCTGGATCGACTGGCTGATCAAGCACTACGGCAGCGCCCTGACCTGGGTGCTCAAGCGCCAGCCGCTGACGCTACTGGTGGCAGTGGCCACCCTGGCGCTGACCGTGGTGCTTTACCTGATGGTGCCCAAGGGCTTTTTCCCGGCCCAGGACACCGGCGTGATCCAGGGCATCTCCGAAGCCCCGCAGTCCACCTCATTCGCCGCCATGAGCGAGCGCCAGCAGTCCCTGGCCAGCGTGATTCTCAAGGATCCGGCGGTGCAGAGCCTGTCCTCGTACATCGGCGTGGACGGCGACAACGCCACCCTCAACAGTGGCCGCCTGCTGATCAACCTCAAGCCCCACGGCGAGCGCGACGTCACCGCCGCCCAGGTCATCAGCCGCCTGCAACCGCAGCTCGACACGCTGGTGGGTATCCGCCTGTTCATGCAGCCGGTGCAGGACCTGAGCATCGAGGACCGGGTCAGCCGCACCCAGTACCAGTTCAGCCTCAGTTCGCCGGACGCCGAACTGCTCGCGCAATGGAGCGGCAAGCTGGTCCAGGCCCTGCAGCAGCGCCCCGAGCTGCGCGACGTGGCCAGCGACCTGCAGGACAAGGGCCTGCAGGTGTACCTGCTGATCGACCGCGACATGGCCAGCCGCCTGGGGATCAACGTCTCGCAGATCACCAGCGCGCTGTACGACGCTTTCGGCCAGCGGCAGATCTCGACCATCTACACCCAGGCCAGCCAGTACCGCGTGGTGTTGCAGTCGCAGACCGCCGCCAGCCTGGGCCCGCAGGCGCTGGAGTCGATCCACGTCAAGGCTGCAGACGGCGGCCAGGTGCGCCTGTCGGCACTGGCGCGCATCGAGCAGCGCCAGGCGCAACTGGCCATCTCGCACATCGGCCAGTTCCCGGCGGTGATGATGTCGTTCAACCTGGCCCATGGCGCGTCGCTGGGCGAGGCAGTCAAGGTGATCGAGCAGGTGCAGCGCGACATCGGCATGCCAATAGGTGTGCAAACCCAGTTCCAGGGCGCCGCAGCGGCGTTCCAGGCTTCGCTGTCGAGCACCTTGTTGCTGATCCTGGCCGCCGTGGTGACCATGTACATCGTGCTGGGCGTGCTCTACGAGAGCTACATCCACCCGGTGACCATCCTCTCCACGCTGCCGTCGGCGGCGGTGGGCGCCTTGCTGGCGCTGCTGCTCAGTGGCAATGACCTGGGGATGATCGCCATCATCGGCATCATCCTGCTGATCGGCATCGTCAAGAAGAACGCGATCATGATGATCGACTTCGCCCTGGAGGCCGAGCGCCACCAGGGCATGAGCCCGCACGATGCGATCTACCAGGCGGCGCTGCTGCGCTTCCGGCCGATCCTGATGACCACCCTGGCCGCGCTGTTCGGTGCCGTGCCGCTGATGCTCGCCACCGGTTCCGGCGCCGAGCTGCGCCAGCCGCTGGGCCTGGTGATGGTCGGCGGGCTGCTGGTGAGCCAGGTGCTGACCCTGTTCACCACGCCGGTCATCTACCTGTATTTCGACCGCCTGGCGCGCCGTTGGCGCCCAGCCACCGAGCAACAGCAGGCCGAAGCATGAACCTGTCCGGACCGTTCATTCGCCGGCCGGTAGCCACCATGTTGCTGAGCCTGGCGATCATGTTGCTGGGCGGGGTGAGCTTCGGCCTGCTGCCGGTGTCGCCGCTGCCACAGATGGATTTCCCGGTGATCGTGGTGTCGGCCAACCTGCCTGGCGCCAGCCCGGAGGTCATGGCTTCCACCGTGGCCACGCCGCTGGAGCGCAAGCTGGGCGCCATCGCCGGCGTCACCACCCTGACCAGCAGCTCGAACCAGGGCTCGACCCGGGTGATCATCGGCTTCGACCTGGGCCGCGACATCGACGGCGCGGCGCGCGAGGTGCAGGCGGCGATCAACGCCACCCGTAACCTGCTGCCCAGTGGCATGCGCAGCATGCCCACCTATAAAAAGATCAACCCGTCTCAGGCACCGATCATGGTGCTGTCGCTGACCTCCGACGTGCTGTCGAAGGGCAAGCTGTACGACCTGGCCGACACCATCCTGTCCCAGAGCCTGTCCCAGGTCAGCGGGGTAGGGGAAGTGCAGATCGGCGGCAGCTCGCTGCCCGCCGTGCGCATCGAGCTGGAACCGCAGTTGCTCAACCAGTACAGCCTGTCGCTGGACGACGTGCGCAGCGCCGTGGCCAACGCCAACCAGCGCCGGCCAATGGGCTACGTCGAGGACCAGGAACGCAACTGGCAAGTGCGCGCCAACGACCAGCTGGAAAAGGCCGAAGACTACAAACCGGTGGTGATCCGCCAGTCCAATGGCGCAATCCTGCGCCTGTCCGACGTGGCCAAGGTCACCGACGGCGTGGAGAACCGCTACAACAGCGGCTTCTTCAACGATGAAAGCGCGGTGCTGCTGGTGATCAACCGCCAGACCAACGCCAACATCATCGAGACGGTAGGGCAGATCAAGGCCGAACTGCCGGCCTTGCAGTCGCTGCTGCCGGCCAGCGTCAAGCTCAACGTGGCCATGGACCGCTCGCCGGTGATCAAGGCCACGCTTAAGGAGGCCGAGCACACGCTGTTGATCGCCGTGGTGCTGGTGATCCTGGTGGTGTACCTGTTCCTCGGCAACCTGCGTGCCTCGTTGATCCCGAGCCTGGCGGTGCCGGTGTCGCTGGTGGGCACCTTCGCGGTCATGTACCTGTGCGGTTTCTCGTTGAACAACCTGTCGCTGATGGCGCTGATTCTGGCCACCGGGCTGGTGGTGGACGATGCCATCGTGGTGCTGGAGAACATTTCCCGGCATATCGAGAACGGCGAGAAACCGATGCGCGCCGCCTACAAGGGCGCGCAGGAGGTGGGTTTCACCTTGCTGTCGATGAACGTGTCGCTGGTGGCGGTGTTCGTCTCGATCCTGTTCATGGGTGGCATCGTCCGTGGGTTGTTCAAGGAATTCTCCATCACCCTGGCGGCGGCGATCATCGTCTCGCTGGTGGTGTCGCTCACGTTGACCCCCATGCTCTGCTCGCGCTGGCTCAAGGTCCATGGCCCACAGCAGCAGACCCGCCTGCAACGCTGGAGCGACCGCGTTCACCAACGCATGGTGGCGGGGTACGACAGGAGCCTGGCTTGGGCCCTGCGCCACAAGCGCCTCACGCTGTTCAGCCTGCTGGCCACCATCGTGCTCAACATCGCCCTCTACGTGGTGGTGCCCAAGACCCTGATGCCCCAGCAGGACACTGGCCAGTTGCAAGGTTTCATCCGCGGTGACGATGGCCTGTCGTTCAGCGTGATGCAGCCGAAGATGGAAATCTACCGACGCGCCTTGCTCAAAGACCCGGCGGTGGAGAGCGTGGCCGGTTTCATTGGCGGCAACAGCGGCACCAACAACGCTTTCGTACTGGTGCGTCTCAAGCCCATCAACGTGCGCAAGGAAGATGCGCAGAAGGTGATCGACCGCCTGCGCAAGGAACTGCCCAAGGTCCCGGGCGGGCGCCTGTACCTGATGGCCGACCAGGACCTGCAACTGGGGGGCGGTGGTCGTGACCAGAGCACCTCCGAGTACCTGTACACGCTGCAGAGCGGCGACCTGGCAGCCTTGCGCGAGTGGTTCCCGAAAGTCACCGCCGAGCTGCGCAAGTTGCCGGAGCTGACCGCCATCGACGCCCGCGACGGCGCCGGCACACAGCAAGTGACGCTGGTGGTCGACCGCGACCAGGCCAAGCGCCTGGGCATCGACATGGACATGGTTACCGCGGTGCTCAACAACGCCTACAGCCAGCGGCAGATCTCGACCATCTACGACAGCCTCAACCAGTACCAGGTGGTGCTGGAGATCAACCCCAAATACGCCTGGGACCCGAGCACCCTGGAGCAAGTGCAGGTGATCACCGCCGACGGTGCCCGCGTGCCGCTGTCGACCTTCGCCCGCTACGAGAACTCCCTGGCCAACGACCGCGTCAGCCACGAAGGCCAGTTCGCTTCCGAGAGCATCAACTTCGACGTGGCCGAGGGCTACAGCCCCGACCAGGCCCTGGCGGCGTTGGAGCGCGCGGTGGCCAAGCTCGGCCTGCCCGAGGCGGTGATCGCCAAGCTGGGTGGCACGGCCGATGCTTTCAGCAAGACCACCCAGGGCCAGCCGTTGATGATCCTCGGCGCGTTGGTGTTGGTGTACCTGGTGCTGGGCATCCTCTACGAGAGCTACATCCACCCGCTGACGATCCTCTCCACGCTGCCTTCAGCCGGCGTCGGAGCCTTGCTGGCGCTGTACCTGACCGGGGGGCAGTTCAGCCTGATTTCGTTGTTGGGCCTGTTCCTGCTGATTGGCGTGGTGAAGAAGAACGCCATCCTGATGATCGACCTGGCCCTGCAACTGGAGCGCAACGACGGCCTGTCGCCTGAAGAGTCGATCCGCCGCGCCTGCCTGCTGCGCCTGCGGCCGATCCTGATGACCACCCTGGCCGCCATGCTCGGTGCGCTGCCCTTGCTGCTGAGCCGCGCCGAGGGCGCCGAAATGCGCCAGCCGCTCGGCCTGACCATCATCGGCGGCCTGGTGTTCAGCCAGGTCCTCACCCTCTATACAACGCCCGTGGTCTACCTGTACCTCGACCGCCTGCGCCACCGTTTCAACCGTTGGCGCGGCGTGCGCACCGACGCTGCCCTGGATACCCCGCTATGAATTTTGCCCAGACCCGCCTGCACCGCGCCCTCAAGCTGCTGACCGAGGGGCGTGGCTCGCGCCTGCTCGGCGCGGGCTTGTGCGTGGCGATGCTCAGCGCCTGTACCCTGAGCCCTGACTACCATCGCCCCGAGCTGAGCACCCCTGCGCAGTTCAAGCAGGCCGAAGGCTGGACCCAGGCCAACCCGTCGGATGCCATCGCCCGGGGGGCCTGGTGGGAGATCTATGGCGACCGGCAGCTCAACACGTTGGTCGAGGCGCTCAATCGCAGCAACCAGACCGTTGCGCAGTACGAAGCCCAGTACCGCCAGGCGCAAGCCCTGGTGCGCAGCAGCCGAGCCGCGTTGTTCCCTTCGCTCGACCTGACCACCAGCAAGAACCGTTCTGCCCAGGGCACCGGCAGTTCAAGCTCCAGCCTGTCGAACAACAGCAGCGGCATCCGCAACACCTACAACGCCCAGCTTGGCGTGAGTTGGGAGATCGACCTGTGGGGCAAGTTGCGCGAAACGATGAATGCCAACGAGGCCAGCGCCGAGGCCAGCCTCGCCGACATGGCGGCCATCCGCCTGAGCCAGCAATCGGAGTTGGTGCAGAACTACCTGCAATTGCGGGTGATCGATGAGCAGAAGCGCTTGCTGGAGGCCACCGTCGCCGCCTACGCGCGCTCGCTGAAGATGAACGAAAACCAGTATCGCGCCGGCGTTGCCGGCCCCGACGCGGTCGCCCAGGCGCGTACCCAGCTCAAGAGCACCCAGGCCGACCTGATCGACCTGGCCTGGCAGCGGGCGCAGTACGAGAACGCCATCGCCGTACTGATGGGCAAGGCCCCGGCCGACTTCGCCCTGGCCGCTACCAACACCATCCCGGCCCTGCCGCAGATCCCTGTGTCGCTGCCGTCGCAGTTGCTGGAGCGCCGGCCCGATATCGCCTCGGCCGAGCGCAAGGTCATGGCGGCCAACTCGAATATCGGTGTGTCCCGGGCGGCGTATTTCCCGGACCTGTCGTTGAGCATGAGCGGCGGTTACTCCAGCAGCAGCTTCAGCAACTGGATCGAGTTGCCCAACCGGTATTGGTCGGTCGGGCCGCAACTGGCCCTGAACCTGTTCGACGCCGGCAAGCGCAGCGCCGAGGTGGACCGCACCGTGGCGGTGTATGACCAGACCGTGGCGCAGTATCGCCAGACCGTGCTGGATGGGTTCAAGGAGGTGGAGAACTATCTGGTGCAACTGCAGGTGTACGCCGACGAAGCCGGGGTGCGGCAGGAGGCCCTGGAGGCGGCGCGGGAGTCGCTGCGGTTGACCGAGAACCAGTACAAGGCGGGGTTGATCGGCTACCTGGATGTGGTGAACGTGCAGACCACGGCGCTTAGCAATGAGCGCAGCGTGCTGAACCTGCTGCAGGGGCGGCTGGTGGCGAGTGTGCAGTTGATTGCGGCGCTTGGGGGCGGGTGGGATGCTCAGCAGGCGTTGGCGGGCGAAGATTGAGTTTCAGTGGCGACTGGGCTGACGCAGCGGTCGCCAGCGGGATTGTTCCTGGCCGTTGAATCGTATTCGCCGGCAACGCCGGCTCCTACAGGATGATCGCGAAAGCGGAGCACCCGGTAGGAGCCGGCCTTGCCGGCGAACCTTTGCGTTCAGGGCGCGTCAGGCCGTGGCGCTGGCGCCGCCACGCCGCCATCCATCGCATCCAACGTCGGATGCTCCTGCGCCGCCTGGCGCAGATCCTCGGTCACCCGCAGCTCGGCGCCGCTCGGCGAGAAGGTCGCGGTCGGCGCGAACGGGGCAGGGTGTTCTGGTGCCGGGCGCTTGCCGCGGCGCCAGAGGAAGAAGCCGACCATGGCCAGGTTGATCACGGCAAAGGCCCAGAACAGGCCGACTTCGCCATAGGAAGTCATCATCGGCGAGATGGCCAGCGGCGCCATGGCCGAGCCCAGCGAGTTGATCAGCAACAGGCCCTGGATCATCGGCACCAGGGCATCGGCCGGCGCCCGGTCGGCCGCGCTGCTGACCGCCACCGGGTACAAAGCGAACACACCGCCGCCCAGCAGGAACAGCAATGCCGGCAGCAGCACGGTGTCGGTGGGCAGCAGCACGATCAGTATTGACAGCACCACGCACGCAGCGGCCAGGGTGATCAGCACGTCCTGGCGGTCCTTGCGGTCGGACCAGCGCCCGACCGGGTATTGCAGCAGCATGGCGCCGAGGATCACCCAGGCCATCATGTCGCCGATCTCGCCGATGTCCAGGCCGATGCGCTGCAGGTACAGCGGCAGCAGGGCATAGATACCGGCGATGGCGACGCCCGAGCCGAAGCAGCCGACCAGCCCGGTGGGGGCCACGCCCAGCAGTTGGCGTGGCTTGAGCGGTTCGACCTGGTCCAGCAGTGGCGACACGCGGGGCAGGATCACGATCGGCAGTACCGACAGGGTGGCGAGCATGCCAGCGAGCATGAAGGGCGCGGTATCGCCCCAGCTGGTGATCTCGCCGAGGGTGGCCTGGGCGATCACCCCGGCGCCGTAGAAGGCGATCATGTACAGCGCTAGCAGGCGACCACGGATCTTGGCGTCGCCGGCCAGCAGCAGCCAGCTCTCGATCACCAGGAACACGCCCACCGCGGCCCAGCCGTTGAGCAGGCGCAGCAGCGACCACCAGGTGGTGTCGTAGAACAGCCCTTGCAGCAGGATGGTCGCGCCGATCAGCGCGGCGAAACTGCTGTAGGCGCGGATATGGCCGATGCGCAGGATCAGCCGGTCGTTGAACACCGCACCCAGGGTCAAACCGATGAAGTAGGCCGAGGACACCACGCCGATGGTGGTGGCCGACTCGCCGGCAGCGCCCAGGCGCAGGGTAGTCAGGGAAGACATGAAGCCATTGCCCAGGGCAATGATGAACAGGCCGAGCAGGGGTGCCAGCGCCATCGCCAGCAAACGCGGAGACATACGTACCTCAAGGTTGGAAAACGCGGATGTGCGCCTTTTCGGCTACAGCCGGTTAGCCGGGGCGGGCTGCTACCTGGGCAAGAGTCAACCGCTGGGCCTGTTGCAGAGAAGGCCGGGCGGGGGCGGTTGAGCCTGGTGCACATGGGCGATGTGGCGAGGCACGGACGCGGTCCTTGCGGGCGCTGGCCACCGGGTTGGGCGACGGGCGAAAAGGAAGCGCGATTTTACGGCCTGTGGGGGATTTGCCAAGGGGGACGAGGCTGCGACGAGAGGCCGCAGGGAAGAGGTGGGGCCAACCTTGAAGAAGAGCGGCATTGAAGAGTAAACATGCAATCGAAAATCATTAGTGGTTGCTCGTTCAATTTTGATAATGGCACATTGATATTGTTTGCGATAAGCTCATGTCCACTACGTACTCAGGGAGCGCAGGACGTGATCTACAATGCTGAATTCGTCAACGAGTTGCTGGGTAATTTCCATGCATCGTTCCTCAAGAATAAGGAAAAGTGGTGCACCATTTCGCAAGTAGGGCCAGAGGGTAATGCCTACAAGAAGAAAATGTACCAAAAGCTCTACACGCTGCGTTTTTTTCCAGCGTACTATCTAGAGTATTGTCTGTTGGCCAGCGAGCTGAAAGACCGCTTGCCATTTGATTGCAAGAGCATTCAGATCGCGTCATTTGGGTGTGGCATCTGCACCGACTACTACGCGTTGCGCGACAATCTTGGAGATGTCGAATTCGATTACTATGGTTTCGATAATTGCCAATGGTCCAGCCAGCGGCTGATCCCAGAGAACGACGATGACAACCTGGTCTTTCATCACCTCAATACGAAATCGTTAAAGCGAGTAGATCTTGATGAGATAGATGTTTTTGTCTTCCCGAAATCCATCAGTGACATTGCGGCAAGTGGTGGGTTGGAACGCCTGGCTGAAAGTATTTCGGCAAATGAGAATGATCGGATTTTTTTCCTTAATTCTTACGTTTTCAATGGAAGTGACAGTAAAAGGTCCTCAGGAAATATTCGTCATTTTGATGTTGTTCACGAGGCGTTGAGAAAGGTGGGTTTCAGCACTCAGGATGACAGGCATGAAACCCGATTCAAGGGTACGTTTGGCGAAGGGCTCAGGAAGATTTCATGGGATTTTTGCTATCCCGATGAGCTGATCCTCAAATGCGCTGATCAAGGGAAGTTTCCATCGTGTGAGGGCTGCAACGTCGTGAAGCTGCCCGTGATGACAAACCGCTTCATGGATTACCAACTGCTCGAGTACACCCGCCCATGATCATCAGTGCCAGTCGCCGCACCGACATCCCCGCTTTCTATGCCGACTGGTTCATGAACCGTGTCCAGCAGGGCTTCCTGCTGACCCGCAATCCCTTCAACTATCACCAGATCTCCCGGGTCTCCCTCGACCCGGCCGATGTCGATGCCATTGTGTTCTGGACCCGCAACCCCCGGCACTTGATGAAGTCGCTGGACACCCTGGACGCTCGCGGGCTGCGTTACTACTTCCACTACACGATCACCGGCTATCCCCGTGCCGTTGAAAAGTCCGTCCCTCGGCCGATGGACGCCATCCGCTGCTTCATCGACCTGAGCCAGCGCGTAGGCCCAGGGAAGGTGATCTGGCGCTACGACCCTATCCTGGTGTCCAACCTGATAGACCTTGCCGAGCACAAGCGGCTGTTCGCCAAGATCGCCGGCCTGCTGGCGGGGCATACCGAGCGGGTGGTCATCAGTTTTGCCGACTTCTACAAGAAGACCAGCAACAACCTGGCCAAGGTGCAGGGGTTGATCTGTTCCGATGTACTGGCCACCCCTGATGCGATGCTCGACCTCGCCCACTACATGGCCCAGGTTGCACAGGCGCATGGCATGCAGATACAGAGCTGCGCCGAAGAAGTGGACACTGATGCGGCGGGTATCGCGCATGGCAAGTGCATCGATGACCAACTGCTCACCGACTTGTTCGGGTTAACGCTCAAAAGCATCAAGGACGCCGGCCAGCGAACGGCTTGTGGCTGCATCAAGAGCGTCGATATCGGTGTCTACAACACGTGCTTGCATGGTTGTGCGTACTGCTATGCCACGTTCAACCATGAGAAGACGCTTGCCCAGCGTCAGCAACATGATCCCGCTAGCCCCTTCCTTATTGGCGGTACGGAAGGGGTATCGCCAGCGTTGCTGGAACCTGGCACCAGGCAATCAACGCTGTTCTGAGGCAAATAAGGCCGTCAGCTCGATGAGTTGGTGTTGGAGGTCTCGGACCGCTGCTGATCTTGCTGGGACACATCTTTGGCCAAGGTCTCCTGGGCTTGCTGGCGTTGCAGGGCCCACTTATCGCTGCGCTCCTTGAGGCGCTCGGCGCCGCCCTCGGCGAATGCCGTGGTCATCGAGGTCATGGTCAGCAGCGCGAGGGCACAGAGCAGGATTTTCATCGGGATCATCTCCATCATGGGTGGTCAGTGCGGCCGGGTAGCGACCGGTTGACGGGCATGATGGCTGGGCAGGGTTTTCTCAGGATTAAGCGTCGATCTTTGAAAGATATGCGCGGGAGAGTTGCAGCGCTTATGGTATCGAGCGCCGCGCAGACGGCGCCCGATCTCAAGAGCGTCGCAAAGTTACTTTTGACCAGCCTGGTGCCGGGGCCATCTCACCGCGTGATCAACCGCTCATGCACCCAACCCTGGTCGGTCAACACCATGGCGCGAGTCTCCTCGAGCGGTTTCTCGGCACTGCCGGCAGCCTGGCCCAGGCCAAGGACGCCGGCCTGCACCGCTTCATCGCCGGCCCAGCCCGGCAGGTCGGTGACCTGATAGCGGTAGGTAACCTGCGAAACCTTGCGCCCTTCGCGTTCGGCCGGCTTGCTGAACGCGGTGATCTCGGTGAGCCGGGCCTTGCCGAAGCACAACCCGCCGGTGCTGCCGCCATCCGCGCGTTTCGCGGCGTCGGCGCGGTAGTACTTGCGGCCCTCGTCGGTGAGTTCGTAGGCGTAATAGATGTCGGTGCGGGCGGGCTGCCACAGGCGCTCTGGCACCTCGGTGCGGGAAATCTCCCGTTCGCTGACCACGCCGACCTTGGCCAGGGCGCGCAGCGCCTTGTTGGTGCCTTCGACGTCGAAGTCGCGGGTGCGGGCAGGGAAGGCGGTAATCACGAAGCAGTGCGGGTACTGGGTGTCGAGGTAGGCCTGGGCGGCCTGGCGAAAGCTGGCTTCGCGGGTGTCCTGGCCGGCCGAGCAGCCGAACAGCGTGGCCAGCAGGGCCAGCGGTACGATCTTCCTGTTCATCGTAAGGCTTCCTTGTAATTGCCAATTGCGCAGCGAACACCGGCCGGGCCGGTCGGATCGGGATTAGAACCTGCAAGCCAGAGCGTCCGCAATCATGGCAACTGGACATGTCGGCGGGGTTGTGCGCGCCTTTGCCGGGCGTTGGGGCGGGTGAAAATCCAGGGGTCATCCATACTGCTCTGATCCGCCCCGGCGTCACCGGGGCAACCGGGGACCTTCCAGGAGAGCAGGCAGATGGCCAAGGCCGAGGGCAAGCAACGCAAGGGTGACGACGGCAAGCGGTTGGGGCGCAAGGCTTATGAAGCCGAGCTCAAGCGCCTGCACGTGGAGCTGGTGAAGCTGCAGCAGTGGGTGGTGGAGAAGGGGCTTAAGGTGTGCATCGTCTTCGAAGGGCGCGATGGCGCCGGCAAGGGCGGCACCATCAAGGCCATCACCGAGCGGGTCAGCCCGCGGGTGTTCCGGGTGGTGGCGCTGCCGGCGCCGACCGAGCGGGAAAAGACCCAGATCTACGCCCAGCGCTACCTCACCCATCTGCCGGCCGCCGGTGAAGTGGTGATCTTCGACCGCAGCTGGTACAACCGCGCCGGCGTCGAGCGGGTGATGGGCTTTTGCAGCGAAGAGCAGGCGCAGAAGTTCCTCACCGTGGTACCGATGTTCGAACGGATGATGGTCGAGTCGGGGATCATACTGATCAAGTACTGGTTGGAAGTCAGCGCCGAGGAGCAGGCGCGGCGCCTTCAAGACCGCATCGACGACGGCCGCAAGCTATGGAAGCTGTCGCCGATGGACATCAAGTCCTACAACCGCTGGGATGCGTACACCCGCGCCCGCGACGAGATGTTCGCCGCCTCCGACTCATCCTGGGCGCCGTGGTACGTGGCGCGGTCGGAAGACAAGCGCAAGGCGCGGCTGAACATTGTCAGTCACTTTTTGCAGCTGATTCCCTACAAGGATTTAAGCCAGGCGCACAAGGTCACGCTGCCCAAACGCGGCAAGATCGGCAAATACAAGGCTGCGCCGTATCCGTTCAAGATGGTCGCGGACCGGTTCTGAAACTGTAGGAGCGGCTTCAGCCGCGATCACCCGCGATGCGGGGGCCACCACTGTGGTGCCTGCATCGCGGCTAACCCCGTTCCTACAAGACCTCGACCAGCCGGCCATCGCGCCCCAGGTGATAGCGCTGCAGATCCTGCGCCAGGACCAGATTGCCGCGGTAATGCGCCACCGCTTCTTCGCGTACATCCTCGATCGAGCTGCCACGTGCCGCGCCAGCGCCCTGATACCGCGCGCTGAAGTGGGTCAGCACCAGGTTTGGCACCTGTGCCGCCTCGGCAAACCGCGCCACCGCGGCGGCGGTGCTGTGGCCGAAGGTGGCCTGGGCACGCTCGACCACCGGTTCGGTGAAGGTCGACTCGTGCACCAGCACATCCACCCCTTTGGCCAGCTCGGCCAGCAACTCCGGGCGGTCGTTGTCGCCACAGACGATCATGCGCTGTGGCGGGCGCTGTGGCTGCAGGTAGTCCTGTGGCTTCAGCGCCCGCCCTTCATGTTCCACCGTCAGGCCACGGGCCAGTTGGCCCCACAGCGGCCCGGCCGGCACGCCATCGGCCTGCAGGCGCGCGGTATCCAGGCGCGGCTCGGGATCGTGCTCCTCGAACACGAAGCCGTAGGATGGCACGCGGTGGGACAGCTCGACCTTGCCGACCTGCAGATTGCCGCAGGTGAACCCATCGAAGGTCTCGAGCGGCTGCAATTGCAGTTCGAACGGCAGGTAGGTATCGCTGACCGCCAGGCCCTGGCGCACCCAGTCGTGCAGGGCGGTGGGCATGATCAGCGGCAGCGGCGCCTTGCGCCCGGACATGCCGGCGCTGGCCAGCAGCCCCGGCAGGCCAAAGCAGTGGTCGCCGTGGACATGGGTGATGAAGATCGCGCGCAGGTCGCGCATCGACAGCGGGCTGCGCAGCAGCTGGTGCTGGGTGCCCTCGCCGCAATCGACCAGGTACCAGCCGTGGCCGGTGGATTCGATGACGGCGGTTGCGCTTACATTGCGGGCCTTGGTGGGCACACCGGAAGAGGTGCCCAGAAACTGCAGGTCCATTGCCTGACTCCTTGACGTTTACGACGCGCCGCATTGCGCGGCGCGCGCGGAGGCTAGCATGGCTGCGGCCGCGAGCATAGCCGGTCGGTATCCAAGCTACCGCGCAAGGCGAGGCAGGCAAGGCGCGAGAGGTGTTGTACAGCTCGGCGGGCAGGGCCGTGAAACTGTCATGTGCTTGTGATGGGGCTGACTCTAGGATGCCAGGACCCTCACGGTAATTGCAGGGCGTTGGGCGTTTCGCAAGCGCGGGGCCTACTGACCGTGGCGACGGCCGACGCCTGCAGTGCGGGGCGGCCGTAGAACACCAGCGCCGTGCCCCAGCTGGTCAGCCAGACGAAGATCCCGGCCCAGAACGTGTGGGACATGTAGTGCCAGCCTTGTAGAACACGGGTGGTGCCATAGATGAAACCGACCGCGAGGACCGCCAGCAAAAGCTTGCGCGTGTGCGGCCAGCGGTGGCGCAGGGCGACGAAGTACAGGGCCAGCAAGGTGAAACCACTGGAGGCATGGCCGCCCGGCCAGCAGCGGCCTGGCCCGGCCTTGTCCAGCCAGGTGAACTGCTGGTACCACTCCAGGTGCGCCTCGCTGCCCCCGTACAGGGTGGTTTCCACGGGGCAGTACACGCCGGTGTGGCTCTTGAGGTAATGGATGACGCCGGTGCACAGGGCAAAGGCCACCACGATATACAGAAAATCGCGCCGGTGATCGGCGGTAAAGCGCAGCAGTGGTGCGATGCGCACACCTTCCACGGCACGGCTCGCCTGCGCGGAGCGACGCAGCAACGGCCACAGCAGTGACAGCAGCAGGCCGAGGACCGCCAGCTCGCCGGTCCAGTCCGGGAGAATCCGCGGCCATTTGTGGGTGGCTTTCTCGAACCAGGCATTGTGCTGGAAGACGAACTGGCCGGTGGCGGGATCCAGCAGCAGGTCGCTGATCCAGCGGTCCAGGCGGGTCAGGTCGAACAGCACGAAGACCAGCGCCGACAGCAGTAGCGGCAAGCCGAGGTTGTTCAGGTAGAAACGCGCGCGCGGTGTGAATGGCATGTCAGGCTCCCTTGCCGATTTCTAGCTTGCGCCACTGGGGGGCGTTCATCTGGCCAAGGATCCTGGCCTTGCCATTGCTGCCCAGGGTGACGAGCAGGGCACTGGCGTAGCTGCTCGAACGTTCGCCGCCGGCCACCCCTAGCGCGCGTTCGAGCTGGTCGATGCAACCGCTGTGGGTGACCAGCACCAGGTTGTGGCCGGCACGCTTGTGGGCGAAGGCCGCCTGGCCGAAATCGCGGTCACATTGCGCCAGCCATTGCTGGGTGGCAATGGGTTTGGCAAACATGAAGTCGGCCGTTTGCTGGGTGCGCACCTCGGGGCTGGCGAGCAGGTCGGCGCTGCCCAGGCCCAGCTGGCGCAGGCCAGCGCCGACCCCTTCGGCGGCCTGGCTGCCGGCAACGGTGATACCGGTGGGGTCGTTCAGGCAGGCCGCATGCGAGCGGTCGCAACGCTCGGCATGGCGCACCAGGACGATCACCGAACCGGCTGCCCATTCGCCGTACACACCCTGGCTGCGCATCTGCTGCGCGCTGCCCAGGTCGGCGACCTGCGTGGAGGTTACCCAGCGGGTCGCCACCACCAGTGCCAGCAACGCGCAGAGGCCGACCGCGACGAGTAACAGGGAGGACCAGCGAAACGCCTTGGGTGTTTTCAGGGAGGTGGGTTTATCGATGGTGCCTTGCAACATGCAAACACTCCATGAAAGCGGAAGGTGCGGACAAGGCACGCGGCGGCAGCCCATCCGAAAGTGGCTGCACTGTATGAAGGCAGATGTTGACGAAGAGTGAGACGGATGTGAAAAAAGTGCGAGACCGACTCAGCGGCTTGCCAGCTTCGCGGATCAGTCGCAGGGCGGGGATTGGATGAAACGACGGACGATATTTTCACGTGCGTCGCTATAACATAACGAAATAAACTCGCCCGTCGTCAAATGCACGGCCGCCACACCCTGTTCGGCTGCGCATCAAGCCTGGAGCCCCCATGAGCGTCAATCTAGATACCGCAGACCTGGACTTGGAGGGCATGCCACGTTTTCAGCAATCGCTCGGCCAGGCGCGCCGCCTGGTCCTGCTGAGCCATTGCACCTTGTTGGGCGCGGGCCTGTTGTGGTTGCTGGCCTTCATGGTCGGGTTGTTCGCACCTGCCAGTCACTGGACCGTGCTGCTGGCGGTCAACGCTGCGGCGCTCATGCTGCTCGGCGCGGTGGCGCAGTCCGTGTGGACGCCGGTCAGCTGGCGCGCCGAGGCCCTGGGCGAGCGGCCGGCGCAACTGGCCTTCTGGCGCGCCCAGGTGCCCGAGGAGGAACCACCGGCGAATGCGTATGAACGTTGGCTGGCGCGTATCGGTGATGCCTGGCGCAAGCAACTGCGGCGGGTCGGCTATGACGCCTTGCGCCTGGCGGCCCTGGCGCTGCTCGCCCTGGCCGTGCTGGCGGGGGCCTGGCGTTTCGACCTGCCGGCGCCGGCGTTGGCGGGGCAGCCCGGCTGGGTCGCGGTGGCGGTGTTCGGCGCCATCGCCTTTGGCCTGCTGGTGTTCGAGCGTCACCTGGCGGCAACGCCCGCCACGGACTGGCCGGAGGCCGGCACCCTGGCCGCGGTGGTGCGGTTGGTCATCGCGGTCCAAGTGCTGTGCATTCCCTGCCTGGTGTTCGCCGACGGCCTGCGCCTGTGGCCTGCGCGGTTGGCGGTGCTGATCGCCATCCTGCCTGGCCTGCTGGCGCTGGAACTGTTGCTGCGCGCCGTGCTTTCGGTGTTCCGCCCGCAGCGCCCGCGCGAGGAGCCGACGTTGGTGGCGAACAGCCTGACGGCCGGGCTGCTGCAATGGCCGCCGAGGCCTCTGGCGTTCCTCCAGGGCGAGTTGCAGCAGCGCCTGGGCATTGACCTGCGGCAGGTCTGGGCATTCGGTTTCATGCGCCGGGCCTTGCTGCCGGTGGCTGGGCTGGTGGCGCTGGTGGGGTGGCTGCTGACAGGCGTGGTGCAGGTGCCGATGAACGGCCGGGGCGTGTACGAGCGCTTTGGCGACCCGATAGAGGTCTACCCGCCCGGGTTGCATATAGGGCTGCCCTGGCCCTTGGGGCGGGTGCTGGCGGTGGACAACGGCACGCTCCATGAGTTGGCCACCTCGGGTGACGCCGCGTTGGCCGACCCGCTGACCGATGCCGAAGGGCCACCGCCCGCCAGCGCCAACCGCCTGTGGGATGCCGCCCATGTTGCCGAAAATGCCCAGGTCATCGCGGGCAGCGATGGCAGCCGGCAGAGCTTCCAGATCGTCAACATGGACGTGCGCTTCATTTATCGCATTGGCCTGGACGATGCCTCGGCAATTGCCGCCACGTATCACGCCAGCGATGTCGCGCAACTGGTGCGCAGCATTGCCAACCGGGTGCTGGTTCACGATTTCGCCAATCGCTCGCTGGACGGGCTGTTGGGCGCACAGCGCGAAGCCCTCGGCCGGGACATCGGCAACGCCGTGCAAGCCGACCTCGACCGCCTGGACAGCGGCGTGCAGATCCTCGCCACGGCGGTGGAGGCGATCCACCCACCGGCCGGCGCGGCCAACGCCTATCACGGCGTGCAGGCTGCGCAGATCGGCGCTCAGGCGCTGGTCGCCGAGGAACGTGGCCAGGCCGCCCGGCAGGCAGCCCTGGCCCGGCAGAACACCGCCGTGCAGACCGACAAGGCCAGCGCCGATGCCCACGAAATCACCGCCAGGGCGCAGGCCCAGGAGATCGCCTTCACGGCCGAAAGCGCGGCCTGGCGACAGGCCGGTCAGGCATTCATCCTCGAACAGTATCTGGCGCGCCTGAGCCAGGGACTGGCCGCTGGCAATGCCCTGATCATCGACCACCGGTTGACCGCGGCCCAGGCCCCGACCCTGGACCTGCGCACATTCGCCTCGCCGGTCGACCCGACCACTTCCAGATCCCACCAGGAGCGCGCCAATTGAGCTCTCACGCCCCCCATGCCCACCACGCGTGCACCCACGATCATGCCCATGACCACGATCATCCCCATGCGCCACCGTCGAAGGGCGCACGCTGGCGGGTGCTCGCCGCATTGCTGCTGGTGCTGCTGCTGGCCACGGCGGCGTGTTTCGTCCAGGTCCGGGTCGGCGAGGCCACGGTCATCACCCGTTTCGGCAACCCTTCGCGGGTATTGACCGAGCCTGGCCTGGCCTGGCGCTGGCCATTGCCGTTCGAGAACGCAGTGCCGGTCGACCTGCGCCTGCGCACCACCTCCAGCGGCCTACAGGATGTCGGCACCCGCGATGGCCTGCGCATCATCGTGCAGGCTTATATCGCCTGGCAGGTCGCCGCCGACCCGCAGAGCATCCAGCGCTTCATGCGCGCGGTGCAGAACCAGCCTGACGAGGCGGCGCGGCAGATCCGCACCCTGGTGGGCTCGGCGCTGGAAACCAGTGCCAGCGGCTTCGAACTGGCGGACCTGGTCAACGTCGACGCCAGCCAAGTGCGGATCGACGCCTTCGAGCAGCGCCTGCAGGCGCAGATCGAGCAGCAACTGGCGCAGACCTATGGCATCAAGGTGGTGCAGGTGGGCATCGAGCGGCTCACCTTGCCCAAGGTGACCCTCGAAGCCACGGTCGAGCGCATGCGCGCCGAGCGCGAGACCATCGCCACCGAACGCACCGCCGAAGGCAAGCGCAAGGCCGCCGAGATCCGCTCGGCGGCGGAACGTGACGCGCGCATCCTCGAGGCTGACGCCAACGTCAAGGCGGCGCAGGTCCAGGCCCAGGCCCAGGTCGAGGCCGCGCAGGTCTATGGCAAGGCCTACGCCAGCGCGCCCGAGCTGTACAAACTGCTGCGCTCGCTCGACACGTTGGGCACGGTCGTCACCCCCGGCACGCGCCTGGTGCTGCGCACCGACGCCGCACCGTTCCGCGCCCTGGTCGATGGGCCGCCAGCGCCTTCGAGCGCTGGCAACGGGGCAGGGCACGGCCATGACTAGCCCTGGTCGGATGGACACCACCGGCAATCCCTGGCTGCAGTCGGCGCGCATCGGCTTCATCGCTTTGTACGGGGTGACCCTGGTCGCGGCGCTGGGCTGGTTGTTCGGTAATGTTCGCGAAGTGGGGCCCGACAGTCGTGCGGTGGTGCTGCGCCTGGGGGCCGAGCAACGCATCCAGGAAGCTGGCCTGCTGCTGGCCTGGCCGCGCCCGTTCGAGCAGGTGCTGATGCTGCCGTCGGCCGACCGGGTCAGTGAACGCCGGGTCGAGCTGCTGCTGCGTTCCGAACGGGCGCTGAAGTCGGACAAGAACGGCACCCTGGCCAGTGACGCCACGGCTGGCTCCGGCTACTTGCTGACCGGCGACGCGGGCATCGTGCAGTTGGATGTGCGGGTGTTCTACAAGGTCAACGCGCCCTATGCCTTCACCCGCCAGGGCACGCACCTGGAACCGGCGCTGGATCGCCTGGTCGAGCGTAACGCCGTGCAGGTCTGCGCCTCCCGCGACATGGACACGATCCTGGTGGCCCGCCCGGAACTGGTCGGTGCCGACGCCCAGGTCGCCGAGCGCCGCGAGCGCCTGCGCGGCGACCTGCAACAGGGCATCAACCGCAGCCTTGCCGCGCTCAAGGCCGCAGGCACCGACCTGGGTATCGAGGTGGTGCGGGTCGATGTACAGTCTTCGCTGCCGTTGTCGGCGGTGGGGGCGTTCAATGCGGTACTTACCGCCAGCCAGCAAGCCGAGAAAGAAGTGGCGCAGGCGCGCAACGATGCCGCCCGACAGCTGCAGCAAGCCACCCAGGCCGCCGACCACACGGTGCAGGTCGCCGAGGCCGAGGCCCGCGAGCGTTTGGCCCGGGCCAATGCCGACACCGCCACCATCGCCGGCCTGGCGCAGCAGCAAGACCCTGGGCTGATGCTGCGCCTGTACCGGGAACGCATGCCAGCGATCCTGTCCCGCGCCGGGGCCGTCACCACGGTCAACCCTGATGACAGCGGGCACCTGATCCTCGAGGGCCCCAAGCCGTGAACCGCGATCTTCGCCACCCGCACCTTGCGACCACTTGCCTCCGGAGCCGACTGCGATGAGCGCTCACCACCATCACGGCCATCACCATGGTCACCTTCACTTCAGCACCGGGCTATTGTCCGCTGACGAGCGTCGGCAGGCGGGGCAGCAACTGATCTTGGCCATGCTCGCCCTCGGCCTGTTGGCGCTGGGGCTGGTCTGGCGCTGGCTGGCCCCCTCGCAGGACGGTGTGGCACAGCTTCTGCTGGGTGTGGCGTCGCTGCTGGTGGCCGTGCCGGTGCTGCGCTCGGCCTGGCACAGCCTGCTGCAACCGTCCCTGCACGGTGTCACCGACCAGTTGATCGCCTTGGCCATGCTCGGTGCCTGGGCCACCGGCGACCTGGCTACCGCGGCGCTGCTGCCGATCATCATGATCCTCGGCCACGTGCTCGAAGAGCGCAGCGTACTGGGGTCCCAGGAGGCCATCGGTGCCCTTGGCCGGCTGACCCGCAGCCAGGCCCGGCTGATCGGCGCGGACGGTGAGGTGCGGGAGGTCGACAACGCCAGCCTGAAACCCGGCGACCAAGTGGAAGTGCGCGCCGGCGACCGGGTGCCGGCCGATGGCCGGGTGCTGCATGGGCAGGCCAGCCTGGACACCGCGCCGATCACCGGCGAGGCCCTGCCCCAGGAAGTGGACATTGGGGCGCAGGTGTACGGTGGCGCGATCAATCTCGACGGCCTGCTGCGCGTCGAGGTCACCGGCATCGGCGACGACTCCACGCTGGGCAAGGTGATCGCCTTGATGCAACGTGCCGAGCAGGCCAAACCACCGATCACCCGCCTGTTGGAGCGCCATGCCGGGCGCTACCTGGTGTTGGTGCTGTTGATCGCCGCCGCCACCTGGTTCGTCACCGGTGATGCCCAGGCCATGCTCGCGGTGCTGGTCGCCGCCTGCCCGTGCGCGCTGGTGCTGTCGGCGCCGGCCACGGCCATCGCCGGGATTGCCGTGGCCGCGCGGCACGGCATCCTGATCCGCGGCTCGGCGTTTCTCGAGGAACTGGCCGACCTGTCGTCGCTGGTGATCGACAAGACCGGCACCCTGACCCACGGTGCGTTGCACTTGCAGCGGGTGCTGCCGGTGGCGCCGGGCCTGGCGCAAGACGAGATCATCCGCCTGGCCGCCAGCCTCGGCACCGCCAGCAGTCACCCGGTCAGCCGCGCCCTGGCGAGCCGGGTGCCTCACGATCAACAGCTGGTGGTCAGCGAACTGCATGAGCGCCAGGGCTTCGGTGTGGTTGCCCGCACCGAGCGGGGCGAGGCGGCGCTGGGCCGCCCGGAACTGTTCGCGCGCCTGGGCATCGAGATCCCGCCGGTGCCGGAACACGACGGCCCCATCGCCGGGTTGGCCCTGGACGGTCGCTTCCAGGGCTGGCTGCTGCTGGCCGACAACATCCGCCAGGAGGCGCCGCAAGCACTTGAACAGCTTCGCGAACTTGGGTTGGACCGGCAGCTGCTGCTCACCGGTGACCGGCGCAGTGTCGCCGAGGCGGTCGCCAGCCAGACCGGGATCACCCGCGTGGTCGCCCAGGCCTTGCCCGAGGACAAGCTGCGCCACGTCAACCAGGAAATCCACGCCGGCTTCCGGCCCTTGGTGGTCGGTGACGGCATCAATGATTCACTGGCGCTCAAGGCCGGCGTGGTCGGGGTGGCGATGGGGGCGGGCGGTACCGACATCGCCATGGCCGCGGCGGATATCGTGCTGATCAACGGCGACCTGCGCCGCCTGGCCACCTGCATCCGTCTCAGCCGCCTGTGCCGGCGCACCCTGCAATGGAATGTGCTGATCGGGCTGGGCTGGACGATCGGTATCATGCTGGCAGCGGCGTTTGGCTTGCTGGGGGCGGCGGGGGCGATGATCGCGGCGTTGCTGCACAACCTCAGCACCTTGCTGGTGCTGGGCAATGCCGGGCGCTTGCTGCGCTATGACGAAAGGGACATGTAGGGCTGAGCGAGGTGTGGAGCCGCGGGTGGTTACCCGCGGCTTCGAAGAGCATCGTTACTTGAAGTCCCACTGCATCTGGGTGGCGATGCTCACGCCGCTGGACGATTTGACACACACGTCCAGGTAGTCGGTGAAGCGCGGCGGCACCGCGATCCCTTCCTCCAGCAGGCGGCTGTTGTCGAACAGGTAGTTGAGGTCGGCGAAGCCGCTGTACAGGCGCAGGGCGCGCAGCACCAGGCGCGGGTTGGCTGGCCCGATGCGGGTTTCGAAGCTGCTGGCCAGCGACTTCAGGTCGTCGACATCCACCTTGCGGTAACGCTCACCCACCGGCTCCGCGCCATTGGCCAGGGCGAAGGCTTCGTCGATCTCGGCGAAGGTGCAGGCCGAGCCGTGGCCGGCGGAGATGTGGTAGAGGTCGTGGCCCAGTTGCGGCTTGAGTGCCAGGCCGATCAGCGCCTCGGCGCAGTAGTCCACCGGGATCACGTCGATCTGCTCGTCCAGGCCGCAGGTGAAGCTTTCCAGGGCGAAGCCCATGCGGAACACCCAGAAGATGCTGCCGGAGGCCTGGCAGCCAAGGCTGCGGTGACCGACCACGATGGATGGGCGCGCCACCACCAGTGGCAGGTTCGGCAGCTGTTCGCGCATGCGCCGCTCGATCTCTGCCTTGGACGCGGTGTAGTCCACCAGTTGCTGCTCGGCCTCGGGGAACTCCCACGATTCGCTGATCGGCGACTCGCGCTCCGGGCCACAGCACATCGCCGTGCCGACATGCAGGAAGCGCTTGAGGCGCTTGGAACGGCTCAGCACTTCAGCGAAGGCGTAGGTGCCTTCGACGTTCACCGGCCAGATGGTCGGGTTCTTCGAGAACGATGCAACGGCGGCGCAGTTGATTACCCGGTCGACTTGCATTAGGCGAGGGGTTTCCCTGGCCAGCCAGGACGTGTCGAGGAAGTCGCCGCAGATGATCTGTTCTTCGCTCAACGCCTGGCTGTCGGCATGGCTCACACCATGTTGCAGCAGGTTGTCGCGCAAGCGCTCGAGGCCTTGCTGGCGGCTTTCGGCGCGCACCAGGAAGCACAAGTTGGCTGCTTGGCCATTGGTGATCAGTTGGGCGGTGACCGAGCCGCCGAGGAAACCCGTGGCGCCGGTCAACAGGATGCGTTCAGGAAGGTGATGCAGCGAGTGTGACGCACCCGTGACGTGGGAGTTCATATATATATCCTCGGCAACTTAGTTGCTCGCGTGACGACGCAAAGTCAATGTAAAGACTTTGTGAAAAGTTGCTCGTTCTTTCGGTTGCAAGGTTTTATCAAACCTGTGTATTCGCAGCGCCTCGATGGCTAAGCGGCTGCAAGTGGCTACTTCCTGCCGACCGGCTGGGCAGCCCCACAGGCGCTGCAAATCGAGCGGTGGGCCATTCTCTCTGGCTCGACGCCGGTTTTCAATTGGCGGGGCGGGTACAGACGGGCGTTTTTGGTGAAAGAAATTTAATGAGTGTTGGGAAATAGGTGGTTTTGTATGAAAGATGTAAATTTGTTTAAAGTTCGCCGATTACGTTTTAACTGTTAGCCTGCTTACGAGCCCGGAACTTCAACCCGAGCGGTTGATGAGGTGAGGCAGAAAGACACATCGCGAGTGTCCAGAAGTTCCCCTCGGGTACCTTTCAGGAACAGGTGGGGCGAACAGTCTTGGCATGAGAATCACAGCACCGAATGGGATGAAACCGCGCGCGGCGCCAGCCTTCATGGCTGACGGGCCGGCATGCTAAAGGCGCTTGCTGAAGGTGCTGTGCAGGGATTATCAAGATTCGGTCAAGCACTGCAGGTAATCATGAGAATGCCTGCGAATCAGAGGCGCGGTGTTTGGCGCCGGCTTTGCCGGTGTTCGCCAGCAAGGCTGGCTCCTACGGGTTCGAAACGGGGTGAAGGGGCAACGACACCAGCAGCGCCAGCCCGCCTTCGTCGCGCCGTTGCGCGGCGATATGCCCGCCATGGGCTTCGCATATCGCCTGGGCGATCGACAGCCCCAGACCGCCGCCACCGGTCACCCGCGCGCGGGATTGCTCGGCCCGCCAGAAGCGCACGAACATGTTGCCCAGGTCGTTTTGCGCGATGCCCTGGCCACGGTCGAGGAATTCCAGGCGTAACCACGCACCTTCACGGCGTGCGGCAACCTCTAGCGTGCGGCCGTCGGAGGCGTACTTGATGGCGTTCTCGATCAGGATGTTGGTCAACTGGCCCAGCCGGCTTCTGTCTGCCTCGATGTCCAGTGCGGCGGACAGGTGTGAGGTGACCCGCATTTGGGCTGCTTCGAACTGCGGCGCGAACCAGTCCAGGCGTTCCTCGACCAGCCGGGCCAGGGAAAAGCCGGTGACATTCAGGGTCAACTGCCCGGCGTGGGCCAGCGACAGCAAGTGCAGGTCGCCGACCAGGGTGTTGAGGTTGTTCAACTGGCTCTGCACCAGGCGCAGTTGCTCCGGGTTCATCGGGAACACGTCGTCGAGCATGCCTTGGACCCGCCCCAGCGCAGCGTTGAGCGGTGTGCGCAGCTCATGAGCCAGGTTGGAGCTGGACTGCGCCACTTCGCGTTCGTACAGCGACAGGCGCTCGACCATGCTGTTGAAGTCGCCGCACAGGCGCTGCATCTCCGCTGGCTGGCCCGGGTACTGCACCACCCGTACCTCGAGGTCGCCGCCGGCTACCTGCCGCGCTGCCTGGGCGAGCTTGCGGAATTGCCGGGACAGTGGCCTGGACAGCCACAGCGCGATGATGATCACCAGCGGGATGACCAGGGCGACGAAGCTGTAGAGGGCCAGCCAGTCGGCGTCGTTGCCGATGTCGGGCAGGAAGCTCTCGACGTCGTAATAGCGTTGCAGCAGCTGCCACAACACCCCCTCATGCTGTTTCACGTCTGCCACCGCGGCAAGGTACTGCGCGCGGTCGACAGGTGTCATCGAGGCCATCACGTGGTGTTCGACGGTCTGGTAGTACAGGTACATGCAGCCGACGACGGTAAACACCGCGCTGATGGCCAGCAGGGTCATGCGCGAACCGACCCAGACCCACAGCGAGTTCCTGCCCATGCTCATCAGTGGAACCGGTAGCCCACCGAGCGCACTGTCACCAGCACCTCGGTGATGCCCACCGCCTCGAGCTTGCGCCGCAGGTTGTGTACGTGGGTGTCGATGATCCGCACCAGCGCATCGCTGTCGGGCATGCACAGCTCCAGCAGGGCCTCGCGGCTGAAGGCCTTGGACGGTGCGCGCAGCAGCGCGGCGAGTAGCAGGAACTCCGAGCGGGTGAGGTCCAGGATCGTTTCGTCGCCGTTTGTATGGCGCACCCCGGCGACGATGCGTTCGTTGTCCACCCATACCCCAGCGCACTCGACGCGTTGCTGGGCGGCGGTGGAGGCGCCGTAGCGGCGCAGCACGGCATGCACCCGAGCCACGACCTCCCGAGGGTTGCAGGGCTTGACCACATAATCATCGGCGCCGTAGCGCAGCGCGCCGATCTTGTCCGGCTCGTCGCCGATGGCGGTGACCATGATCACCGGTGTGTTGTCGTTGCGGCGGATCTCCGACAGCAGCTCGGGGCCGGACAGCTTGGGCAGCATCATGTCCAGCAGGACGATCTGCGGCGACCACTGGCGAAACAGCGCCAGGCCCCTGGCACCGTCCTCGGCCACCGCCACCTCGAAGCCGTCCTTGCGCAGGTAGGCCTCGAGGATGCTGGCGCCGTCGGCGTCGTCCTCGACTATCAATACGCGCTTGGGGAGCATGTCGTTCCTTCGGGGGCATGGGGTAGGGCGGCGCAGCTTAGCATGGGTCTGCGGCGAAGGTTACGCCTCCCCGAAGCCTACGCTGGAGCGGTTGGAGCCGGCCTTGCCGGCGAAAGGGCCGGTACAGACGACAGATAGACTTGATCCGTCAGGCGAGAAACTGCGGATCCGACTGGGCATCGTCCTGGCGGGCCTCTATCTGGGTGTCCTGCCGCACACTGAGGTAGACAGCGGCGCCACACAGGCCCGTCAGCCCGATACTGGCCAAAACGATCTCGCCCAGTAATACGCCGACGACCAGCGCCAGCAAGCTGAGACGGCTGAGGGTAGTCACGGTCATGGCCATTGCGCTCCGGCAGGAAAGTGATCACCACCATAACGACCAGGGAAGGATTGCACAGCCAAGGGGAGACGGCTTGGCACTAAGTGCCGATGTTTTGGCCGATCAGTCTCCAACCGGGCTTGCTGTCTTGCGCATACGAATGTTGTCGGGTTGGGGGACTGCTGCTGCAACGAAGCGGAAAAAGGCCTGAACATGGCTGGGCAATGCGTCAGTCATTATGAAACGGCCGGTCTGCTGCACACGGACAGCATCGCACTTCGCAGGCAGTTGGCTGACGTTGAAGGGCGGCAAGGTCTTGCAGGATCTGCGTTATGCATTCGATCCGGTAGGCAATGTGGTCAGTGTGCGCAACGATGCGCAAGAAGCCCGATGTTGGCATAACCAGAAGGTGGTACCCGAAAGCCGCTATCGCTACGACAGCCTGTACCAGCTGGTTAGGGCTGAAGGTCGAGAAATGGCCAACGCAGGTCAGCAAGGCCCGCAACTTCCTCTCGTCAAAGTCCCCATCCCCATCGACAACTCCGCCTACACCAACTACACGCGCACTTATCGCTACGATGACGTCGGCAGCCTCACGCAGATCCGCCACAGCCCGGCCACGGGCACCGGTTACACGACCGACGTGACGATCAGCGACCGCAGCAATCGCGGTGTCCTGAGCTCATTGACTGATAGCCCGCCAAAGTGGATGCCCTGTTCACGGCAGGGGGCAGCAAACACTACTGCAATCGGGACAGCCCCTGAGTTGGACGTCGCGCCTGGAACTGTTGCGGGTGAATGGCGTGATGCGTGCCGGGGCCGGAGATGATCTTGAAAATTACCGTTATGACAGCGGTAGCAATGGACGTTCGCCGAGCCGCTCCCCAAACCTGAGCAGGTACCCATCAGGATCCTGAACCAAAAACTGTCGCTGCCCCACCTCCACGTCCCCCGCCCGGTACCAGGCGTCCTCGCAGGCCTGGAACAGCGGCCACCCGCTGTGGTGCAAGCGTTCGATGACCGGCGCGACTTCAGCGACCTCGATCTGAAAGTTGATCCCTCTGCCTAACGGGGCTTCCAGCCGGCCGGTGATCCATTGCTCGTCAAGGTCGATCTGTTCGAGCATGACCTGTGCTCCCTGCAGATCCAGATAGGCAAATCCCTGCTCGGGCCGCTGGTAGGCGACCTGGAACCCCAGCAACGACACCCAGAACGCCAGGCTTCGTTGCAGATCGGTCACGATCAGTTCGGGAACCAACTTACTCCGTGCAAACATTCGAGCCTTCCTTGAGTCATGCGTAGGGGGCGATGCGCTCGCATTCACCGACCCGCAAGGATACAAGGAGTTCGTCGGGGCGCACAGCGCTGGCCTAATGGGCATGAGGGGCCGGAACCGTGTGTTGATTGCACTGGCCCATTCGCCGGCAAGACCGGCTCCTACAGGTACGGCGCAGGTCCTGCGGCCCCTGTAGGGGCGGATTCATCCGCGATGCGCCGCGCGTGCGGCGCTCGCCCCCCCAGGCGCTGCATCAGATCGCTACACGGCCATCCGCAAGACAAGGGGCATGAACAAGGCCCAGAGCGGCGCCAACAGCAGGGCGGTGACCACCGGCCCCAGCGGCAGTTCGACACCCGCCAACCGGGCACCCGCCAGGTAAGCCAACGGCCCGCCCACCAGGCCCAGCAGCGCCGCCCGCCAATACGGACCTGCTGCCCAGGCCAGGCTATGGCGCAGGCCGCTGGCGAGCACCAGCCAGAGCAATGCCAGCCATATGGGCAAGGGCCATTGCTCGAAACGGAACATGCCCAGCATCCCCAGCGAACTGTCCAGCAGGCAACCGGCCAGTGCCACGCGCAACAGCGCATGGACTTCCTCACGGCGCTCCGGGCAACGCCAAAGGTGCACGGCAAGGCCCAGCGGCACGATCAGCAGCAACCACCACCAACGTGCACCGAGCACGCAAGCCCACCAACCCAGCTGCAACCACAGGGCGTTAGCGATCAGCCAGCGGCGGTTCATGCTCAACAGCCCGGCAACGCAGCCCGACGTGCCATTGGCGCCGCCCACAGCAACTGCGCCACACCAATGGCACGCTCTTCGAAGCCACCCTGGCAATAGCACAGGTAGAACTCCCATAGGCGCTGGAAGGTGTCGTCGTAGCCCAGCTCCGCCAGCGCCGTGCGCGCCTGGCGCAGGTTGTCGCGCCAATGGCGCAGGGTGCGTGCATAGTCCAGGCCGAAGTCCTCGAGGTGCACCAGGTTCAGCGCAGTCTGGCGGCTGGCGGTGGCGAGCAGCACGCTCAGCGAAGGCAGCGCGCCGCCGGGGAAGATGTAGCGCTGGATGAAGTCCACCGAGCGCCGTGCCTGGGCATAGCGCTGGTCGCGGATGGTGATGGCTTGCAGCAGCATCAGGCCGTCCTTCTTGAGCAGCGCGGCGCACTGGCGGAAGTAGGTGGGCAGGAAACGGTGGCCGACCGCCTCGATCATCTCGATCGACACCAGTTTGTCGAAATGCCCCCGCAGTGCGCGGTAGTCCTCGCACAGCACCGTGATCCGGTTCTCCAGGCCGAGCCGGTGCACCCGTTCGAGGGTGTACGCGTATTGCGCCGTTGAGAGCGTGGTGGTGGTGACACGGCATCCGTGGTGGGTGGCGGCGTGAATGGCCAGGCTGCCCCAGCCGCTGCCAATCTCCAGCAAGTGCTCGTGGGGCTTGAGTTCAAGCTTGCGGCAGATGCGTTCGAGCTTGTTCAACTGGGCCTGTTCCAGGGTTTGCCCGAGGCTGTCGAACTGCGCCGCCGAGTACATCATGGTCGGGTCGAGCAACCGCTCGAACAGTGCATTGCCCAGGTCATAGTGCGCCATGATGTTGCGCCGGGCGCCGCGCCGGCTGTTACGGTTGAGCTGGTGCAGCAGGCGCAGGAGCGGGCGCCCCAGGCGCGCCAGCCCGCCTTCCATGGCGTCGAGCACGTCCAGGTTGGCGACGAACAGGCGGGTGACGGCCGCCAGGTCGGGGCTGCGCCAGTAGCCGTGGATGTACGCCTCCCCTGAACCGATCGAGCCATTGCTGGCCACCAGACCCCAGGCCGTGTCATCGAGGATTTCCACTTCGGCCTGCAAGGGGCTGGTGGGGTCACCGAACGCCCATTGTCGCCCGCCGTCGACCAGCCGCAGGTGGCCATGACGCAGGTGACGCAACTGGGCCAGTACGGCAACCCTGGCCAGCCCACCCAACCATGGGCTCAGCCCCAACGACTTGCTAACGATCAGGGTCGGTTCGGGCATGATCAGGGTCCTCGCAAGGGTGGCCGGGCGCCAGGTCGCCCTGGCTGGCGGTGTGGTTGTGGACGGGGGTGCGCTTGAGCAGCAGGCGCAGGGCTTGCCAGTAGATGGCCGAGAGGGTGCGCAGGCTCATCCAGGGAAAGGCCAGGATATGACGGTGCAGTGCTCCGCGATCCAGCGGCTGGCGGCGCAACGCCAGATCGGCCGCGAACACCTGCTGCCCGGCACGCCAGTTCTCCATGTGGATGCGAATGCGCCGGGCATCGAGAAAGAAACGCAGGCGGTACTCCATGTCCATCGGCATGAACGGCGACACATGCAGGGCCTTGGCCATGGCGAACGGACGTGCAAGGTCGCCGTCCACCGGCAGCACATAGTGGAAGCGCTCACGCCAGGGTGTATTGCGTACCTCCAGCAGGATCGCCACCAGCTGTTCATCGCGGTCATGGCAGAAGTAGAAACTCACCGGGTTGAACGACAGCCCCCAGCAGCGCGGCTGGGTCAGCAGGTGCACGGCGCCTTCGAGTTGCCGCCCGGTGGCCTGGGCCACCAGTGCGCGCACGGCCTGGGCCAGCGGTTGACCTTGGCGGGTCAGTGCCGGCAGATAGTCGCTTTCGCGCCAGCTCAACGGCGCCCACCACGCGCGCCCCAGCCAGTGGGAAAGGCCAAGCAGTCGGGGTTGTTCATCCAGGTCCACATAGAACATGCCGATCCGATAGCGGAACGCATGGGGGCGCGGGGTCATGCGGCAGTGGCTGACCCAACCCTGGCAGAGGCTGTTGTTCACAGCCGCTCACCAAAGTGCTCGGCCACCTTCAGCGCGCTGAGCACGCCGTCCTCGTGGAAGCCATTGCCCCAGTAGGCACCGCAGAAATAACTGTGCCGGCGCCCCTGCAATTCGCCTTGGCGGGTTTGGGCAGCGAGGGCTGTGAGGCTGTATTGCGGGTGGGCATAGTCGAAGCGGGCGAGTATCTGTAGCGGATCAATCAGCGCGGTCTGATTGAGGCTCACGCAGAAGGTCACCGGTGCCTCGATACCTTGCAGGATGTTCATGTCGTAGGTCAGCGCGGCAGGCGCCTGCTCCGGGCCGCCAAGGCGGTAGTTCCAGCTTGCCCACGCCCGGCGGCGGCATGGCAGCAGGCGGGTGTCGGTGTGCAGCACCACGGCGTTGCTGGCGTAGGTGATGGCGCCCAGCACGGCGCGTTCTTCCGGGCTGGGTGACTCCAGCAGCGCCAGGGCCTGGTCGCTGTGACAGGCGAACACCACCGTGTCGAAACGCTCCGTGCCAGCGCTGCTCAGTAGGGTGATGCCGCCTTCGTCGCGGCTGACCCGGCGCACGGGGCAGTTGAGCCTGACGCGGTCGGGAAACGAGCGGCACAATGCCTCGACGTAACGCTGCGAGCCACCCTCGATCACACGCCATTGCGGGCGTTGGGTGAGGGAAAGCAGGCCATGGTTGCGGCAGAAGCGCACGAAGAACTGCAGAGGGAAAGCCAGCATGTCGGCGTGCGACATCGACCAGATCGCCGACCCCATGGGCAGGATGTAGTGCCTGATGAACCGTTGCCCGTAGCCTTGTGCCTGCAGGTAGCCGCCAAGGGTGGTGTCCTCGTCGATATGCTGCTTGTCGAGGTCGGCGAGGGCCTGGCGGTTGAAGCGCAGGATGTCCCGCAGCATCCCCCAGAACCCGATGGACAATGCGTTGCGACGCTGGGCGAACAGGGAGGCGAGGTTATGGCCGTTGTATTCGAAGCCACTGAGCGGGTCATGCACGGAAAAACTCATGTGGGTGGGCCTCGATGCGACGTTCAACTGGTCGAGCAGCCGGATGAAATGTGGATAGGTCCAGTCGTTGAAGACGATGAAGCCGGTGTCCACCGCGTAGCGCCGACCCCCCCACGCCACATCGACGGTGTGGGTATGCCCGCCGATCCAGGCGGCGGCCTCGAACACGGTCACCTCGTGCCGGCGTGACAGCAGGTAGGCGCAGGTCAGGCCGGCGATGCCGCTACCGATGATGGCGATGCGCATGATCTAGCCCTTCGGGTTGCGTGCCAGGTGCCGACCCAGCTTCAGTCGCCAGCGCCCTGGCAGCGCCCCCAGCAGGCGCAGCAGCAGGGTGAAGGCGATGGGGAAATTGATCTCCAGGGGCCGCCGTGGCAGGCGCGCGGCGATATGCCGAGCGGCGTGCTCGGCGCTCCAGAGCTGGGGCATGGGAAAGTCGTTGCGCCGGGTCAGCGGGGTGTCGACGAAGCCGGGATTCACCAGGGTGGCATCGATACCTTCGTTGGCCAGGTCGATGCGCAGTGACTCCAGCAGGTAGCGCACTGCCGCCTTGGAGGCGCCATAGGCACCGGCACGTGGCAGGGCCAGCCAGGTGACCGAACTGGCCGTCACCACCAGGTGCGGCCGCTCACCAAGCCGCAGCAAGGGCAGGGCGGCGGCGAGGCAGTAGCTGACCGCGAACAGGTTGGTGCGCACCACTCGCTCCAGCAGCGCGGGATCGAACTGCCCGGGCTCCAGATACTCGCAGGTACCGGCATTGAGGATCACCAGGTCGAGCGCGCCCCAGCGCCAGGCGATCTGCTCGGCGATCTTCGCCACTTGCTCAGGCGCGTCGAGGTCACCGATGGCCAGCAGCACCTGCTCTGGGTACTGCGCCGCCAGGGACGCGAGGCCATCGGGCCGCCGAGCGCCAAGGGCCACCTGGTGGCCTTGCTCGAGCAAGAGCCTGGCCAGTGCCGCGCCGATGCCGCTACTGGCGCCGGTCAGCCAGCAGCGGCTCATGCCAGCCGCCCCTTGAGCCAGCGAATCGCGCCGCCCATCACCGGGACATGCTCGTAGAGCAAGGCGCCGACGTCGAAGTAGTCCTGATGGAAGTGAACCCGGTCCTGCCATTGCAGGTGGCTGCAGCCCAACAGGTGGATCGGCCGGCCGCAGGCCAAGCGCGGGTGGCGGAACTGCAGGGACCATTGCAGGTAGCCTTGGCCGGGTTGCACTTCATCGATGCGGGAAAAGCGGTAGTGGATATCGTGGGTGTTGGCGTAGAGCTGGGCGAAGTAGGTGCGCAAGGCGGGCAGGCCGTGGACCTGGTGCAGCGGGTCCCTGAAGGTCACCTCTTCGCTGTACAGGGTGTCCAGAGCGTCGAGGCGTTGACCGTCCAGGCGGGTAAAAGCTTCGGTGAAGCGCTGCAGATACGCAGACATAGGCAGCTCCAGGTAAACCTGTACAGCGAGGTGTACTTGTACAGGTATAGGAAAGCCTAGGCCAATATCTGTACAGGTCAATAGTCTTGTACAGGTATTTTCTGGGCCCGCTCGTTGTCTTCTGTGTCACGGACATGACTGGCCCGAAACAAACGTATGAGCGGATTCATCCGCGATGCGCCGCGCGGGCGGCGCTCGATCCCGAGGGCCTGCAACTCGCCCGTCGAACCCAGCGCTAACCCTCAGCCCTTGGCGTGGCGGGCCTCCCACTCGTCCAGGTAAGGCTGGTAGGCATCCTGACGGGTTTCAACGACCTGACCAGGGTAGGTGGCGAACAGCACGCCCGGCAGTTGCAGGCCGCGTTTGCGCAGTGTCGCCAAGTCAGGCACGAATTGATCGGCGAATGGATCGAAGGCGATGCTGTAGGTGCTGAAGTCGCCTTCGGCGAAGCGCCGTACCAGGTGGGTATAGAAGATCGCGTCGTCCTTGTGCGCATCGTCCGCGCCGGAGCACCACCAACCCTGGCCGTACCAGTACAGCAGCAAGGCGGTCCCGGCGTCGCACAACGGGTGGTCGAGGATCGCCCTTGGGGCAACCAGGCCGTCGTCCCAGTTCAGGTGCGATGCCACGTAATGCAGTTCTTCCTTGCTTTGCAGGTCGGCCACGCAAACCAGGTCCTCCGGCGCCTTGTAGAACTGCGCGCTCCAGTAGCTGAGCGTCTCGCGCATGTCGGGGTCTTCAAGCTGGGCAAGCAAGGTGGCGCGGTCAGGGATGCCGTTGAGTTCGGCGCATTCGATGGCGCGCAGGAACTGGTCCTGGGTGAGGCGCAGGGGCATGAAGTGTTCGTCCTTGAGCGGTAGTGGGGAGCGCTTGATAACCCTGATACGTGGAGAAATCAAGGTTGTCTGAAGGGGGAGGCGATCGTGAGATCGAGCGCCGCGCGGGCGGCGCTCGGTCCGAACCCTCAAAGATCAAGATATTTTTCCGCCCAGAACCTGCTCCAGCCCACGCCGATAGCGGGTCACTTCAAACGCCGGGAAACGCTCGCTGAACTTCGATGAATCGAACAGGTTGTCATGCGCATAGCGCGGCAGCAGCTCCCGCAGCTCGCGGACCTGCCGGGAGACCAGGCCGGCAGCGGTCAAGGTCCACTTGCCCAGCACCTTGTACGAAAGATCCCTGCCGCAGATCTCGCCGGCCAGCGCCACAATCTGACGATAGGTCAGGCGATTGTCATCGCAAGGCAGGTGCCAGGTGCTGCCGTAGGCATCTTCTGCATTGCCCAGCGCCGCCAGCGCACGACTGGCGTCGGGCGTCCAGATGAGCGTGCGCCGGGTGTCGTCGCGCACCGGTACGCGTGGCACCTTGCCGGCCTTGATGTTGTCCAGCACCAGGGTGTTGGTGATGCTCTGGGTCTTGCCGGGCCCATAGAACTCCGGCGCCCGGCCGATGAGTACCGGGATATCGCCACGGGCCATCTCATCAAGCACCAGGGTCGCCATCGCCGCACGCACCTGGCCCTTGCGCCCGACTGGCGCGAATGCCGTACCCTCGGTGAGTGGGCGGGCATCCTGCGGATACATGTAGGTGTTGTCGAAGTAGACGAACCGGGCGTTGGCCGCGCGGGCGGCGTCGAGGGCATTACGCAACATGACTGGAAACTGCGTTTCCCAGAGCGCGGTGTCCGGTGGCAAGCCTGCGGTGAAATAGACGGTGCTGCTGCCCTTGACGGCATTGACGGTCTGTTGGGCATCCAGCAAGTCGGCGGCCAGCAGGGTGTCGGTGGCGTTGACCTTGTGTGGGTTGCGGCTGACCAGGCGCAGGTCCTGGGTGTAGTGGGCGCCTAACTCGCGTGCCAGTTCCATGGCAATCTGGCCGGTCGCGCCCAAGATGGTTTGCATGCTGTGTCCTTCGATCTGTCGGGAAGGTGGGAAGAGCGTAGTCGCCGGTGGTAGTCAGCGGTGCTCGGATAAAACCTTAACTTTAAAGGCCAGTTTAAGGTCAAGAGGCGCGACGAGCACTTCATGGTTTTGTTTAAGTGGCGGGGCAAAATAATAATTATCAATAAGTTAAGTTATTAACTTCGTGCTATTTCAAGGTGTTGGCCAGGCTGAGACACCCAGACGAATCCCATAAAGTTTTTCTTTTTGTTGCCTTGCCGCTGACCCTCGTGGTTATCATCCGCCAGCGCTGGCGCCAGCAGCCCGGCGCGTAATGGAATGCCGACGGCCCACAGGCCACTGGCACCGCAGCCGAAGGGACCACCCAGGCTCAACGCTCGTGGCCCTTCCACGCCCCCATAAGGATGGTGAGGTTTCAATGGGTCTCGCAGTTTGGAATCGTCGATGTGGCGGGCCGCTTGCCCGTCGTCGCCTGTCTTCCCCTCACGTGCGCTGCCGCCTGGCCGCACGGCGTCCCGCCCACCATCGCGCGCGTGCCCGTGGCGCGCCTTTGCCCCTGATCGCCCCCGAGTGACCGACCCGGCCTGAACGCCGGGCCTGACTGGCAGGACGCCCGTCGTCCTGCGCGCATCACCAGAACAATAATCATGGACGGTAGCCTCGATGCTCGACACTTCCTCCTCGCGCGCCAATGCCTGCGCGCAGCCCGCCGTATTACCCGAGAACTGGCATCACGACGTGCCGTTCGATACCTCACTGTGCCTGCACGGCCTGTTCGAAGCCCAGGCGCGGCGGGCACCAGGCGCCATCGCCGCGCGTTTCGGCGGGGAGGTGCTGGGGTATGGCGAACTCAACGCCCAGGCCAATCGCCTGGCCCATCACCTGCGCACATTGGGCGTCGGGCCGGATGTGCGGGTCGGGCTGTGCCTGGCGCGTTCGCTGGACATGCTGGTGGCTGTGCTCGCCGTGCTCAAGGCCGGTGGCGCCTACGTGCCGCTGGACCCTGGCTACCCCCGGGCGCGTCTGGCGCACATGCTCGCCGACAGCGCCCCGGCAGTGCTGCTCAGCCATGGCCCGGCACGGGCGGCACTCGACGGCCTGTCGCTGGCGCCCGTGCTGCTCGACCTCGACGACACCGTGGCCTGGGCCGACCAGCCAGCCCATGATCCGGACCCACAGGCAATCGGGCTGACGCCCCGTCACCTGGCTTACGTGATCTACACCTCCGGTTCCACCGGCACGCCCAAGGGGGTAATGGTCGAGCACCGTGGCCTGGTCGCCCTCGGCGCGGCCTGGGCACGGCTGTACCCGTTGCAGGCGCCGCTCAACCATCTGCAGATGGCCGGCTTCTCGTTCGACGTGTTCAGCGCCGACCTGATCCGCGCCCTGGGCTTTGGCGGCACCTTGGTGTTGTGCCCGCGCGACACGCTGATGGACCCACCGGCGCTGTATCGGTTGTTGTGCGAAGCCGAGGTGGGCTTCGGCGACTTCGTGCCGGCGGTGCTCAACCCGCTGCTGGAGTGGGCCGAGGCGAATGGTCGTGACCTGACCTTCATGCGCACGGTGGTCTGCGGTTCGGATATCTGGACCGCCCACAGCGCCCGCCAGTTGCGCCGGCTGTGCGGCGAACGGGTGCAGATCGTGCAGGCGTACGGCGTTACCGAGGCGAGCATCGACAGTACTTGCCACGAGGTGCCTGCCGAGGTGGCGGAAGGTGTGTTACCTATCGGTCGACCGCTGGCGAACTGCCGCGTCTATCTGCTCGATGCCCAGGGGCAGGCGAGCGAGGAGGGTGAGCTGTACCTCGGCGGCGTCGGTGTCGCCCGAGGCTACCTGAACCTGCTGCAACTGAGCGCCGAACGCTTCGTCGACAATCCCTTCGTCGCCGGTGAGCGCCTGTATCGCACCGGCGACCTGGCGCGCCTGCGCGCCGACGGTCAGCTGGAATTCCTCGGGCGCAACGACCACCAAGCCAAGCTGCGTGGCTTGCGCCTTGAGCTTGGCGAGATCGAGGCACGCCTGGCGGCAATCGCCGGGGTGCGCGAAAGCCTGGTGCAGTTGCGCCATGACGTGCCGGGCGAGCCATGCCTGGTGGCCTATTACGCCCAGCACGCGGGGGGCGCGCTGACCCCGGCCGTGCTGCGCCAACAGTTGCGCACGCAACTGCCGGACTACATGGTGCCGAGCGCCTTCGTGCAATTGCCCGCCTTGCCGCTGACTGCCAATGGCAAGTACGACCGCAACGGCTTGCCCGCGCCGGATGCCAGCGCATTCGGGCAACGCGACTACCAGGCCCCGCAAGGCGCGCTGGAGAGCACCCTGGCGGCGATCTGGAGCGCGGTGCTGGGGATCGCGCCCATCGGTCGTGAAGACCACTTCTTCAGCCTGGGCGGTCACTCGCTGCTGGTCATGCGGGTGCTGGCCAAGGTGCGCCGGGACCTGGCGTTGGAAGCGGCGCCCTCGGCCCTGTTCGAAAGCCCGCGGCTGATGGACTTCGCCCTGAGGCTGCAGGCCAGCCAGGATGAAGGGCGCCTGCCGATCACCGGCGTCGAACGAACCGGCGCGCAAACGTTGTCGTCCGCCCAGCAGCGTCTCTGGTTCCTGGCGCAGATGGAGGGGGGCAACGCCGCCTACCACATGCCGCTGAACCTGCGCCTGCGGGGGGCCTTGCAGGTGCAGGCGCTGAGCGCCAGCCTGGACCGCCTGGTGGCGCGTCATGAGGCGCTGCGCACCACCTTCGTCAGTGTCGAAGGCGAGGGCCGCCAGTGTGTCGGTGCCCCCGACCAGGGCATGGCGTTCACCCAGGTCGACCTGCAGGGCCTGCCCGCTGCCTCGGCACGTCTTGAAGCCTTGATCGAAGAGGAGGGGGCGAGGCCGTTCGACCTGGCCCAGGGGCCGCTGATGCGTGCCTGCCTGGTGCGCCTGGCGCAGGATGACCATGTGCTGTTGCTGACCCAGCACCACATCATCTCCGACGGTTGGTCGGTAGGTGTGCTCACCCGTGACCTGGAGGCCTTGTACCGCGCCGCGTTGCTGGGCCACGAAGCGGACTTGCCGGCACTGCCGGTGCAATACGTGGACTACACCGCCTGGCATCGCCAATGGCTGGGTGGCGAACGCCTCGAGGCGCAGCGCCGCTACTGGCGCCAGGCTTTGGAGGGGGCGCCGCCGCTGCTGACACTGGCGAGCGATCACCCGCGCCCGGCCGTGCAGGACTATCGCGGCGGCTTCGTGCCGCTGGTGCTGGACCAGGCCCTGACCACGCGCCTGAAAGCCTTGTGCGGCGCCCACGACACCACGCTGTTCATGGCCTTGTTGAGCGCCTGGTCACTGCTGCTGATGCGCCTGTCCGGGCAGGATGACGTGGTCATCGGCGTGCCCTCGGCCAACCGCCCGGACCCGGCGCTGGACGGCCTGATCGGCTTTTTCGTCAATACCCTGGCCCTGCGCATGACCCGCACTGGCGCACCGTCGCTGAGCGAATGGCTGCATCAGGCACGCCAGGTGACGTTGCACGCCCAAGCCCACCAGGACTTGCCGTTCGAGCAGGTGGTGGAGCTGCTCAACCCGCCACGCAGCCTGGCGTACAGCCCGCTGTTCCAGGTGCTGTTCGCCTGGGAGCAGGACCAGGGCCAGACCCTGGCCTTGCCCGGGCTGGACATCACGCCTGTGCGCGCCAGCCAGCACGTCGCCAAGTTCGACCTGCAACTGGCGCTGAGCGAACGTGATGGGCAGATCGTCGGTGGGTTGGAGTACGCCTGCGGGCTGTTCGAACACGCCACCGTGGAGCGCATTGGCGGCTACCTGTGCCGCCTGCTGGAGGGGATGGTCGGCGCCCCCGGGCAGTCGATCGCCACCCTCGAACTGCTGGACGCGCCGGAGCGCGTGCAGGTGCTGGATACTTGGAACCGCACGGCCCGCGACACCGCCAGCCAGCCGGGCTGCATGGCGCGCCTGGAGGCCGTCGTCCGGCGCATTCCGGATGCCGCGGCGCTGGTCGCCGACGGCCAGGCCCTGAGCTACGTCGAGCTGAACCGTGCGGCCAACCGCCTGGCCCACCACCTGGTCGCCCTGGGCATCGGCCCCGAACAACGGGTGGGGCTATGCCTGGAGCGCTCGGCGCACATGGTCGTCGGCCTGCTGGCCATCCTCAAGGCCGGTGCCGCCTATGTGCCGTTCGACCCGGCGTACCCGGCGGAGCGCCTGGCCTTCATGCTGGCCGACGCCGCGCCTGGCCTGGTGCTGACCCAGGCCTCGCTGTGCCCAGGCCTGCCGCAAGTGGTCGACCTGCTGTGCCTGGACAGCGACGCGGCGCGCTGGGCGAACTGTCCGCACAGCGACCCGCAAGTGGCGGTAAGCCCCGCGAACCTCGGCTATGTGCTCTACACCTCCGGCTCGACCGGCCACCCCAAGGGCGTGGCCCACAGCCGTCGTGCCCTGGACAACCTGATCGCCTGGCAATTGGACGAGATGCCCACGGCGTGCCGGGTGCTGCAATTCGCCTCATTGAACTTCGACGTGTCGTTCCAGGAAATCTGCAGCACCCTGTGCCAGGGGGGCACCTTGCAGCTGATGAGCGAGGCCGGGCGCAAGGACCTGGCCGCCCTGCGCCCGGCCCTGGTGGCCGACGGCGTGGGGCGTGCGTTCCTGCCGTTCGCCGTGCTGCAGCAGTTGGCCGCCGTGACCGACCCCGACGCGCCGATGCCGCCTGCTGGTTGCGAGATCGTCACGGCCGGCGAGGCGTTGCAGGTCAACGACGCGCTACGCGCATTCGCTCGTGGCCTGGGCGGCGCGCGCCTGCGCAACCAGTACGGGCCGACCGAGACCCATGTGGTCAGCCAGTTCAGCCTCGATTGCGCCGCCGCCGAACACTGGCCGGAACTGCCCCCCATCGGCAAACCGATCGCCAATGCGCGGCTGTATGTGCTGGACGGTGATCTCAACCCACTGCCCGTGGGCGTACCTGGTGAGCTGTACATCGCCGGTGCCTGCCTGGCCCGAGGCTACCTCAATCAGCCCCGACTGAGCGCCGAGCGCTTCCTGCCCGACCCGTTCAGCCACGAGCCAGGCGCGCGCATGTACCGCAGTGGCGACCTGGCCTGGCTGCACGCCGATGGTAACGTCCACTACCTGGGGCGCGCGGACCAGCAGGTCAAGCTGCGCGGCTTGCGTATCGAGCTGGGCGAGATCGACAGCCTGTTGCGCCAGCAGCCAGGGGTACAGGATGTCGCGGTGTTGCTGCGCGAGGACGTTGCGGGCGATCCACGGCTGGTGGCCTACGTGGTGGGCGCAGGCGAAGCACAAACCCTGCGCGCGGCATTGCAGCGCCAATTGCCCGAGCACATGCTGCCCACTGCCTGGGTCAGCCTCGCGCAGCTGCCGCTGACCGGCAACGGCAAGCTCGACCGCCAGGCCCTGCCGGTGCCCGAGCGCGGCGGCGCGGCGCACTATGAAGCGCCGCGCGACGAAACCGAACGGCGCATGGCGCAGGTCTGGGCCGAAGTGCTCCAGTGCGAGCGGGTGGGTATCCGCGACAACTTCTTCGACCTTGGCGGTCACTCGCTGCTGGCCACGCGCCTGGTCTACGCGATCAACCAGCGCCTGGGCGCGCAGTTGTCGCTGAGCAGCTTGTTCCAGGCGCCGGTGCTGATGGACCTGGCCGCGCAGGTCAAGGCGACGGGAGATGGCCAGGCCGAGCCGCAGCTCCAGGCCCTGCAAGCCGACCCGGCCGGGCGCCACGCACCGTTCCCCCTCACCGACATCCAGCAGGCCTACTGGTTTGGCCGCGAAGCCAGTGTCAGCCTCGGCGGTGTCAGCGCCCATGGCTATGAAGAGTGGCGCATCCCCGACTTCGACGTACCCCGCTTCGAGGCCGCGCTGAACCGCATGATCCAGCGCCACGACATGCTGCGCGTGGTGTTCCTGGACGATGGCACCCAGCAGGTGCTGGAACAGGTGCCGACCTACCACCTGGCCTGTAGCGACTTGCGCGGCATGAGCGCCGAGCAGGCCCGGGACGCCCTGCTGGCCACCCGCGCGCGCCAGTCGCACCAGGTGCTCGACGCCAGCCGCTGGCCGCTGTTCGACTTCAGCGTATCGCGGCTGGACAACGGCATCAGTCACCTGCACATCAGCCTCGACGCCCTGGTGGTCGATGCCGCCAGTACGCAGATTTTCGCCCGCGAGCTGATGGCGTACTACGACACGCCTGATCGGCAACTGCCTGAACCCGGCGTGACCTTCCGCGACTATGTGCTCGCCGAGCGCCAAATGCGCGGTGGCCAACGCTATGAGCGTGCCCTGGACTACTGGCGCGGGCGCATCGAGACCCTGGCCCCGGCCCCGGACCTGCCGCGGGTGTGCCAACCGGAAAGCATCGCCCACCCGCATTTCACCCGCCGCGAGCGCGACATGCCGGCGGCGCAGTGGCGCCAGCTCAAGGCCATGGCCCGGCAGTTCGGCGTCACCCCGTCGGTGATGCTGCTGACCGCGTTCAGCGAAGTCCTGGCGCTGTGGAGCCGCCAGCCGCGCTTCACCCTGAGCCTGCCGCTGTTCAACCGCCTGCCGCTGCACCCGCAGGTCGACGCGATCATCGGCGACTTCACCTCCCTGGTGCTGCTGGAGGTGGCCATCGATGGCCACGCCAGCTTCACCGACAAGGCCCGCGCCGTGCAGGCACGCCTGTGGCAGGACATCGACCACTCGGTGGTCAGCGGTGTGCGCGTGCTGCGCGAGCTGTCCCAGGCCCGTGGCGTGCAGCAGACGGCGATGCCGATCGTGTTCAACAGCACCTTGTCGGAAGCGGCACCTGAGCTGGCCGAGTTCAACCTGGGCGACGCCCTGGGCGCGACGCTGGAACACAGCATCACCCAGACCCCGCATGTGTGGCTCGACCACACCCTGCTCGAGCTTGAAGGCCGCCTGCTGTTCAATTGGGACAGCATCGACGCGCTGTTCCCCGAGGGCATGATCGCGCAGATGTTTGCCGCCTATAACACCGTACTCGACCGTTTGTTGGCACCTGAAGCCTGGGCTTTCAGCACCCCGCAGTTGCTGCCGCAGGCGCGCCTGGCGCAAGCGCCAGCGGCGCCACGCGACCTGCCGCTGATGCACGCGCTGTTCGAGCGCCAGGCCCTGGCCACGCCACAGGCCGTCGCGGTATTGGGGGGCCGTGAACTGAGTTACGGCCAGCTGCGCCAGGAGGCCCGTCAACTGGCTGCACAGTTGCAGGCCCGCGGCGTGCAGCCCAACCGACTGGTCGCTGTGGTGATGGAGCGCGGCTGGGAGCAGGTGGTGGCGACACTGGCCATCCTCTACGCTGGCGGCGCCTACCTGCCCATCGACCCGAACCTGCCCAGCACGCGCCTGCAGCACATTCTCGAACGCGCCGAGGCCACCCTGGCGCTGACCCAGCCGTGCCTGCTGGAGCGGGTGGCGTGGCCCGCGCAGGTCACCGCCCTGACCATTACCGACCAGCCCGGCAACCAGGTCGAAGCGCTGCGTGACGTGCCGGTGCGGCCCGATGACCTGGCCTATGTGATCTACACCTCCGGCTCCACCGGCACGCCCAAGGGCGTGGTGATCGACCACCAGGGCGCGGTCAACACCTTGCTCGACATCAACCGGCGCTTTGCCGTGGGCCCGCAGGACCGGGTACTGGCGATCTCGTCGCTGAGCTTCGACCTGTCGGTGTACGACTTCTTCGGCACCCTGGCGGCGGGCGCCGCGGTGGTCATGCTCGAGCCACAGCAGAGCCTGGACCCGGCGCACTGGGCTGGGTTGATCGAGCGCCACCGGGTGAGCCTATGGAACTCGGTGCCGGCACTGCTGGGCATGCTGGTCGAGTACCTGGAGGGCGAGGGCAGGGGGCTGCCGGCGAGCCTGCGCCTGGCCATGCTGTCCGGCGACTGGATCCCGCTGGCGTTGCCCGAGCGAGCCTGGGCACTGCGCCCAGGGCTGCAACTGATGAGCCTGGGCGGGGCCACCGAAGCGTCGATCTGGTCGATCGGCTACCCGATCACCCAGGTCGACCCGGCCTGGCGCAGCATTCCCTATGGCCAGGCGCTGGACCACCAGCGTTTCCATGTGCTGGACGACGCGCTGCAAGTGCGCCCGACCTGGGTCACCGGCCACCTGTACATCGGCGGAATCGGCCTGGCCAAGGGCTACTGGCGCGATGAGGCGTTGAGCGCCAGGAGCTTCTTCGACCACCCGCTGACCGGCGAGCGCCTGTACCGTACCGGCGACCTGGGGCGCTTGCTGGCGGATGGCAACATCGAGTTCCTTGGCCGCGACGACAACCAGGTCAAGGTCCAGGGCTACCGCATCGAGCTGGGCGAGATCGAGGCGGCGCTCAACCGCCACCCGGGCGTGCACAGCGCGGTGGTGCGCATCCTCGGCGAGGCCCAGGCGCAGAAACGCCTGGCCGGCTACGTGCTCAAGGCCGACCCGGCGCTGCAGGCCGGCGACTTCGCCAGCTACCTGGCCGACAAGCTGCCGGCGTACATGGTGCCGGCGTCGTTCACCTTCGTGGAGGCCTGGCCGCTGTCGGCCAATGGCAAGGTCGACAAGAGCCGACTGCCCGAGCCCGACCAGGCTCAAGCCGGCGGCCTGGCGCTGCAGGTCGAGGGGCCACGGGAGCAGCGCCTGGTGGCGATCGTCCAGCAGGTGCTGGGCCAACCGAGCATCGCCGCCGACGCCAACCTGCTGAGCCTCGGCGCCACGTCCATCGACATCGTGCGGATCAGCAACGCGCTGTCGAGCGAGCTGGGCTTCCGGCCTCATGTAGCGCACCTGCTGGCGCAACCGACCCTGCTCAACCTGCTGGCACTGTATCGCCGGCGTGCGCCGCGCCAGGAGGCACCGAGCCCAAGCGGGGCTGAGGTGCTGGAAGATCCGCGGCAGCGGGCGGCGTTCAAGGCCGAGCAGCGCGCACGGCGGCGCTTCACCCGCGATACGCCACAGGTGGCCCTGGCGCAGCCGGCCGACCCCGCCTTCGCTCAGCGCTACCGTGACTACCGTTCAGTGCGCCAGTACCTGGAGCAACCCATTGCCGCGCAGGCATTCGCCGAGCTCCTGGCGGTGCTGGCCCAGGGGCAACTGGACGGCGAGGTGAAGTACCTGTTCCCGTCGGCGGGCGGCGCCTATCCGCTGCAGACCTACCTCTACATCAAGCCCGGCCGGGTGCTCGGTGTGCCGGGTGGTGCCTACTACCACGACCCGGTGGGGCATCGCCTGGTGGCCGTGGGCGAGGGCGTGCTTGACCCGGACACCTACGACTACTTCGTCAATCGCCCGGTATACGAAGGCGCGGCGTTCGCGCTGTTCTTTGTTGCCGAGCTGGCGGCGATCCGGCCGTTGTACGGCGAGGCGAGCCATGACTTCTGCCTGATCGAGGCGGGGGCGATGGCGCAATTGCTGACCATGGCCGCGGCCGATCAAGGGGTGGGCCTGTGCGGCGTCGGTTCGCTGGAGCCCCGACAGCTGGCCTCGCTGTTCGACCTGGGGGCCAGCCATACGCTGGTCTATTCGATGGTCGGCGGCCTGCGTGGGGGCCATGTGCCTCACCGCACACAACCGCAAGCGCCGGCCATCACGGCGCAGGACGCCACTGACATGGAGGAATTCGAAGTATGAACGCCCATCAACTGTTGGCGTTTTTCGATCGCCATGGCGTGGCCCTCGAGGTGGACGGTGACAAACTGCGTTGCAAGGCGCCCAAGGGCTTGCTCGACGAGGCCCTGCTGCAGGCCCTGAAGACCCACAAGCAGGCGCTGATCGCCTTGCTCGCCCGGCCTGACGACAGCGCGCCGATCCCGCGTCGCGCGGATGAGCAGGCCAGTTGCCCCTTGTCGTTCTCGCAGCGCCAGTTGTGGTTCCTCGACCAGCTGGAGCCAGGCAATCCGTTCTACAACGTGCCCTCGGCGCTGACGCTCAAGGGGCCATTGGACGTGGTCGTGCTGGAGCGGGCGCTCAATCTGCTGGTTGAACGCCATGCCATGCTGCGCACCACCTTCGTCAGCGTCGACGGCGAGCCGCGCCAGGTGGTGCACGCGAGCAGGCCGCTGCGCCTGGCCATGCTGGATTTGCGTGACCTGCCCGAGACCGCGCGCCAGGCCCGCCTGGCCGAGGCGGCCGAGGCCGACGCCCGCGCACCGTTCGACCTGGTGAACGGCCCGTTGCTGCGTGCGCTGCTGGTGCGCCTGGCCGATGATGAGCATGTGTGGCTGTACAGCGTGCACCATATCGTCGCCGACGGCTGGTCGATGGGCGTGATCCTGCATGAAGTCGCCACCCTTTATGGCGACCTGCTGGGCGGCCGGGCCCCAAGCCTTGCGCCGCTGCTGGTGCAGTACGCCGACTATGCCTGCTGGCAGCAACAGCATCTGGACGAGGTGACGCTGCAGGACCAGCTTGACTACTGGCGGCGCACCCTGGCCGACGCGCCACCCCTGCTGGACATGCCTGGCGACCGCCCGCGCCCGCCGCAGCAGCGCTTTGTCGGCGCCGCGTTCAGTTCGACGGTGGACGCCGCGACCCTGGCCGAGCTCAACGCCCTGGCCCGACATACCCAGGGCACGCTGTTCAATGTGCTGCTCGGCGCCCTGGACGTGCTGCTGTGGCGCTACAGCGGCCAGCGCGACCTGTGCGTGGGCACGCCGTTCGCCAACCGGGGCAGGGCAGAGCTGGAACCGTTGGTCGGCCACTTCATCAACACCCTGGTGATCCGCCAGCGGCTCGACCCGGCGCAGACTTTCGCCGCGCTGCTGCGTGAGGTGCGGGCGAACATGCTGGAGGCCCATGCGCACCACGACGTGCCGTTCGATCGCGTGGTCGAGGCGCTCAACCCACCTCGGGACCCCGGCTTCTCGCCGCTGTTCCAGGTCATGATGGTGCTGCAGAACACCCCTGGCGCCGCGATCGCGATGCCCGGCCTGGCGCTTTCGCCCCATGGCACCGGCAGCGCCACCGCCAAGTTCGACCTGGCGTTCGAGTGGGTCGAGCGCGACAGGGCGCTGCACCTGCTGGTCGAGTACAACACCGACCTGTTCGACCGCGCGACCATCGAGCGCCTGAGCCGTCACTACCGCCACCTGCTCGCCCAGGTGGCCGCCGAGCCCAAGCGGGCGCTGCATGACTTGTCGTTGATGGACGAGCACGAGTGCCAGCAGGTGCTGCATGCCTGGAACCCGTCTCCCGCGTTGCAGGCGCCCATCGACTGCGTGCACCGCCTGGTCGAAGGGCAAGCCGCGCGCACTCCTCAGGCGTGTGCCGTCACGTTCGAGGACCGGCGGTTGAGCTATGCCGAGCTCAATGCCCAGGCCAACCGCCTGGCCCGCCACCTGCGTACCCTGGGCGTCGGCCCGGACGTGCGTGTGGCGGTCTGCGTGGAGCGCTCGCTGGAGCTGCCGGTGGCGCTGCTGGCGGTGCTCAAGGCCGGTGGCGCCTACGTGCCGCTGGACCCGGACTACCCAGTCGGGCGCCTGGGCCACATGCTCACTGACAGCACGCCCGCCGTGCTGCTGACCTTGGGCTCGGCCCAGACTATCTTGCGTCAGGCCATGCAAGGATCGGGATGGGAAGCGCCGATGCTCGACGTGCAGGCCGATGCCGCCAGCTGGGAGGGCCTGGCCACCGATAACCTGGCCCCGTATGAAGTCGGCGTGACCCCCGAGCACCTCGCCTACGTGATCTATACCTCCGGTACCACCGGCCTGCCCAAGGGCGTGATGGTCGCGCACCGCGGCCTGGGCAACCTGTTGCTGTGGTGCCTTGGCGTCTGCGGTGAGGCGGGGGCGATGCTGCACAAGATCCCGTTCGGCTTCGATGCCTCGGCCTGGGAAACCTTCTGGCCGCTGGCTACCGGTGGACGGCTGGTCATCGCCCGGCCCGGTGGGCATTTCGAACCCGGCTACCTGGCAAACGTGGCGCGCGAGCAGCAGGTCACGGCCATGGTCTTCGTACCGGCGATGCTGCAGCTGTTCCTGGAAACGGAGGCGGTCAGCCAATGCCACAGCCTCAAGGACGTATTCTGCGGGGGCGGCGAGCTGTCGCCGGCCCTGGCGCGGCTGTTCCAGGCGCGCCTGCCTCATGCACGCTTGCACAACGTCTACGGCCCCACCGAAACCACGGTCATCAACAGTATCTGGACGCTGGCGCCGGGCGACGAGGTACCCGCGCTGCGCCTGCCGATCGGCCGGCCCATCGCCAACAACCGTTTCCACGTGCTCGACGATTTCGATGCCCCAGTGCCGGCCGGTGTCACCGGCCACCTGCACATCGGTGGCGTGGGCGTGGCCCGCGGCTACCTGGGGCTGCCGGCGCTGAGCGCCGAGCGCTTCATCGACAACCCGTTCGTGCCTGGTGATCGGCTGTACCGCAGCGGCGACCTGGCGCGCTACCGTGCCGATGGGCAGCTGGAGTTCCTCGGGCGCAACGACTTCCAGGTCAAGCTGCGCGGCGTGCGCCTGGAACTGGGCGAGATCGAGGCCCGGCTGCAGGCCTTCCCCGGTATTGCTGCCAGCGTGGTGTTGATGCTCGGCGAAGCGGCCCAGCATCAACGCCTGGTGGCCTGCTGCGTGGCGACCCAGGCGCCGGACGAGCAGATGGTGCGCGCGCACCTGGCCGAAACCCTGCCCAGCGCCGTGTTGCCCAGCGCCTATCTGTGGCTCGACAGCCTGCCGCTCACGGTCAACGGCAAGGTTGACCGCCAGGCACTGGCCGAGCGCGCCGACCATGACCTGGCGGCGCGCCAGGTCAACCTGAGCAGCCCGCGCGATCACATCGAACTGACCCTCTACCAGATCTGGAAAAGCCTGCTGCTGGCCCCGCACATCGGTATTCGCGACAACTTCTTCGCCGTGGGCGGCACCTCCATCGCCGCGATCAAGATGGCCTACCAGATCGGCCAGGCCTTCGCTGTCGAAGTGCCGGCGCGGGTGGTGCTGGGCCACCCGACCATCGAGGCGCTGGGCGGCTGGTTGCGGGCGGGGGCCAACCCCCACCAGGAGAACAGCAACCTGATTACCTTCAGGTCAGGGGACGGCCAGCGCAACGTGGTGTGCATCCACCCGGCCGGCGGCACCGCGTTCTGTTACCTGTCGCTGGCCAAGGTGCTGCCCGAGGCGGTCGGCGTGTACGGCGTGCAGTCGCCGGGGCTTAACCCGGGGGAGGCCACCGAGCCCACGGTGGAGGCGATGGCCGAGGCGTACCTGCGGCTGATCGAGCCTCTGCTGGCGCGGCCGTTGGTGCTCACCGGGCTGTCGTTCGGCGGCCTGGTGGCCTACGAAATGGCCCGGCGCCTGCGGGCGGCCGGGCGCGGGCAGGTCAGCGTGGTGCTGCTCGATACCCAAGGCTCGGACGACCCGGCCTTCCGCGCGCAGATCAGCACCGTCGACATGGCGGAGTTCCGCGACAAGCTGGTGCGCTTCAATGGCATGTACCCCGGTATCGAGGATGCCCAGGTCGAACGCTACTACCACCTGTACAACCACAATCGCCTGGCCATGGCGGCTTATGCCTGCCCACCGGAGGCCGGCCGGGTGGTGCTGGTGCAGGCCCGGGAAGACCTGCCACGCGGCCAATTGCGCGCGCTGCGCGGGTTCTGGCGCCGTCGCGCCAGTGATGGTTACCTGGCCACGCTGGTGCAGGGGGGGCACTGGGACATGCTTGAAAGCAGCGAAATCCATCGGGTTTCACGGACGATCCAGCGCGAACTGCAGCGTTTCGACACCCAGGAGGGGAAATGATGAGCGTGCTTCAGGAAACCGTGCTCGCACGCTTTGCCGCCCAGGTGCGACGAGACCCGCAGGCCCTGGCGGTGATCGACCAGCAGGTGCGCCTCAGCTACGCCGAGCTGGCCGGTGCCAGCGAGCGCATCGCGCAAGGCCTGAAAGCGCAGGGGCTATTGCCCGGCCAGGCGTTGGCGCTGTACCTGCCCCGCGGCTGGCAGTGGGCCGCGGCGCTGCTCGGGGCGCTCAAGGCCGGGGCCGTGGTGATGCCGCTGGACCGCGCCAGCCCCGCCGAGCGCCGTGCGTTGATGCTGGCCGATGCCGACTGTGTGGGGGTGCTGAGCCTTGCCGACGCGCCCCAGGCGTTGCCCGGCCCATGGGAGGCCAGCGTCGAGGCGTTGCTGGAGCACCCGGACACACCCGCCCAACCGTTGCCCAGCAGCTTTGCCGAGGTCATGTGCCTGTTCTACACCTCCGGCACCACCGGCGTGCCCAAGGGCGTGGAAGTCGGCGAGCGCGGCGTGTTGCGCCTGGCGCAGGCCGGCAGCTATATCGACATCCAGCAGGGCGACCGTTTTGCCTGCCTGTCGAACCCGGCCTTCGATGCCTGCAGCTTCGAGCTGTGGGCGCCCTTGCTCAATGGCGGCTGTTGCGTGATGGTCGCCGACGACGACCTGCTCGATGCCTGGCGCCTGGCCCAGGTACTGGAAACGCAGCGGGTCGATACCCTGTTCATCACCGTGTCGCTGTTCAACACCTTGAATGCGCAATACCCGGCCTGCTTCGCCAGCCTGCGCCAGGTACTGACCGGCGGCGAACAGGTCAGCCCGGTGGCGGTGCGGGCCTGGTACCAGGCCAACCCGGCCAGCGCCTGCCGCCTGTTCAATGTCTACGGCCCTACCGAATGCACCACCTTCGCCCTGTGCCACCCCATCCCACGGGACTTCGCCGCCGACACCGTACCCATTGGCCAGCCCTTGCCGGACACCGGCATGCGGGTGCTCGACGCACAGCAGCAGCCAGTGGCGCCAGGCGAGGTCGGCGAGCTATACCTCAGCGGCAGCGGCGTGGCCCGTGGCTACCGCAACCGCCCCGGCGAGACCGCCCGTAGTTTCCTGCGCCTGCCTGCGCCACAGGGGCGCGGTGAGGTGTATTACCGCACCGCAGATCTGGTCCGGGTCAATGCCGAGGGGCAGGTGGAGTGCCTGGGGCGCGTCGACCGACAGGTCAAGGTGCGTGGCTTCCGTATCGAGCCGGGCGAGGTGGAACAGTGCCTGCTCGAACACCCCCAGGTGGTCCAAGCCTATGTCTGCAGCCGCAGGCAAGCTGCCGAGGACCATCAGTTGCTGGCCTTCGTCGTGCCGCGCGGGGAGTTGGACTATCGCGCGTTCGACACCTACCTGCGCGCTCGCCTGGCACCCTGGATGCGCCCGCACCATCTGTTCCAGGTGCCACGCCTGCCACTGACGGCCAACGGCAAGATCGACCAGGGCCGTTTGCTTGCCCAGGCCACCACGCCCTGGCGGCCGGCGGCCGAGGCGGGCAGGCACTCGCCGGCACTGGCCTGGCTGCTGGAGCAAGCGCGTGCGCTGCTTGGGCAACCCGCCATCGGCCGCCAGGATGACTGGCTCGGCAGCGGCGGCGATTCGCTCAAGGCCATGCGCCTGCGTTCGGCGATTCGTGGCCGCTGGGCGCAGGAGATCAGTATCGCGACATTGCTCGCTGAGCCCTTCGCGGCGCTGGCCGAGCGTCTTGAACAGGGGCAGGGCGCAAGCCTGGGCTATCCGCCGGCGCCGGCGCCGTCGCGTGCACGGCGTGGGCCGGCCAGTGCCGAGCAGCGCCGCCTCTGGCTGGAGCAGCAGCGCGCCCCCGGCTCGACCGCCTATAACGTGCCCTTGGTGCTGCACCTGGCGGCAGGCGCGGATCCACAGGCACTGGCCGAAGCGCTGCGCCGCCTGGTGGCTCGCCATCCGGCCTTGCGCACCGCCTTCGTGGCGGGCAGCGACGGCCCTGAGCAGGTGGTTACCGAGCAGGCGGCGGTATGCCGGGTACTGGAGCCGGGTGCGTTGGGCCAGGACAACTGGCAGGCCTTCGCCAGCCTGGTGTTCGAGGCGCCGTTCGACCTCGCCAACCCGACCCTGCTGCGCGCCTGGGTAGCGCCACATCCCGACGGTAGCTGCCGATTGCTGCTGAACCTGCACCATATCGTCACTGATGGCTGGTCGATGAACCTGCTGTTCGACGACCTGGCCAGCCTGTATCAGGACGCCCTGCACGGACGTGAAAGCGCCGCACCGGCGCAGGTGTTGAACACGTTGGACTTCGCCCAGTGGCAGCGGCAATGGAGCGTTACCCCGCGCTACCGGGAGCAGCGCCGCACCTTGGCAGCACTGCACGCACGTCACGGTGAGGCGACGCCGGCCCGGCAGGTGATGCTACCGGCCAGCACCGAAGGGCGGTTGTACCGTCAACCCCTGGGTGAGCGGCGCAGCGCCGCGCTTGAGCGCTTCTGTGCCCAGCAGCGCTTGACCCGCTTTGACGTGCTGTTCAGCGTCTTCGCCTGGAGCCTGCACGCCTTGGTCGGTTGTGATCGCCCTCGGATCGCCAGCCCGGTGGCCAACCGGCCGCTGGCCGAGTTCGAGGCCAGCGTGGGTATGTTCGCCAATACCGTGTTGATTCCTACCGATCTGCGCGGTACGCAATCACTAGGCGAGCACCTGCATCGACAAACCGCCACTGTGCGTGAAGTGCTGGCCTTGCAGGACGTGGCCCTGGCCGACCTGGTCGAGGACCTGCGGCTGTCCACCGGCCAGGCCTTGTTCGACTACCTCTTCGTGCTGGAGAACACCGACTACGCCAGGCTCGCCGATGCTCCGCTGCGCGCCACCCTGGAGCCGCACCCGGCGCCCCAGGCCAAGTGCCCGCTGACCCTGCTGGTGGTCGGCGGCGACGGGCCGCTGGCGTGCTGGTGGGAATACCAGTGCAGCCATTTCGACGCCCACCAGGTGGCCGCGCTGGATGCCTTGGTGCACCACGGCCTGGACCTGCTGCTGGACAATCCGCAGGCGTCCCTGGACGCACTGGTGGCGCCTTACCGCCTGGGGCTGCCGCCGGCCAGCGTAGGGGCCTCCCAGCCATTGCCGTTCGCCACGATGGCGGACTGGTTCGAGCACCAAGTGCGCGAAACGCCCGCGGCCACGGCGCTGGTGGCCGGCCAGCGGCACCTGAGGTACGCCGAGCTGGATGCGCTGGCCGATACCTTGGCCGCGACCTTGTCCGGCCAACACGTACTCGATGGCGCGTCGAACATGGTGTTGTTTCTGGCACCGTCGGTGGAGCATGTGGTCGCCTTGCTGGCCCTGGCCAAGCTCAACGTCACCGCCGTGCCGCTGGACCCGAACTACCCCGTGGCGGTGCAACGCCAGGTGCTGGCCCAGGCAAGCCCACGCTGCGTGTTGTTCAGCAGCGCCACCGAGGCGGCCCTGCAAGCGCTGGGCGTCGAGGCGTGCGCCCGCCATCGGGTCAACCTGCAGGCGGCGCCCCGGGACTGGCAACGGCCCCGGCACAATGGCGAACGGCCGCTGTACACACTGTTCACTTCGGGCTCGACCGGTACTCCGAAAGGCGTGCAGGTGTGGGACCGCACCCTGTGCAACTTGCTGCACTGGCAGCGTAACGCCGGGCAGTTACCGGCGCGCTCGGTGACCTTGCAGTTCTCCATGCTGTCGTTCGACGTGGCGTTCCAGGAGCTGTTCGGCACCCTGTGCGGCGGCGGTTGCTACCACTTGATCGAACCCCGCTGGCGGCAGGATACCCAGGCGCTGCTGGCCTACATCCAGCAAGTGGGCATCGAGCGGCTGTATCTGCCGTTCGTGGCCTTGCAGCACCTGGCTCAGGCCGCCGTGGCCCAAGGCAGCTACCCCCAGACCCTGCGCGAAGTGGTCACGGCCGGCGAGCAACTGCTGTGCACCGAGGCACTGCGAACCTGGTTCGCCGGCCTGCCCAGGGCCAGTCTGTTCAACCACTACGGCCCGACCGAAACCCATGTGGTCAGCGCCTATCGGCTGCCGTCGAAGGTAGGTGACTGGCCGCTGCGCGCGCCCATCGGCCGGGCGATCGACAACGCCCGGTTGCTGCTGGTCGACGCCAAGGACCACCCCGTACCCACGGGCACCCAAGGCTACCTGTTGGTGGCTGGCGCAATGGTCACGCGCTGCTACCTGGGGGAGACGGCGCTCAATAGCGAACGTTTCGTCGAACTGCCACAGGCCGACGGCCGCCGCTGCCTGTATTACCGCACCGGCGACCTGGCCTGGGTCGATGCCCAGGGTTGCCTGCACTACGTGGGCCGTGACGACCAGCAGGTCAAGCTCAGCGGCCATCGCCTGGAGCTTGGGCAGGTCGAGGCGGCGTTGATGGGGCTGGAGGGCGTGGCCAACGCCGTGCTGACCTTGCAAGGCGAACCCCCGCGCCTGACGGCCTACTTGCAATTGACCGGCACGCCGCCCGCCGCACACGACCTTGATCGCCAGGTGGCGCGCCATCTACCCGCCCATGTGCGCATCGACCAGTACCGGCGTCTCGACACCTGGCCGCGCACCCCCAGCGGCAAGGTCGATCGAAAGGCGCTGGCCGGGCAGGGCGAGCCCCTGGCGCGGCAGCGTGCGCCGGCGGCCACGTTGAGTCCGCTGGAACGCCAGCTGGCCACGCTGTTCCGCGAGGTGATCGGTCACGCCATCGAACCCGAGCAGACCTTCTTCGAGGCCGGCGCCACCAGCCTGGGCCTGATGCGCCTGCATGCACGCTACACCCAGGCCTTGCCCCATGCGCCGAGCATGGCCGACCTGTTCGAGCACGTGAGCATCCGCCAACTGGCGGCATACCTGGCGCGCACCGAGGGCGTGGCGGTTCGCCGCGAGCCGCCTGGCGAGACCCGCGATCAGCCGATGGCAATCATCGGCATGGCGGTCAACGTGGCCGGCGCGCGCGATCTGGGCGAATTCTGGGCGATGGTCCAGGGCAACGGGCTGGGCATCGAGCGCTTCGAGGCCGCCGAAGGCCTGGTCGGTGCCCGCAGCCAGTTGCAGGGCATGCTCGACTTCGACCCCGAGTACTTCGGCATCAGCCGCCAGGAAGCGCGGTTGATGGACCCGCAGCAACGCCACCTGCTGATGGCCTGCGTGCAGGCCCTGCAGCACGCCGCCATCGTGCCCTCGGCGCAGGGGCCGCGCATCGGCCTGGTGGCCAGCTGCGGCGAAACCACCTATTTCCAGCAGATGCTGCGCGAATGCGCCGAGGGTGAGCTGCCGGACGGCTTCCAACTGGCGCTGCACCACGATAAGGACTTCCTCGCCACCAAGGCCGCCTACCACCTGGACCTCACCGGCCCGGCCATGAGCGTGCAGGCCGCCTGTGGCAGCTCGCTGATCGGTGTGCACCTGGCCTGCAACCTGCTGCGCCAGGGCGACAGCGAGGTGATGCTGGCAGCCGGCGTGCTGATCGACCCGACCCTCAGCGACGGCTATCGCCACCGCTCGCAGCACATCTTCTCCCGTGACGGGCTGTGTCGGCCGTTCAGCGAGGATGCCAGCGGCACGCTGGGTGCCAGTGGCTACGGCGTGGTGGTACTCAAACCCTTGGCCCGTGCCCGGGCCGACGGCGACCGTATCTATGCATTGGTGGAAGGTTCGGCGCTTAACAACGACGGCCACGGCAAGATGAGCTACACCGCGCCGTCGGTGGCCGGGCAGGGCGCGGTGATTGCCCGGGCGCTGGACAAGGCCGGGGTGACTGGCGCCGATATCGGCTACGTCGAGGCCCACGGCACGGGCACATTGCTTGGCGACCCGATCGAGGTCGCCGCACTGACCCAGGCGTTCGGCGAGGCCCCGACAGGCAGCTGCGCCCTGGCCTCTGTGAAGAGCCAGATCGGCCACCTGGGAGCGGCGGCCGGGGTGGTCGGGCTGATTCGCGCCACCCTGGCGGTGTATCACGGCGTGATTCCACCGAACTTGGGCTTCTCGCGCATCAACCCGCAGATAAACCTGGCGCACGCGCCGTTCCACATCCCGACCACCGCGCGTCCCTGGCCTTCAGGGCGGCGGCGTATGGCCGGGGTAAGCAGCTTCGGTATCGGCGGCACCAACGCCCATGTGATCGTCGGCGCGGCGCAGGCCGAGCCGGAAACGCAGCATGCTATCGCGCAGCTGTTGCTGCTCTCAGCCCACAGCCGCACGGCGCTGGAACGCGATATGGCGGTCATGCAAGCGTGGCTGCGGGCCAATCCCGGGCACGTGCCCGGGGTGCTGCGCCACCTGCAGAGCGGACGCCGCCAGGCGCGCTGGCGATTTGCGGTCCTGTACCGGGCAGGTGACGAATTACCGCTGTCGGCGATCCGCGAGGTCGCGCCGTCGCAGGTGCGCCTTGTGGCCAGCGATCATTCGTCTCAGGCGCTGCTCGACGCATGGTACGAAGGCGCGCATATCGAGTGGGTGCCTCATTCGGCGCCGCCGCCCTGGAACTTGCCGCCTTCGTCCTTCGACCTCGACACCTATCGCTTCCAGCGCCTCGCCGCGCCTGAGCGCAAACCGTTGGCCGACTGGTTCCACCAGCGCCAATGGCAACGTGTGCGGCGTATGGCTGGCCCCGTGGCGCCGTCAGCCGTTCGCCAGACCTTGGTGGTGTGCAGCCATGCGGCAGCCGATGAAACGCTGCTCGACACGCTGGGGGCTGCCTACCGTCGCGTGGTGCACGTGCGCACAGGGGAAGGTTATCGCCAGCTTGGCGCGAACCACTTCGAGCTCGATGTGCTGGATGCTCAGGCATTGGGGCGCCTGCTCGCGGAACTGCCGGGCGACCTGGACTGGTTGCACGCCTTGCCCCTGTCGGTGGAGGGCGCGATCGACGCGCAGAGCCTGGCGACCGCCCGCTGGGCCTGCCTGGACACGACCAGTAGCCTGTTGCAGGCCTGGGGCCAGGCGCCACGCGACGCCAGCCTGCGCTTGTGGTTGTTGTCATGGCAGGCCTGCCCGGTACACGGCGAGGTGCTGCGGCCGGAACTGGCAGCGCTGGGCGGTGTAACCGAGGTGGTGCCCCAGGAGTACCCGGTGCGCTGCCACTGGCTGGATTGCCCAAGCCCATCCTTGCTGGAACACGCCAAGCCAGTCGCCACGCTATTGGCCGAACCCGATGCCTTGCCCCGGCGCATGGCCTTGCGCGACGGTTACCTGTGGCAGCCGCGCCTGGTGCCAAGCCCACTGCCGCTGGCAGCAGCGACAACCTTGCCAGACAACGGCACCTACCTGATCCTCGGCGGCGGTGGCATCGGTCGCACCCTGTGCCAGCACCTGCTGCGAGCGCCTGGGCGGCGCGTGGTGCTGCTGTCACGCTCGGCAACTTGGCCCGCGGAGTGGGAGGTGGACCGCGCGCGGGTCGATTGGCTGCGGGCCGATCTGGCCGACCTGGCACGCTGGCCGCAGGTGCTCGAGCATCTGGCGCAACGGTACGAGCGCTTCGATGGCGTGATCCATGCCGCAGGCGTCGGGGCCGGCAGCCTGATCCGCCATCGCGACGCCGAGCGCATGGCGACCGCGATGGCCGCCAAGACCCTTGGCATGCTCGCTGTCGAGGCGCTGATCGCACGGATGAGGCCAGGCTTCGTGCTGTACTGCTCGTCCATGTCGGCGCTGTTCGGCGGTGCCGGCCACCTGGACTATGCCGCCGCCAGCGGCGTGCTCGACGGCTTCAGCCATTACCGCGCAGCGGGTGACCAGGGCTGCCTGCGTCTTGGCATCAACTGGGACATCTGGCGCGAAATCGGTATGGCCACCCAGGCGAATGGCAGCGATGCCGCGCACCAACAGCACCTGAAGGTCGGGCTGTCGACGCAGGAAGGCTGCGAAGTGTTCGACCGGGCCATGGTTGCGCAACTGCCCCAGGTGCTGGTCTCGACCACGGCACTGGAGCAGGCCAGGCGCTTTTATCCCGTGCGCCATGGCGCCGTGGCAGTGCCGGCCGAGGTGCAGCCGAAGCAGGGTGACCTGCCCGCACGCCTGCGCGACTGCCTGTGCCAATGGCTGGGCGTGGACGCACTGGAGGACAATGCCTCGCTGTACGACCTGGGCGCCGACTCGCTGACGCTGCTGGACCTGATCGACGAATTGCAGCGCGCCACGGGCGTGGTGGTGCAGCTGTCGCAGTTCAGCCCCACGGTCAGCCTGCGCGAGGTGTTGGCATTGGTGGGTAGCGAGCAAGGTCGCGCCCAACGCGTTGGCGACCCTTGGCGCGAGGCGCTGCGGATCGACCCGTGGCAACAGGGCAGCGGTCGCCAATGGCTGTACTTGCTCCACCCGGTCGGTGGCGATGTACAGGCCTATCGCGAGCTGGCCGCGGCGCTGCATCCGGACCTCGAGGTGCGGGTGATCGCCGACCCGGTGCTGCGTCAGCCCGAACTCTCCAATGTCACTCTTGAAGCGCGCGCGGCGTTGTACCTGGAAGCGATCCAGGCCGAACTGCCCGATGGCGCGAGCTGGCGCCTGGTCGGTTGGTCCTTTGGTGCCTGGGTCGCCCAGGCCATCTGCGCCTTGGCCCGCGACACCGGGCTCGAGCTGCCGACGCTGTACCTGATCGACCCACCCGCGCCGGACGCCGGAAACGCGCTGCAAGCGATCGACGAGGCGCAGATCCAGCGGGTATTCGAACGGGAGTTCGCCTTGCGCAATGGCGAGACCGACGGCACGCGTTACCTGGAGCGCCTGGTGACGTGCTGTCGCAACAACCTGGCGAGCCTGCTGGGGCATGCGCCTGGCGTGCTGGCCGAGGTGACCGGGCAGCTGTTCATCGCCATCCAGCCCAACCCATACGGCATCGGCAGTGGTTGGCAGGCGCAGGACCTGTGTCAGGCCTGGCAGGCGTTGTTGCCGGGCTTGCGAAACTGGGAAGCGCTGGATACCGACCACTACGGCATCGTCACCGGCCCCTGGGCCCGCCAGATAGCCCAGGCAATCAATCGCGACCTGCTCGCGCCGGAGGGGGTGGCCCATGGCGCGTGAGCATGCACAGGCGCCCGCGTGGTCAAGCCCGCTGCTGCGGGTGCTGCAGTCCAGTCCCTTGCCCCGGCAGCTCGACTGCCAGGCGTACTGGCGCCTGCTGCACCTTTGGCAAGCCGAGGCGGTGCTGCCGTTGCTCGCCGCGGCGCTCCCCGAACATGGCCAGGCCGTGACCACGCTGCAACGCCTGCATCAACGCGCGAGCCTGGGCCTGTGCGGGCGGGCCGGTGAATGGCGGATGGCACTCGGCCCGGTGCTATTGCAGGTGTTTCGCCGGGCCTACGCCTTCGAGGCAGCCTATGCCCAGGCCTATGAAAGCGCCCTGGACTACGGCCAGGCACCGGCCAACCAGGCGATGATTGCCGGGCAGTTCGGTGATGCCGAGGCGTTCGCCCGGCATTACGCGCAACTGAGTACCGATGCCAACGCCCAGGCGTTCGCCACGGCCAACGCGGCGGCCAGCAGCGCGCTCGCCGCCCGCGCCTACGCCAGCGAGGACGAACAGGCCTGTGCCAGCGTCGTCGGCGCCTTGGCGAGGGTTTGCATCTGGGCCTGCGCGACCTCTACGCAGCAGCGAGCAGTGGTACGCGAGCAATTGGCGGCCGGGCTGCAATACCTGGCAAGCCAACACGATCAACATCAATCAGGGAGGACAGCATGGACCAACAGGCACTGAAGGCCATCGAGCGCATTGCCGGCGCCCAGCGCGCACCGTATCGCAGCATCAGCGCGGACCGGCTCACGCCGGTCATTGGCGCCGAGATCGGCGGGGTGGATCTGTCGCGCCCCTTGTCAGCGGAGCAACTGGCGGAGATTCGCCGGGCGTTTCTGGAGAACCATGTGCTGGTGTTCCGCGACCAGCATTTAAGCGTAGAGCAGCACAAGGCATTCGGGCGTTTGTTCGGTGAACTGCGGGCCTTGCCGCTGGATGATATCGACGGTGACGATCCAGAGCTGGTGGTGATCCGTGCCAACGCCCAGTCGCGATTCGTCGCCGGGGAGACCTGGCACACCGACGGCACCGCCGACCTGGAACCGTCCATGGGGTCGATGCTGTACGTGAAGGAAACCCCGGCCATTGGAACAGGTGGTGACACCTTGTTCGCCAACATGCACCTGGCGCTGGAGATGCTGTCGCCGGCGATGCAGGCGTTCCTGGGGACGTTGACGGCCATCCATGATGGCGAAATCCCGTGGAAGGGGTACACACCGCCACCCGGCCTGCCCAAGACCGAGCACCCAGTGGTGGTGCGCCATCCCGAGACCGGGCGGCCGTCGTTGTTCGTCAATTCGGGTTTCACCTCGCATATCGTGCAGTTGTCGGCTGGCGAGAGTCAGGTGCTGTTGAAGATGTTGTTCGACCTGGTGGCGCGTGAACCGGTGTTGAGCTGCCGGGTACGCTGGGCGCCGGGCACCCTGGTGTTCTGGGACAACCGGTGTACCCAGCACCATGCGGTTTGGGATTATTTTCCGCATTCGCGGTATGGCGAGCGGGTGACGATCCTGGGTAGCCGGCCGCAGGCATTTCGAGGGGTTTGATCGCAACCGGTGCCTGGCGGTGGCTTTGTAGCGCCGTGTCGTGGCAACTAGGCTCATCGGTGATGGCAGGTAACCACTGTAGGAGCGGATTCATCCGCGATGCGCCGCGCCAGCGGCGCTCGGTCGCAGCAGCGCTGCAACGCTGATGTCGGACACACGCAAGGGGCCAGGCCCACCTGGCGCAACAGCTGCTCCAGAACCCGCTCGCCAAACGCCAGGTTGCCATGCAACGGGTCGTCGACCTCGCAGAACTCGGCGCGTTGCAGGCCCTGGTCGTCATTGGTCGCCGCACGCACATCGACCAGCTCGACATCCAGGGCCGTCAGGCGCTCGATCAGTAGCGCCTGGGCCGCCATGAACACCCGGGCGTCGGCCATTGGCGGCACCCGCTGCGGCGGCAGCACGGCGTACACCTTCAGACCCAGGCCAAGCGCCTGCTCATAAAACGCCAGGGCAGGGCGCGACAAGGTGTCGATGATCGTGGCGAACAAGGGCCCTTCGAGAAAACCAGGGTCGAACTCGCCATCCAGGCCCTGGTAGCACAGCCAGTTCTGCCGAGTGGCCAGGTAATGCAGGCTCAGGCCGATGCTGCTGACCAGCGGGCCGGGAATCTTGCCAAGGCTGGGGGCTTCGAGTTGGGCGAGGGCCTGGCGGTAAAGCCGCTCGAGTTCGGCGTCGCGGAACACCACGTCGTCCGGCGCCAGGCTGAAGAAGTCCACCCCGAAATCCCGCCCGGCGCCCAGCGGCCCACCGCTGAACGGCAGTTGCCGCGCCTTGGCGGCCTGGCCGACGACACCGACGTGTGAGTCGCCCAACAGCAGGAAGCTAGGCGTAGTAGTCGAGAATGGCGTCTTCACAGACAAGGTCCTCGCAGGCCAGGGAAGGGGTTGTCGCAGGCGCCGGTGGCGCAGGCTCGGCATCGAGGCCGGCAAAGAACTGGCGCATGACGAAGGCCACGCCTTCAGGCGTCACTTCACGCTGGTTGGGTTGGTAGAAGGCGCCCTTGAACGGCGTGCCGGTGATGATTTCATAGGACGGGAAGTAGTCCACCTGTGGCAGGTCCTGGCAAAGCTGGCCGGCCACGGCGCGTAGCACCGACTTGGAGTAGGTGGTGGCGCTGAGCACATGCTCGCCGGTGGCGCTGGCGGTCAGTGGAACCGGCGAGACGGTGAGCAGCAGGCGCAGCGCAGGGTTTGCCGTACGCATCAGCGTGATGGCCTCGGTCATGGCCTGGCAGGTGTCGTTGAAGCCGAAGTTGCGAAACTCATGCACCCGAGGATCGAACTCGCCGCACACGGTGCCTGGGCACACCGGGTACACAACGCCGGTCTCGCGATTGGCCCAGGCTTCCGTCAGCCCCAGGGTGAAGACGAACACCTTGGCCCGGCGCACGGCCAGGCGGATCGCCGCCAGGGTTGCTTCCCGCGAATCGAACAGCGCCTGTTCACTGTCAAAACCGGCCGTTTCCACCGCTGGGCGGAACGGGTCGAAGAAGCGCCCCTCGCGCTGCCAGGTTTCGCCTGACGGGGGTTGCGTGCCCAGGGCCCACGCCAGCCACTGGCGTAGCATTGCCGGGGTATACAGGTTGCCGGTACGGAACGAGAACACCCCGAACTGGCGCGCCTTGCGTGCGTCTTCGGGCATGTCGCCCGGGGCCGGCTCGGCGTCGAGCCAGTTCATCCCACGCGCCACCAGGGCCCGGCCGATGTGCTGGGCGAAACAGGAACCGGCGGTGACGATAGCGTGCTTGGCGTCGATCTCGAACGCGGGCGACCACAGCTCGCCGATCTGTTCGACGGGCCTGTCGGCGACCGCCGTGCGCCAGAAAGCGCGCGGCGGCAGGCATTGGTAGGGGTTCATGGGCTATCCGTGCAGGTCGAGGCGGTAGATGAGGTCATCGCGCCAGGTGCCGCCGAGCAAGTAGGCTTCGGGCTCCTGGCGTTCGAAGGTGAAACCGCATTTGTCCATCACCCGGCAGGAGGCGCGGTTGCCGTCGGTGATGGTGGACTCCAGGGTGCTCAGGCCAATGGCCGTGGCGTACTCGATCACCGCTCGGAGGGACTCGGTGCCGAAACCCTGGCCTTGATGCTCCGGTAGCAGCAGGTAACCGACCTCGGCATGGCCCGGGCGCAGGATGCGCAGGCCGGTGACCCCCAGGTCTTGCCGGGTGGCTTTGTCGGTCATCACCAGGCAAAGCCAGTGATCGGCTTCAGCTGTCCAGGTCGGGAGACGGTGCTCGAAGCCGCGCCGGACTTCGCTTTCCGGCAGCTCGTCGAACACATGGCGCATGGTGTCGGGCTCGCGATGGAGCCTCAGGAACAGGGGCCAATCGGTTTCGACCAGGGGGCGCAGATACAGCCGATCGGTGTGCAGCTCCAGCATCCAGTGCTCCTTGCAGGGTGGGGAGGGCAGGGTGTTTTGTACGCGCAGTGGGCGGGATGATCAAGCGCCAGGGGGCGGCTCGATCTTCTGCAAGTGGCTGGTAGCATCGCTCAAGAGCGGGTCATGGGTCTTCCGAGGACACGATCATGCTGCCTAATTGACCAGCGCTTGCCGATCATCAATGTCTTATATAGGGTATCGCCGGATCGGTTTGAGATTCCGTCGTTGAGGAGTGGTACGTTGAGCAGGGCAGAAAATAAGGTTCAGACAGCTATCATGCTTGCGCTGCACGATTACTGTAATCGAAACGACATGCCTCGCCTGGAGTTGTTCCCCCCATACTCGAACCAGCAGGGGAGTACCCTGAATAAATTCTGTGCTGACCTCGTAGGCCGACTGGGTCATGCCAAATTAATATTGTTGGAGATAAAAGAGCTCGATGTGGACGCTGGAGAGTTCCCGGCGTTTAGGAAACATCAACATGACGAAAATTTGCGATTTGAAAAGCTCGGCGTCCCCTTGGCGTATGCCTACAACACCATCGAAGTTTTGGCCTATCACGAAGATCCCCGTCCAACGGATTGGGTGAGCTGCACGCTTTCAAGCATAAACCGTAGCGTGCCTAGCCTGTTACCCGGAAGCGCGCCTGACGTGGGTAAACACGCTTCTCTACTTGCCTGGTTGCAAGGGGCGTCAGGCCAGGATGTTTCAGAAGGGCTTGGCAGGATATTCGGCGCCTTTAAAAGCGCGGATCAATTCAGAAACGGCATGCTGGTGTTACTGCATAGCATTGATGAGAATATCCTGACCAGCTTAAAGGGGGATGAGCTGGAAATGGTCATGAAGACGCTTGAAGGAAAGCCGTCCCTTTCAGTAAAGGGTCAAGAAAACCTAGAGCGTTTGCTAGGTGCGTCTGCAAGTGTATTCAAGGCGTTTTCGCGCAACACGAAAAATTTAAAGCCTTGATCGGGTGGCATCCGTTTTAGGAACAACATTGACGCCTTCGCGTTTGGCTCGGATGCGTTTTTGTATGCCCAAGTGCTGTGAGCCCGCCGTCGCTGGTGGTCGAGGGCGACAAACCGGATGATTCTGGTGCGTATCGCGTGGGATGGCCTTGTATCTCATAAGCGCAGGATCAGGCATGGCGAGTGCCGGATCGGGCAATGCCATACGCCCGTGCCTTCTTATACTGCTCACTTCCGACCTGCGCCCCCAGGGGACCATCACCTTGAAACGCCATCCATTGTTCCGCGCACCGATCGACGATCACGGCTATTCCCCGCAATCCCGTCAGGGACGCTTCCACAATCTGTCGCCACGCCCAACAGACATGCCCGAGCCGGGCGCCAAGGTGATCTGGAACGCGTTGTTCAACAAACCGACCGCCACGGTGCCGCAGGCACCGGTGCCGGTGCTGAGGCTGACCCGCGCGCAACTCGACGCTGCGCCCGACGCCAGCCTGTTCCGCCTGGGCCACTCCACGGTGCTGTTCAAGCTCGAGGGCGGCTGGTGGCTGACGGACCCGGTGTTTTCCAAGCGCGCCTCGCCGCTGCCGTTCGCCGGCCCCAAACGTTTTCACGCGCCACCGCTGAGTCTGGACGAGTTGCCGCCGATACGTGGCGTGATCCTGTCCCACGACCACTACGATCACCTGGACCGGGCGACGATCAAGGCCCTGGCGCCCAAGGTGGAGCTGTTCCACACGCCCCTGGGCGTGGGCGATCGCCTGTTGGCCTGGGGCGTGCCGGCGGCCAAGGTTCGCCAGTTGGACTGGTGGCAGGGGGTAGAGGCGGGCGGCGTGCGCCTGACCGCCACCCCGGCCCAGCACTTCTCCGGTCGCGGCCTGCGCGATGGCAATCGCACGTTGTGGTGCTCCTGGGTGATCGACTCCCCGACGCTTCGGCTGTTCTTCAGTGGCGATACCGGTTACTTCGACGGCTTTGCCGAGATCGGCCGGCGCTTCGGCCCGTTCGACCTGACCCTGATGGAGACCGGGGCCTATGACGAACACTGGCCTTACGTGCACATGCATCCGCAGCAGACGGTGCAGGCACACCAGGACCTGGGCGGGCACTGGCTGCTGCCGATCCACAACGGCACCTTCGACCTGGCCTTGCATGCCTGGTATGCACCGTTCGAAGAGGTGCTCACGTGGGCGGCGCAGCAGGGGGCGCAGGTGGCCACGCCACGGATGGGCGAGCGCATCGACCTGCATGCGCCACACATGGGTGAGCGCTGGTGGCGCGGGGTGGTCGAGCAGGAACCGCAGGGGAACGAGCAGCGCTGCCGATTGACGGCGGCGCGGAGTCTTTGAGAACAGCACGGTACCTGTGGGAGCCGGCCCACCGCCGCTGCTTGGATAACCCCGCGCCGATAACCGCCAGGGTTCGCTACTGTATGTAGACCTCCGTGCGGTTACGCCCCCGTTGCTTGGCACGATAGAGCGCCTGATCGGCCAGGCCGACCCAGTGATCGAGTGGCGCGGTGCCGTCGACACGGCCAGCCCAGCGGCAGCGTGGCCGTGTTCGCGAGGTGCTGCGTTGAGGTACTATCGCCACCTCGCAACGGCGCCCGTGCGCGCCAGACCAAGGACTGTATGCCCGTCACCCTGTCCCTGCGCCGCCTGCTTGCCTGTGTCGTTCTCGGGGCGCTGGCTGGCTGCCAGCCCGAACCACCGTCGCCACTCGACCAGCAACTCTACATCTGGCAGCGCCAGTGGCGGCCTGTCCATGCCCAGGCCCTGGCCGAGAGCCGGGCGGATTTCACGACCTTGCGGGTACTGGCGTTGCAGGCCCAGCCCAAGGCCGGGTGGAGCAGGGCGCTGGTCGACCTGGCGCAACTGAAGGCCGATGGCCGGCCGGTGATCGCGGTCGTGCGCCTGGACGGCCAACTCCCTGCACTGGACCAGGAGGCGGCACGTGCCCAGATCGCGCAACTGCTGGCCGACTGGCAAGCTGTCGGCGTGACCCTGAGTGGGCTTGAAATCGACCACGACAGTGGCAGCGCCCGCCTGCCGGGCTACACCGACTTTCTCTTGAACCTGCGTGAACAGCTGCCACCCGGCCTGAAACTGAGCATCACCGCGTTGCCCACCTGGCTCGACAGCCCGCAGCTGCCTGCGCTGCTACAGGCGGTGGACAGCAGCGTGCTGCAGGTGCATGCGGTGAGCGACCCGCGGCGGGGCCTGTTCGACCCTCTACAAGCCAGGCAATGGGCCGAACGCTGGAGCCGCGTCAGCGAAAAGCCGTTCTACCTCGCCTTGCCCGCCTATGGCATCGCGCTGCTGCCGGATACCGGTGGCACTCCCGTGGTGGAAAGCGAAGCGCCCTTGGACCTTGCTGGCGAGCGCCGAGAGCTGCAGGCCGACCCGCAACAGCTACTGGACCTGGGGCGGCAACTGCGCAACCAGCCGCCCGCGCACCTGGCCGGGCTGATCTGGTTTCGCCTGCCATTGCCCGGCGACCGCCGTGCCTGGAGCCTGACCACCCTGAAAGCGGTGGCGCGCGGCGACGCGCTGGCCAGCCAGTGGCAGGTCGAAACGACCGGGCGTGACGGGCTCTACGACATCAGCCTGGCCAATGTCGGCAATCTCGACCAGCCACTCCCCGAGCGGGTAGCACTGAACATCGGCACCTGCGACGCCGCCGACGGGCTCAACGGTTACCGCTTGCAGCTATCCCCCCAACACCTCGTCTTCAACCGCCAGTCCAGCGCGCGTGTCGCGGCTGGGGGCCGGCGCGTGCTCGGTTGGGCACGCTGCCAAGGAATCGATCAAGGAGCATGGAATGTCTACCCGTAACTGGCCTCGGCACCTGTTGTGCCTGTCGCTGAGCGTGCCCTTCGGCACAGCGCTGGCCTGTGGCCCCGACTTCCCGATGCAGTTGCTCAGGGACCGGGCACAGGCACTGGCTGAGCTACCGGAAGGTAATTTCGCGTTCGAAGTCAACCGCCTCGGCCAGCCGCTGGCGGGCCTGAAGCCCACCACTGAAGCCACCCTGACGCCTTACTGGGACAGCGACGACAACGGCCGGCCGTACCGAGCGCAGCGCAGCCAGGTCGAAGCCAGCGAGCTGCCGGAACACCTGCGGGACAAGGTCGCGCGGCTGCGCACCTTGCAAGATCCGCAGCAGGTTGAAGCGCAAGGCGCCGACCTGCCGGACGAACTGCGCCTGTACATCGCCGGCGCGGTGGCGTTCGATGCCAGCGACAATGCCCAGGCAGTGGCATATTTCAGCAAGGTACTGGCGTTGCCCGCCGAGCAGCGCAAGCTGCGCAGCACCTGGGCGGCCTATTCCCTGGGGCGGGCACTGGCGGCCCAGAGCCGCGAAGCCGGCGACGACCTGCAGCCAGCACCAGAGGCCTTGCAGGCTCGGGCCCGGCAGGCTTTCCAGCAGGCTCGGGCCCTCAGCGCCGAAGGCTTCAGCGACCCGCTCGAACTGGGGGTGGCCAGCTTCGGCGAGGAGGCCCGCCTGGCCAAGCTCGCCGGCGACTGGAACAGCGCCATCCAACTGTATGCCAACCAGAGCCGGCTGGGCTCGGGCAATGGCTACAGCTCGCTCAGGCAGCTCGCCGACGAGCTGGTGGCCATGCCGGACGAGGCACTGCAAACCCTGTTGCGCCAACCCATGCCACGCAAGCTGCTCACCGCGTACCTGCTGAGCCATATCGGCTGGGACTACGACAGGCAGCAGCCGGCTCAGGAACGGCGCCTCCCTCGGCTGCTGCAGGCCGGTGTCGGCGACAACCTGGACGATGCCGACCGCCTGGCGGCGTTGAGCTACCAACAGGGCGACTTCGTCGCGGCCCAAGGCTACCTGCGCCATGCCGGCGACACCGGCCTGGCCTGGTGGTTGAGAGCCAAGCTGGCCCTGCGCGAGGGTGACAAGGCCCAGGCGGCAGCCGCCTATGCCAAGGCCGCCGCCGCGTTTCCCCGCGATGAATCCTGGGGCGCGCGGCAAACCCCGGATTGGGATTATGAAAGCGTGAAACCCGGCTGCCGAGTCGAAGGCGAGGGCGCGATCCTGGCCCTGGAACGCGGCGATTACCTGCAGGCGTTCGACCAACTGTACAGAAGCCAGGAGGTCTACTGGCAGGACGCGGCGAACGTGGCCGAGCGGGTGCTGACCCTCGATGAGCTCAAGGGGTATGTCGATGCCCATGTACCCGCGCCGCCGGCCGCCGAGGCTGAGGAGGGCAGTTACGTGCCACGACCGGTGGCGACGCAATTGCGCGAGCTGCTCGGCCGCCGCCTGCTGCGCGAGGGGCGTTACGACGAAGCACCGGCCTATTTCGATACGCCGCAACTGCGGGCCGACGCCAAGGCCTACGTACAGCACCGCAAGGACGCTGTCTCGAACTGGACGGCCACCGGTCGAGCCGAGGCACTGTATGGCGCAGCGACATTGGCGCGCGCGTCCGGCATGGAGATCCTGGGCTACGAGATGGCGCCGGACTATGCCTGGCTGGGCGGCGGCTTCAGCCTGGGGAGCGCCGAAGTGCAACCGGGGCCATTGATTGGCGCCGGCGAGCTGCAGCGTCAGCAGGCAACCGCAGCCAAGCCCGACCTGCGTTATCACTACCGTTATGTCGCCGCCGACCTGGCCAACCAGGCCGCGAACCAGCTGCCTCATAGCAGCCAGGCCTTCGCCGCGGTGCTGTGCACGGCGGCCGGCTGGGTGCCCGGCAGCGATCAGGAAAGTGCCCTGTACAAGCGCTACGTCGAGCAGGGGCCCTTCGTTCAATGGGCGGAGGACTTTGGCAAGCAGTGCGAGGCGCCCCGGTTCGACCAGGCCAACAAGCGCTATGTGACCGAGGCGTTGGATGCCGCGCGTGACGTGCTGCGACCGTACAAGGCGCAGGTCTTGCCGTTTGGGTTGGCGGCAGTGGCTGGTGTTGCCTGGCTGTGGGTCAGACGGCGCAAGACTAAGGCCTGAACGAGGGGTAATGTGTTAGCAAATGACGGTCGTCGAGGCATCTATCATGCGCGGCTTGACGTTGCTGTTGGCAATCACGACCATCGCGGGTTGCCAGGCCCCCATGCCGGCCGCCAACCCGCAGATGGCCTGGGTCGACTTTTCGATGCCATTCCCCAATGACCGCGTGCTGCTGGCCGAGCGCCTGGATAAACAGCGCTTGAGCGACGGCCGGTTCTTCCAGGTCAGCCCCGGTGGCCATGAGCTGGTCGTCCGGTTCGACTACGAGGTGAATGGTGGTGGAGGGATGAGCATGATGGGTGGCCCCACTGTCCGGCAGTGCTATCTGACCGTGAGTTACGCGCACTTCAAGGCGGGGCAGCGCTATACGCTCGAGGCGCGCTCCATGGCCATGACACCTGAGGCCCGGTTGTATGACGCCGAGGGCAAGATCGTGGCAGAGGTCAGCGAGTTCTACTGCCTGATGTAACGACGCCACCTGTGTGCCAATCCTGTAGGAGCGGCTTTAGCCGCGATCACCCGCGAAGCGGGTCCCCACACCATGATGCCGGCATCGCGGCTGAAGCCGCCCCTACAGAGGCCACACAATCAATGCCAACCGCGTTGTTCAGCGTATTTACCCAAGAGTCGTCTGAAGCATGAATCGTTCGCTGTTCATTTCCCTGGATGGGCCCAAAGGCACCGGCAAGACCACGTTGCTGGAGTCCGTCACCAAAGCCCTCAGGGCGGACAACAAGAAAGTGATCCGGATCTGCGAGAAGAAAAGCGATCCCTACCGGGGTAAAACCATGGCGTTGGTCAACCAGTTCGTCAGGAACCCCTGCCGGGAGCTGGAACTGAGCGTTTGTGAGCGTTTTGCCGAGAGCCGTCACTGGATCTCGCAGCACGTACTGGCCAAGCAACCACCGGACAGCATCATCCTGATCGATCGCTGGTACCCCTCCGATGCCGCGTTTCGCCGGCTGGTGCCGTTTGCAGAGATTCTGCGCTTGAACATCGAGCGCAATGTGCGGGTGCCTGATCTGCATGTCGGGGTTGTCACCGCCCCTGAAATTTCGTGGGCGAGGGCGGCGGCTCGAACACGCGGGTTGAGCAGTACGGTGATGCATGAACTGGAAGAGCATGTCGCCAGTACCGAGGCGTTCGAGCGGGCAGTTGCCGATAACGGCTGGGTGCTGTGCCGTAACGAAAGCACGATCGAGGCGGCAACGATGCAGGTGGTGTCGGCAATCCAGGGGGTGCCTGGGTACCCGAACACATCCTCTGGCCGCGCACCTGTCTTCACACTGTAGGAGCCAGCCTTGCTAGAGACAGTTTTCAACGAGTACCAGGAAGGACTGGCGAGGCCCGTTTGGCTGCATGTGGAAGGGTGGTAGGCTTCAGCCGTGAGGGCAGGTGTTTGACAAGCGTGGGGCCGCTGTTTGCATGGCGTATCAAGCGCCGCGAAATGGCGCTGGAGATCAATATCAATCAAGGAAGGTAATGGATGAAACTCATTGGCATGCTGGATTCGCCTTATGTGCGCCGGGTGGCGATCTCCCTGGATCTGCTGGGCGTCAGGTTCGAGCACGATCCATTGTCGGTATTCCGCACGTTCGAGGCGTTCTCCCGGATCAACCCGGTGGTCAAGGCGCCGACCCTGGTGCTGGACGATGGCTCGGTACTGATGGACTCGACGCTGATCATCGGCTATTTCGAGACCCTCAGCGGCCCTGACAGCAAGTTGTTGCCGCAGCAACCGCAGGCGTTGGCCGCTGCCTTGGTTACGTTGGGGCTCGCGCTGGCGGCGTGCGAGAAGGCCGTGCAAATCGTCTACGAGCACAATCAACGCCCGGCAGAAAAGCTTCATCTGCCGTGGGTCGAGCGCGTTACCGGGCAGCTGCTCGCCGCCTGTACCGAGCTGGACAAGCATTGTGCTTCACACCCATCGCAAGGTGAGCGTCCAGACCAGGCTGCACTCACGACTGCCGTGGTTTGGTCGTTCATTCAGCTGATGTTGCCCGAGGTGGTCAGGGCCGAAGAGTTCCCGGCACTCAACGCTCATGCGGCGCGGCTGGAAGAGACTGACGTGTTCAAGCGTTATCCGATCACCTGATTGCGGGTGCGAGGGCGGTACGCAGCGCTTATCCGTTCAATTCACGGACGAACGCGTCAGCATCCGAAAAAATAGTACTGGCGTGAAGCAAGCGTGGGGCAGCGTTCTCTTGTTGCAGGACGAATGTCGGAACGCCTTGGACGCCAAACTTGCGCATCATGGCGCGTCCCTCGGTGACACGATCTCGGTTGAACTGGAGCAGGGTATCGTCCGGATGCGCGATACGCTCGGCGGCGGCATCCAGGCCGAGGTGACCCAGCACCTGTACCAAGGTATCCAGTTGGGTCACATCCCGGCCGTCGACATAGCGTGCAGCCTGTATCGCCTTGAGCGCTTCGAACTCGCGCGCGGGCGCGGTCAGGTGCACGGCGCAAAGTGCCAGGGTAAAGGGACCGCTATCAAACGCCTGGTTGCGGTCAGCGAGCACATGATCGCGGTACCGTTCGCTGAACACTTGCCCGGTCAAACGTGCAATACGTTGATCGTTGCTCCAGGCATACGCCGCGAAACCATCGTCCATGGCGCGGGCGCCGTCTCCGGCGAACAAGCCCGTCGGTATCAGGTGCAAGTGGACACCTGTGGTCGCCAGGATCTGCGGCAAAGGCCCGGCCGCGCCATAGCACCATCCACACAGCGGATCGAAGAGGTAGACAAGGGTTTTGCTCATGAGGGAACTCCGTTGACGATAGGGCCAAAATCTTATCGCGCATGTATTGATTTTTAAATGCATACAAAATAAACGTATTGTGTTTTAAAAACATACAATCAGAGGGGCACGATGACGGGCACTTCCAACCTCAATCGGCTTGCCTACTTTACGGCAGTCGTAGAGACCGGCTCTTTTACCGCGGCCGCCGAGCGGCTCGGTATCACCAAGGCGGTGGTCAGCCAGCAGGTCGCGCGATTGGAGCAAGCGTTTCGCACCACGCTGCTGGTGCGCAGCACACGGCGGGTGCGCACCACCGAGGCGGGCCAAGCGTTCTACTACCGCTGTGCAGCGATCCTCAAGCAGGCCGAAGAAGCCTTCGAGGAGCTGTCGGAGTCGGCCAGCGAGCCAACGGGAACCTTGCGCCTGACCGCGCCCTTCGATTACGGCATCGGTGTCGTGGTCCCGGCGATAACCGAGTTTTCACAGCGCTATCCGCAATGCAAGGTCGAGGCGCATTTCAGCGATCAGACACTGGATTCAGGCACTCACGACCTGGACCTTTCCATTCGTGTGGGGTGGATCACCGAGCAGCATTTGCAAGCCCGTCGAATCGGCCACTTCGAGCAGCGGCTGGTGGCCGGGCCCCAGTGGCGAACGCGGGTGGATGCGTTGCACAACCCCGTAGGTCTGGCTGAGCTGCCGCTGGTCGCGAACACGGCGCTGCGGGAACCGACCAGGTGGGCGTTTAGCAGAGGTGAATCAGAGCAGGTGGTGGTGGAGATGAAATCCAGCGTATCGCTCAATGCGACCTTGGCGGTGCGTGAGGCGACCCTTCAGGGGGCGGGGTTGTCTGTCCTGCCTGACTATGTGGCGGCGCCTGACCTGGACGCAGGTCGGTTGATCGAAGTGTTGCCGCAATGGGCACTGCCGCGTGGGGATATCCACGTGGTGTTTCCGACGGCGCGCTTTCGGCCGGTCAAGGTAATGGCGTTTACCGAGTTGTTGGCAAGGAAAACCCTTCAGACATGATCGGTCACCAGGGCACCGACTTGCCATCCCAGGCCCAGAACGTGCCGGTCTGCAACGGCCCATGCCGGCCGACAAGTTCGAGGATACAGCTCGCGGCGAACGCGGGTGAAAACAGCTTGCCGATTGGCACGTTGCCCTGGAATGGGCGTGAAAGCCGGGTGTCGGTGGTCCCGGGGTGCAAGGCAAGGACTGTCGAGGCGGGGTTGAGTCGCTTGAGTTCGACACTGGCTGTTCGCAGCAGCTGGTTGAGCGCGGCCTTGCTGGCGCGATAGCTGTACCAGCCGCCCAGGTGGTTGTCACTGATCGACCCGACCCGTGCCGACAAGGCGGCGAAGGTCACGGGCTGCTGACGCAAAAGCGGCAGCAAGTGCTTGAGCAGCAGGACCGGGGCGAAGCAGTTGGTGGCGAAACTCGCCTGCAATCCCGCCAGATCCAGTTGCGCCAGCGACTTCTCGGCCCGCGCCGGCGTTTCTTGCAGCACGCCAAGGGTACACAAGACCAGGTGCAACTGATCACAGCAGGCACGGGCCTGGCCTGCCAGTACCTGAAGCGCCTGTTCGTCCCGGGCGTCGCAGTCGAGGCGAACCAACCGGCGGCCATGCTCGCGGGCCAGGGCATCCAGGGCTGGGCTACGGGTTGCCCGTCGCGAGACAGCAAGCAACAGCCCGACGTCATCGCGCGCCAGCAGCTGCGAACACAGGGCAAGACCGATCCCCTGGCTGGCGCCACAGAGCAACACGTTGGCAGGTGTGTGGAGGTTGGGGATGAGGCTCATCGGAGAATCTACCTTGTGTCTGCAGCCAACCTTGAAATCTATACATGATTTGATTAAACCTGTACAAAATTCTAGTCTTGTACAAGTTATGGCTCTCTGCAGATTCGTCATGACATTCCTTGCTCGTTGGGCCTGCCTCTGCCTGTTGCTGACGACGCTGCCAGCGGTCGTTGCGGACTGGCGTGTGGCGCTGCCAGCGGCCCACCCGCTGGGCGGTGGGGACTTCACCTGGTTCGGCCTGCGGCTGTACACCGCACGCTTGTGGGCCGAAGGCCCGCGTCATGACTGGAACCAGCCTTTCGCCCTGGAGCTGACCTACCACCGTTCCTTGTCCCGGGACACGCTGGTGCAAGCCAGCCTCGAGGAGATGCGTCGCCTGGGTGCCGACCGCGTGACGCCGCAACAACTCGAAGCCTGGGCCAAGGTGCTGCAGGAGGCGTTCGCGGATGTGCACCCAGGCATGCGCATCACGGGGGTTTACCTGCCGCAGCAGGGCTGTCGCTTCTACGTCGATGACAAGCTCAGCCGCGACATTGCCGACCCGGTCTTTGCCCAGGCGTTCTTCGCCATCTGGCTGGACCCACGGGCCCGAGACCGCCAGTTGCGCCAGCAACTGCTCGGCATGGCCGGCAAGCACCGAGGAGGCACTTGAACATGTACAGAGCACTGATGCTGGCGGCCTGCCTGGTATTGGGCAGTTGTGGCAATGTTGAAGTCGGGCGGTACGCCGCAGAGCAACCCCGTTTCGACCTGGCGGCCTTCTTCTCGCACCCGGTGCAGGCCTGGGGCATGTTCCAGAAACGTTCCGGAGAAGTGGTAAAGCGCTTCCACGTTCGCATCGACAGCCGTCGGGACGGCGAGCGGCTGATCCTCGACGAGCATTTTCTCTACAGCGACGGCACACGGCAGCGGCGCACCTGGACGCTGGTGCCGGACGGTCCCGGCCACTGGCGCGGCACCGCCGGGGATGTGATCGGCGAGGCTCGCGGCGAAGTGGCCGGCAATGCATTGCGCTGGCGCTACCAGTTGGATCTGCCCGTGGACGGGCGGCACTGGCAGGTGGATCTGGACGACTGGATGTACCTGATGGATGACGACACCCTGATCAACCGCTCGAAGATGAGCAAGCTGGGGGTGGAGATTGGCCAGATCACCCTGTTCTTCCGCCGGTTGCCGGAGCGGGCGCGATGAGCCGGAACCCACCTGCCGAACGGAGCAAGATCTGCACGGTATGTGGCCGGCCGTTCACTTGGCGTAAGCGTTGGGCGCGGTGCTGGGAGGAGGTGAAGTATTGTTCACAGCGCTGTCGCCGCTCGGCGCCACGGCGCAGGACACAGGAGCAAGGGTAGGGCGGCCGCGAGACCAGATGCTGCGCCGCCCGGATGCTTCAACCTCGGGACGCGCCCCTAACGCAAGCGTGATCGCCACCGAGATGAAGAAGTCGGGCAGGGGGCATGGCGGGCGATTGCGGTGTGCCTGATGCATCTTGTCATTTGCAATGGCTTAGGGCAGGGTCGATGCCATGGACATCTCTGCCAAAGGAGCCACACCATGTCAAAGATTTATCCCGGTATCGATCCCGAGGGGCTGGTCGAGTATTCGGTGGTCTACACCGACCGCTCGCTCAACCACATGTCCCAGTCGTTTCAAGGTGTGATGAAGAACATTTCAACGACCCTGAAGCAGGTCTACAACGCCGAGGCTGTTGCGGTGATCCCGGGCAGTGGCACTTTCGGCATGGAAGCGGTTGCACGGCAGTTTGCTTCCGGCCAGCAATGCCTGGTGATACGCAACGGCTGGTTCAGTTATCGCTGGAGCCAGATTCTTGAGATGGGCAACATTCCAGCGGCCACAACGGTGCTAAAAGCCCGGCCGGTTGAAACGGGGCGCCAGGCAGCCTACGCCCCGCCTCCTCTGGACGAAGTGTTGGCAGCCATTGAGTCGCAGAAACCGCAGATTGTCTTCGCCCCCCATGTTGAAACGTCATCGGGGATCATCCTGCCCGATGAGTACCTGCGGGCTGTGGGCGATGCCGTGCATGCGGTGGGTGGCCTGTTCGTGCTGGATTGCATCGCCTCAGGCGCGATTTGGGTTGATATGCACAAATGCGCAATCGACTTGCTGATCAGCGCACCGCAGAAAGGCTGGAGCGCCTCACCTTGCTGCGCCCTGGTGATGCTCAGCGCTTTGGCCCTTGAGCGCATCGAATCGACGCAAAGCACCAGCTTCGCCTGCGACTTGAAGAAGTGGCTTCAGATCATGCAGGCCTATGAGCAGGGGGGCCATGCCTACCATGCGACCATGCCCAGCGATTCCCTCGCGCGATTCAACGACGTGATGAACGAGACACAAGCCTACGGTTTCGACAAGGTCTGCGACGAACAACAGGCCCTGGGTGATCGGGTGCGCGCAATGATGGCCCGCAAAGGTATCAAGAGCGTGGCCGCAGCAGGTTTTCAGGCCCCAGGCGTGGTGGTGAGCTACACCGATGATGCCGACATCAGGAGTGGTAAGAAGTTTGCCAACCACGGCCTGCAGATTGCCGCAGGCGTGCCGTTGCAGTGCGACGAGCCAGCCGACTTCCAGACCTTCCGCATCGGCTTGTTCGGGCTCGAAAAGCTGCACAATATCGAGCGCACGGTCAGCACCCTCGAGCAGACACTGGACGAGGTGATGGTTAACTGAACGCTCGGTGGGAGAACTTGCAATGACGACAAACGATGCAAGGTCCCGATTCGAAGTAACGCTTCTTCGCCCGGCAACGCCCGGTAGTGATGGATCGTGGGCGTTCGCAGTACTTCCAAGGGACATGAGTGAGCGGCTTCCGAGGCGGGGAAGGACGACAGTTGGAGGTGTGCGCCCGAGGCAGAACATTAACCCTGGCCTGGCAAACTGCGCAGCAGGGTATCTTTAGCGCACCGCAACAGTCCGCGGCGGCTGGCGCAGATGCGCTTGCCCAACCGCGCTGACTTCAGATTCCATTCAGATTCGCGCCTGATAATTCCCCCGTCGAGCCCAATTGGGGGAGTTTCATGAGCCAGATTCAATGGAGCAGCCTGCTCCCATTAGCGATCGGTAGCCATACCGACCATCATGCGCACCTGTCGCTCCACCGGGCAGGAGATGCCTCCCGCGCAGACCTGGAGCACTTCATCCACCAGCGCTTCGCCACGGCGCACCATGCCGATGTGCAACATTACCTGCCGGAACTGCTGGCGTTGCATGACAGCCGCGGGCGCCTGGTCGCGGCGGCCGGTGTACGTCTGGCGAATGATGGCCCGCTGTTCCTCGAGCGTTATCTGGACCAGCCGCTTGAAACGCAAGTGTCCCGTATAGCCGGCACCAACCTTGAGCGTACCGGCATGGTCGAGGTCGGCAACCTGGCATCACTCAGCGCGGGTAGCGCACGCGTCATGATCATCGCCGTCACCTGGTTGCTGGCTGCGCGTGGCCTGCAATGGGTAGCGTTTACCGGGGCCGCGACATTGATCAACAGCTTCCAGCGGCTGGGGCTGGTGCCCACGGTACTGGCGCCGGCCAACCCCGAGTGCCTTCAAGGCCAAGTTGATCAATGGGGGACTTACTACGACCAGCGTCCCCAGGTGTATGCCGGCAACATCGGTTACGGCTTCGACGCCCTGGCCCAGGCGGGCGTGTTCCAGCGGCTGGGCTTTCCTGCGCTTGTCGAGGAGACCGGACATGCCGCGTGAACTGGATCGTTTCCATGAGCGGTTGTCAGCGTATGCCCGTGATCATGCCGAAGCAGTGGCGGTGCAGGGGCAGACTCGACGCTACACCTATCAGCAATTGCTCGGTGAGGTAGGCCTGCGAGCCCATGCCCTGCGTCGGCAACCGACAGGTACATTGGTACTGGCCCTGGACAACGGCCCTGAGCTCCTGTTCTGGGATTTGGCCGCCTTGTTCGCTGAACGCCCCTGCGTGATCGTGCCGTCGTTCTTCAGTGCGGCGCAGTTCGACCACTGCATCGCCCAGAGCGGCGCATCAACCGTGCTGTGCGCAGCGCAATGGGCGCTGCTGCTGGCGCGGGAGGGCTTTGCCCAGCAAGGTGAGTTCTGGGTGCGCGCGAGGTCGACAGGCGCCGAATTGCCTGCTGGCACGGCCAAGATCACCTACACCTCTGGCAGCACCGCCAGCCCCAAGGGCGTGTGCCTGAGTGCTGAGGCCATGCTGCGTGTGGCACGTGAACTGGAGGCCGCCAGCCGGCCAAGCGAACCACAGCAGTATCTGGCTGTGCTGCCTTTGGGCGTATTGCTGGAGAACCTCGGTGTCTATGCCGCGCTGATGGCGGGTGCCTGCGTACAGCTTTATCCGCAGCAACAGTTGGGCATGGGCGGCGCAAGCCAGGTGGACTTCAAGCGCCTGTTGGGCGCCATTGCCCTCAGCGGTGCGCAGAGCCTGATTCTTGTGCCGCAGTTGCTGATGGGGCTGGTCACGGCCATTGAACGCGGGCTGATGCGCGTTGGCCCGTTGCGTTTCGTGGCGGTGGGCGGTGCCCGGGTATCACCAAGCCTGCTGGCACGGGCCGAGGCGGTCGGTTTACCTGTGTTCGAAGGCTACGGTCTGTCCGAATGTGCTTCGGTGGTGGCGCTGAACCGCCCGGGGGCCGTTCGCCCTGGCAGCGTCGGCAAGCCATTGCCCCATGTGCAAGTGCGCATAGCCGAGGATGGCGAGGTGCTGGTGGCCGGCTCGATATTGCTTGGCTACCTGGAGGACGCTCCTGTTACCCAGCAGTGGTGGGCGACGGGCGATCTCGGTCACCTCGACGAGGAGGGCTACCTGTACCTTGACGGTCGCAAAAAGCACCAGTTCATCACCAGCTTCGGGCGCAACGTCAACCCGGAGTGGGTAGAAGCCGAGCTCAGCCAGAGTGGTGTCATCGCCCAGGCGTTCGTGCATGGCGAAGCCTTGCCAGGCAACCTGGCATTGCTCTGGCCATTAGATCCCAGCGCCAGCGATGAGGCTATCGATCAGGCCGTGCAGCACTGCAACGCTCAACTGCCTGATTACGCCCGGGTGTACGCCTGGCGCCGGTTACCGACCCCCCTGAACCCTCTGGACGGAACCCTGACTGCCAATGGACGCCCGCGGCGCGAGGCGATCCTGCAGCGCTACCACTCCCTGTTATCCGACATCTCGTTGTGAGGTTAACCATGTCCTTTTTCGACACCCTGCAAACACAAACGGCCCAAGAGCGTCAGGCGTTGTTCGCCGTACCCGTGATCCGTGAGGCCTTGGCCGGCCAGGTCAGCCTGGACAGTTACGTAGCCTTCCTGACACAGGCCTACCACCATGTCCGCCACACGGTGCCGCTGATGATGGCCTGTGGCGCGCGTTTGCCGTCGCGGCTGGAGTGGCTGCGCGGCGCGGTGTGCGAGTACATCGATGAGGAGTACGGCCACGAGCAGTGGATCCTCAACGACATCAACGCCTGCGGTGGTGACTGGGAGGCGGTACGTGATGGTCGGCCGGCGCGGTCGATCGAGCTGATGGTCTCCTACCTCTACGACCTGATCGCCCGTGGCAACCCGGTCGGGCTCTTCGGCATGGTCAACGTGCTCGAAGGCACCAGCATCGCCCTGGCCACTCAAGCGGCGGGCACGATCAAAACCGCACTGAACCTGCCTGACAAGGCGTTCAGCTACCTGAGCTCCCATGGGGCGCTGGACCAGGACCACATGGTGACCTACAAGCAACTGATGGACCGCCTCGATGATGCCGCAGACCAGCAGGCTGTCATCCATGCGGCGAAGGTCGTCTACCACTTGTACACCGAGATGTTCCAAGGCTTGCCGCGCGCGGGGCAGGATGAGGTGCGCCATGCGCTTGCCTGAGTCTGTGGTGATCCTCACCGGCGCCAGTGGGGGCATTGGCCTGGAGCTGGCCGAGCAGTTGTGCGCCGCCGGCGCCCAGGTGCTGGCCGTCAGTCGGCATATGGGGAAACTGGCAGGCCTGATGAATCGCTACCCGGATCGTCTACGTTGGCAAGAGGCAGACCTGCGCAGCCAGGTGGGGCGCGAACGCGTGGTCGATCGAGCTCGCGAGATGGCCGCTGTCAACGTGCTGATCAATGCGGCCGGCGTCAATCGCTTCGCCTTGCTCGATCAATTGGACGAGCACGCGCTCGACGAGCTGCTGGACATCAACCTGAAGGCCCCCTTGCAACTGACACGCGCCTGCCTGCCGCTGCTGCGTGCTCAGCCCAAGGCACTGGTGGTCAATGTTGGCTCCACCTATGGCTCGATCGGCTACCCCGGCTACGCCACCTACTGTGCCAGCAAGTTCGCCCTGCGTGGCTTCTCCGAGGCGCTGCGGCGCGAGCTGGCCGACACCACGGTAAATGTCTTGTATGCCGCCCCCCGGGCGACCCGTACCGGCATGAACAGCAGCGCTGCGACTGCGCTCAATCAAGCGCTTAAAGTCGGTATGGATGACCCGGCGGATGTCGCCCGTGCAGTGCTCGAGGCCGTGAAGTCCGAGCGCAGCGAGCTTTATCTCGGGTGGCCGGAGAAGCTCTTCGTGCGTATCAACAGTATGTTGCCGGGCGTGGTCGATCGCGCGCTGCGCAAGCAACTGCCTGTCATTCGCCGCTACATCGGTAGCCACTCCAAGGAGTCGATCAAATGAAGCGCCTGCTCATTACCGGCTTGCTGGCATTCGCCCCCTTCACCTGGGCGTTGGACCAAACAGGCACGCAGCACCTAAGCGACCTGCAGCAGCGCTGGGCGCAGATCCAGTACCAGATGCCCAAGGATAAACGTGCCGAGGCATTTGAAAGACTGTCCGGCGATGCGGCGGCCTTTGTTCGCCAGTACCCCGGCACACCCGAGCCGTTGATCTGGGAGGGCATCATCAACAGCAGTTGGGCGGGGGCCACCGGTGGCCTTGGGGCACTGGGCAAGGTCAAGGCGGCGAAGGCTAGCCTGGAGCAGGCCATGACACTGGACCCCAACGCCTTGCAGGGCTCGGCTTATACCAGCCTGGGCACGCTGTACGATCAAGTGCCCGGCTGGCCGATTGGTTTCGGTGATACTGAGATGGCCGACAAGATGCTGCGCAAGGCCCTGCAGATCAACCCCAACGGTATCGACAGCAACTATTTCTGGGCTGATCATCTGTACCGGCAAAAGCGCTACCCGGAGGCTGAGGCAGCCCTGCGCAAAGCCCTGCAAGCACCGCCCCGGCCAGGGCGTGAGCTGGCAGACCAGGGCCGGCGTGCCGATATCGATGCTTTACTCAAGGCGATCAAGGACAAACAGGACTGAACATGCGGCTGCTGCTGGTTGAAGACGACATCGCACTGGGTGAAGGGATCCATGACGGCTTGCGCCAGGAGGGCTACACCCTCGATTGGCTACGCGACGGTGTCAGTGGCCTGCATGCCCTGCAGCATGAGACCTTCGATCTGGTGATTCTCGACCTTGGATTGCCCCGCATGGACGGCATCGAACTACTACGGCGTGTACGCGCCGGCGGCGACAGCCTGCCGGTGCTGATTTTAACCGCACGGGATGCGCTGGACGACCGCATCAGCGGCCTCGATGCCGGCGCCGACGATTACTTGGTGAAGCCCTTCGATCTCAACGAGCTGAAGGCACGCTTGCGCGCCTTGCTGCGGCGTAGCGCGGGTCGCGCCAAGCTGCTGATCGAACATGCGGGGATCAGTCTCGACCCGGCTACCCAGCAAGTGCACTACAACGGCGTGGAGGTCGTGCTGACCCCGAAGGAATACAGGCTGTTGCATGAGTTGTTGGCGCAACCCGGCAAGGTATTCACCCGTGAGCGCCTGACCCAGCTGCTGTATGGCTGGGACGAAGAGCCCGAGAGCAATACGCTGGAGGTAAACATCTATCACCTGCGCAAGAAGCTGTTCAACGGTTTGATTCGCACGGTGCGCGGCATTGGCTACCTGGTCGAGGCCAAGGCATGAGTTCGCTGCGCCAACGCACACTTTGGCGGGTAATGCTGTTACTGATGCTAGGTACTGGCCTGCTGGCGCTATACAACTACCACGATAGCCGCCGCGAAATTAACGAGGTGTATGACGCCCACCTTGCCCAGAATGCCCGCCTGCTCCAAGGTGTGATGAGCATGCCCGTACAGGACGGCGCGCATGAGGCGCTGTATCAGGCCTTCAACCAGGCCTTGGCGGGGGCAGGGCGGCATCAGGTGGGGCACCCCTACGAAAGCAAGCTGGCGTTTCAGGTCTGGCAGGATGGCGGGGCGCTCCTGGTGCATACACCCAGTGCGCCGACACTCGGCTCGCCACCGACGACGCCAGGCTTCTACGATTTCACCAGCGGCGGCGAACAATGGCGTGGTTTCGTCCTGCCGGTGCCGGAAAAGCACTGGGTGATCTGGGTCGGCGAACGTGATGATGTGCGCTACGACCTGATCGACCGCATTGTTCGCCATACCCTGTTTCCGTTTCTGCTCGGCAGCCTGGCGTTGGCGCTGCTGGTCTGGGCCGCGATCGGCTGGGGGCTGCGGCCGTTGCAGAACATGGCCAATGTCATCCGTGGGCGCCACGCCGACTCCCTTGAGCCTTTGCAGTTGGTGCCGCTTCCCTCGGAACTTGAGCCGATGCAGGCCGCCATCAATCGCCTGTTGGCACAGATCGAGGACCTGCTACGGCGTGAGCACCGGTTCATTGCCGATGCCGCTCACGAAATGCGCACGCCGCTGGCCGCCCTGCGCTTGCATGCACAGAACGCCCTGGCGGCCAGCAACGACGTGGAGCGGCAAAAAGCGTTGGGGTTCCTGATGGGCGGGGTCGACCGGCTGACCCGGGTGGTCAACCAACTGCTGACACTGGCCCGCGTAGAGCCAGGACTGCGGCAGCGCGGCAGTACCCGCGTCGATCTGGCTGAAGTGGTCACCGACACGTTGGCCGACCTGACACCGTGGATTCTTGCCCGTGGCCTGGAGCCGTCTCTGGACATCAGCGAGGGCGATCATCACCTGGCGATCGATGCCGGCGCCCTGAGCATCGCACTCCAGAACCTGGTGTCCAACGCGGTTGAGCATTCCCCGCCCGCAGGCCGCATAACGGTGTCACTCCGGCGCCTGGACAGCGCTTTCGAGCTGGTGGTCGAGGATGAGGGGCCGGGCATCGATGAAGCAAGCCTTTCCCGTGTGTTCGAACGCTTCTACAGCCGCGATAACCCGAATGGTGCAGGGCTTGGGCTCTCGATCGTTGCGACCATTGTCGACCGCCTTGGCGGGCAGGTGCGTCTGAGTAATCGAGCAGACGGAGGGTTGGCCGCCACCTTGCTGCTGCCAATGGATTGAGTCCAGTGCCCGCGAAACACGAGCGCGATCACCGGGGCGGTGTTCGGCGTCACCGGGGGCGATCCACACTGCCATAGGGCAAAGTCGAATAAACCTTGGCAGCACCACGCGGTCACTTCTGGTAAGAGCCCTAAGTGCGGGCCAGGGAGGTGGCTGATGAAACTCGTCTGCCTGTTGCGCGGCTGCCAGTGGCGCAGCCTGCTGGTTCGTGAAATCGCCGGGCTGCACTGCCAGTGCTGCGAACGCTGCGGCGCGCTGCGCTACAGCCGGCCTGGCCAACCGTTCGACGCGTAGGAGCCGACCATGGCCCGGGCAATCTGGAAAGGCGCGATCAGCTTCGGCCTCGTGCACATCCCCGTCTCCCTCAACACCGCCGTGCGCACCGAGCGCGTGGATTTCGACTGGCTCGACAAGCGCAGCATGGAGCCGGTGGGCTACAAGCGAGTGAACAAGGTGACCGGCAAGGAGATCGACAAGGCGTATATCGTCAAGGGCGTGGAGTACGAGAAGGGGCGCTATGTGGTGATCAGCGAAGAGGAAATTCGCAAGGCGCGGCCCGAGGCGACCCAGACCATCGATATCTTCTCGTTCGTCGATGCCGGGGAGATCCCGCTGCAACAGTTCGACACCCCTTACTACCTGAGCCCTGACCGGCGTGGCGGCAAGGTCTACGCCTTGCTGCGCGAGACCTTGCATAGCACCGGCAAGGTGGCCTTGGCCACCGTGGTGCTGCACACCCGCCAGCACCTGGCGCTGCTGCGCCCCCTGGAGGATGCGCTGGTGATGATTACCCTGCGCTGGCCCGAAGAGGTGCGTGGCCTGGAGTCGCTGGAGCTGGACAAGAGCGTGACCGACAGCAAGCTGGACAAGCGCGAACTGGACATGGCCAAGCGCCTGGTCGAAGACATGAGCGGGCCATGGGCGCCCGATGACTACCAGGATGCATTCCGTCAGACCATCATGGATCTGGTGGAAGAGAAGGCCAGCAAGGGCAAGATCGAGACGGTGGACAAAGGTGAAGGCGTCGTGCAGGACAAGGGCGCGGACATCATCGACCTCACCGAATTGCTCAAGCGCAGCCTGGGTGGCAAGACCATGGCGAAGAAACCGGCGGCCAAGCGACCGCGCAAAGCGTCATAGTGTGTTGCCCTGTCATTACGGCAATTGCCTCTCAAGCCCCTCCAGGTAATCCCCGAAGTCCTGGCGAACTCGGCTGTCCCGACGACTGCTGGTGGCCACGCTGTGCGCCGCGGTCCAGATGATCCGCGCGCCATTGGCGGCGACACAGCAGTCGAGCACCACCAGCACTTCGACCACCAGGCCCACCACTGGCCCCATCAGTCGATGCCCAGTTGCTTGCGCATGCGCACGGTGATCGATTGGCGGGTCCTGGCCATTTGGGCCCACGGATCCTCCACCTCGGCAAGCCGCGTCAGCAGGTTGCCAATGTTCCATTGGTTGGCGCCTTTGAGCTGAGTCAGTTCCTCGCGCCAGATCGGCACCGACACTGGCAGGCCCTCCCGGGCGCGCAGCGAGTAGGCCGCGACGGTGGTGGCACCCCTGCCGTTGCGCAAGTAGTCGATGAAGATCCGTCCGACCCGGTTCTTCGGCCCGGACACGGCACTGAGGCGATCGGGGAACAGCCCGGCCATGTGCTCGACCAAGGCATGGCTGAAGTTCTTCACCTCGTCCCAGCCGGCGCGCCGGGTCAGCGGGACGACGAGGTGCATGCCCTTGCCGCCGCTGGTCTTGAGAAACACCTTCAGGCCCAGTTCGTCGAGCAGGGTGAGGGTCAGTTGGGTGGCCTCGACCATCGCCTTCCACGGCAGTGCCGGATCGGGGTCGAGGTCGAGGATGAAGCGGTCGGGCCTGTCGAAGTCCTTGGTGGTGGCATTCCAGGTGTGCAGTTCGAGTGCGTTCATCTGCACCGCCCCCAGCAGGCTGTCGGCGCGGTTGAGCACCATGGCCGCCTGACCGGCCTGGGCCTTGCTGTAGCTGAGCAGGTGGGGGATATGCAGCTGGCCGGCGTTTTTCTGGAAGAACAGCTCGCCGCCCAGGCCATCCGGCGCCCGGACCAGGGCTACAGGTCGATCCTTGAGCTGCGGCAGCAGCCAGTCGGCAACCTGGGCGTAGTACTGTGCGACCTCGCGTTTGGTGGTGCCGGTGGTTGCGTCGATCACGCGCTCGGGGTGGGTCAGGCGCAGTTTGCCCAGGCCCTCGGGTTGTGTCTGTGCTGCGCGCTTGGCGGGCATCGCTCGCTCCAGGTCGATGGCGGTGGCGGGTTTGTCGTCGCGCAGGCCGTGGAACACCGAGTGGCGCACGATGCCTTCGCGGGTCATCTGGGCGTAGGCGACTTCCGCCAGCATTTGCGGCTTGAGCCAGTGCACGCCGTGGGCTTCGGCCCTGGAGGGGGGGCTGGCCAAGGGCGGCTTGGCGGTTTGCAGCGGCTTCAGGCGGGCGAGGATGTGGTCCAGGGTGGCGGCGTTGAAGCCGGTGCCGACCTTGCCAGCGTAGCGCAACGGGTCGCTGCCCTGATCGTGCAGGGCCAGCAGCAGGGCGCCGAAACCGTGGCGGCTGCCTTTTGGGTCGGTGTAACCGACGATCACGAACTCCTGGCGCTGCTTGCACTTGAGCTTGATCCAGTCGCTACTGCGCCGGCCGATATAGGGGCTGTCGGCGCGCTTGCCGATCAGCCCCTCGAGCTCCAGACGGCAGGCGCTGTCGAGCAGCGAGTTGACCGGCTCCGTGAAATCTGAAGAGTACCTGAGCAGCGGCGAAGTGTTGGCTTCCAGCAGCTTGGCCAGAGTGGCGCGACGTGCCTGTAGCGGCCGTTCGCGCAGATCCTCGCCGCCCAGCCAGGGCAGGTCGAACAGGTAATAGGTGATGCGTTCGTCGTGCTCGGTGTCGAAGGCGTTCTGCAAGGCCTGGAAATCGGCTGCACCGTTTTCGCCGATGACCACCATTTCGCCATCAAGCCACGCTGCATCGAGCCCCAGTGCCCTGAGCGCCTTGACCTGACGGGGCATCTTCGCGCTCCAGTCGTGGCCATTGCGGGTGAACAGGCGCACGTTGTCACCGTCGATGCGCGCCAAAACCCGGTAGCCGTCGAACTTGACTTCGTAACGCCAGTCGCCGCTGGGCGGGGAGTCCACCAGCGTGGCCAGTTGCGGCTGGAGCCGCTCCGGCAGGGCTTTGCGGCCGGCCTTGCGCTTGCGCGTGGAGGCGGTTGCCTTAGCCGGGCGCCGTGGTGGCAGGGTACGGTCGCTCAGCACGCTGTCCGGCAGGGCCTCGACGATGCGGTAGTCGGTTTCGCTGCGCGCCTGTCCGTCATGGGATTTGACCAGCATCCACTGCTCTTTCTTGCCGGCCAGGTGGGTGCGGAACAGGTTCCAGACCCCCGACAGTTTTTCGCCCTGCAGGCGAAAGCGCAGCTTGCCCTTGGCATAGGCTTCATGCGGATCGCCCTCGGGCTCCCACACACCACGGTCCCAGACGATCACATCGCCGGCGCCGTAGTGGCCTTCGGGGATGTGCCCTTCGAAGTTGGCGTAGTCCAGCGGGTGATCCTCCACATGCACCGCCAGGCGCCGGACCTTGGGGTCGAGCGAGGGCCCCTTGGGGATCGCCCAGCTCTTGAGGGCGCCGTCGAGTTCCAGGCGGAAGTCGTAGTGCAGGTGGCTGGCGTCGTGCTTCTGGATGCAGTACTGCAGCGCATGGGCTGAGCGGGGGCGGGCGCGCTTGCCGGCCGGCTCGGGCGTGGCATTGAAGTCGCGCTTGCGTTGGTACTCCTGCAGGGGCTTGGCCATGGCGGGCTCCGGGAGGGGGCGCGGGTCTCAAGATTGGGAGGCGGCGGTGCTGCGCGGAGTTCAAAAAAAGGCGGGTAGGGGGCTGAATTGCCCCTGGATCTGTGGGCACACCGACCAACGGCATGAGATGGCCAGGTTGCAATCGGATATGGCCATACGCCCTTTGCGTCCCATCGAGGCCGCTATCATCGTTGATCGCGGGCAGCAATGGCACGTTACACCAGCACTCCCAGCCACATCGCCCCGAGAATAATGAGCTGCGCCGGCACCAGGTACCGCGCAAAAACGTAGCCACCATTGCTGAACGCCAAAACACATTTGGTCAGTGTATTCCCGGTCAACGCCATCATGCCCGGCACCACCAGCTCGGCCATCTGCAGCCGGCCGGCAACCACCAGCGAGGCTGCCGACGCCGTGGCAGCGTGGGCATCGCCCAGGCCGCTGATGAACGCTGCGATGCTGGCCCCATTGTGCCCCAAGTGGTCGAGCAGAAAGGCCGAGAGCAAAGCGATACCGGTCAGGGCGAGCGTGATGATGAGGGCTGTCCACAGGTTGAAGGCACCATCGCCCGGATGCACCGCCGAGCTGTTCGATACTCCGCGCCAGGGCGCGAGCAGCAACACGCCATAGATCGCGGTAACCAGTGCACCGAGGCCGACCGCTGGCAGGAAAGGGCCGAGCAGGTGGCGGTCGATGATGATCAGCACCAGGGCGAATTGGCAGACGGTGGCCAGGTTGGACAGCACTGCCGCCGCAGCGATGGGGCGCACCGCAGCACTTTGTCGTCTGGCTTCACGGGCCAGCAGGGCAATGGTCGCCGAACCGGAAGCAAAGCCTGACGCGATGGCGCTCAAGGGCAGGCCATAACGCGGGCCCATTAGGCGCATGGCGATATGGCCCAACGCGGCCACGGTCATCAGCAGGACGACGAGGGTGCAAATGGTGCGTGGGTTAAGTACGTTGTAAGGGCCCAGAAAGCGGTCCGGTGTCAGTGGCAATACCACCAGGACCACCGTCAGTAACGTCAGGCCATCGCGCAGCTCCTGTTCACTCAGTTGCTGCAGCACGAAGTGATGCAGCTCGCGGCGCAGGGCCAGCAATACAGTCGAGACCACACCTGCCGCAGCGGCAAGTTCAGGCTCGGCAACGCTCAGCGCGCCCAGGACAAGCACCAGTAAGAGGGCAATCTCGCCAGTGACATCCGGCGCTTTCTGGGGGGTGTGGCGGTACTGCAGGCAGAGCAGCAGTACCAGGCCCAGGCTCGCAGTCCCGACCAGCAGCGCTCCTGCCAGCAGCATGCTGACGTAGCCCAGCAGGGCAGTGATGGCGAAGGTCCTCAACCCGGCGGCGGCAGGTTCTTCGTCGCGCCGTTTCTTGCGTTCGCGCTCAAGGCCCACCAGCATGCCGATACCCAGCGCCACGGCGCCGTGGCCAACATTCAGTGTGTCGAGCATGGCGCTTTCAGGTTGTGCCCGCGTTTACTGTCAGGGTCGCCTTGCTCGAGCGCCATCAATGCTGGCATGTCGAGTATTTCCACCAGCCTGCCCTGTAGGCTGACGATGCCTTGCGCACGCAAGCGGGCGACCGATCGGCATACGGTCTCCAGGCGCAGGCCCAGGTAAGATGCCATGTCCTCGCGCGACATGCGTAACATGAAACCATGGGCGGAGTAGCCACGGTTGACGAAGCGCCTGGACAACCCGATCAGAAAACTGGCCAGGCGCTGCTCGGCGGTGAGGTTGCACAGCATCAGCACGCGCTCGTGCTCGCGTACGATCTCCCGGCTCATCAAGCGGTTCAGGCTTTGCTGCAATACCGGAAAGTCGCGTGCCAACGCTTGCAGGCGACGATACGGGACCGGGCAGACTTCGCTGTCTTCCAGGGCGATCGCCTCGCAGACATGGCGGTCGGTGGCGATGGCGTCCAGGCCGAGCACGTCACCCGACATCCAGAAGTTGATCACTACACCCTGGCCTTCGGCGCTGTTCAGGCTGGTCTTGAAACTGCCGCAGCGCACGGCATAGAGCGTGGTCAGGGGGGCATTGGCATTGAACAGCGCCGTGCCTTTGCGGATACGCATGCGTGGCCCGATCAGGGCGCCCAGGCAGCTGTTGTCATGCAGGGGCAGACCGGTCGGCAGGCACAAGCCGCTGACCCGACAATCGCGACACAGCGTCGCCAGCGGTCTCAGGTGAACCGGAGGCGAAGCAGGCTGCTGGAGCAGCGTGACTTTCAGTTGGCCAGACATGATCAGGCCCTCCTCGCACATCGCAGATCAGTCCGGGCCGTCACACCTGGGCGGGGCGACCAGTCCGAGAGCATGTCCCGTGAATGGGGGGCATTGAGGCGGGCATTGAGCCGCTCGACAAACTGTTCGGCTTCAACGGCCGTGTTGAAACTTACCCGCCAGTCGTCCATGCGGACCCACCAGCGATTCTGTTCGGTGTTGCGCTCGATTTCGATGTTCATAGGTGCCTCCGGAGCATGGATGGCCAGGTAAGCGGAACAATGCGAAGCGAAGGCGTCCCTGCCGGCCAGCCCCGAGGCTCAAGGCGTTGCTGGGGATTGTTGTTGATATGGGGGTAGCGTGCGCCTGGCAATCGGCTATGCCTTGATCCGTATCAATTTAATGCGCTGCGTAGACTACCGTTGGTCCGCGGGGGCGCCAGTTGACAAACGTCAAGTCTGCAAAGCACCGGTGAACGATGCTTTGGATACGTATCGCAACCGTAGAGGTGTGCCATGGAAACCCAGCAAAGACTGCTGTTGATCGTATCGCCCCTGATGCGTCGAACCCCCGTCTACGACCGCGCCGCAGCCATGGCCAAGGCCAAGGGCATGGCGTTGCACATCGTGGCCTTTGACTACCTGGAAGGGCTTGCCACGGCGGGCCTGGTGAATGACCAGGCATTGGCGGTAATGCGCGAAGGGTACGTGCAGCAACACCGCGAGTGGCTGGAAAGCCAGGCGCAGCCAATGCGGCGTCACGGTATCACGGTCACCACAGAAGTGGTGTGGGTGCAGCATCCCTTGAACGAGATCCTGGTGCATCTGCGCGAGCAGCCGTTCGCCATGCTGATCAAGGCATTCGAGCATGAGCCCTGGTGGATGCGTGCCATGTTCACGCCCCTGGATATCCAGCTGCTGCGCGAAACGCGCATCCCGCTGCATCTGGTGCACAAGGCCAGCCATGCGCTGCCGCGCCGGATCCTCGCGGCCGTGGACCTGTCCAGGCCCGAGGATCAGTTCGAAGGCTTCAATGACCAGATCATCAGCGAAGCGTTGAAACTGGCCCTGCAGTGCAATGCGCAGATCGAACTGCTGTATGCCTACGACCTGGGTTCGATGTACTTGGATGCCGGCGGCAGCCGGGAGCATTCGTTCCTGTTCGATTCCAACCTCGCCCAGACGCTTCACGAAGCCCAGAGCGATGCCTTCCAGACCCTGGCCGAGCGCAATGGCATCGCCGTCGAGCACCGCCACATGCGCATCGGCGACCCGGCCAAGGTTCTGGCTGTGTTCATGGACAACAATGATATCGATGTGCTGGTGATGGGCAGTTATCACCACCGCGGCATCGGCTGGTTCATCGGCAGTACCGCGGAGCGGGTACTGCATCGCTTGTCCAGCAGTGTGCTGGTGATTTCCCCTGAGCACTCCCAAGGGTAAGGTACAAGGCCCGCAAGGGCCTTGTGTTTCAGGCCCGCAGATCAAGTTCGTGAAGGATCTCGCTGACATCGCCGCCCAGGTAGCGTGAGGTGAATCCCTGCGCCTTGGTCAGCCGGTGCATGGCGTAATTGTTCGCCAGGTCCCTGGATATCATCCACTCATAGCCATTGCGCCGCGCCGCTTCGATCAGGTGCAGCAGCAGGTGCCTGCCCAGGCCTCTACGCTGCCAGTCCTCCCGCACCGCCACTGCACACTCGCAGCGTGGGCTGCCCGGTATGCCGGCGTAGCGGCTGACGCCAACCTGCTGCAAGCAGCCATCGACGTGAGCCAGCGCGATATAGGCCATGCGCTGGTGATAGTCGACGGGCATCCCTTGCGGGTCCAGGCTGGGCAGGCCGCTGCTGATCCCGGCGATGAAGCGAAAGCGCCGGGCCTCGTAGGTGATCGAGCTGAGAAAGCGCCGGTCGCGGTCGTGGTCTTCCTCGCGCAGCGGCCGGATCAGCACGGGCGTGCCGTCATCAAGCTTTTCGACCCAGTGCTCGCAGGCGTCTGGCTGTTCAGTCTGCTGCGTGTTCATGTTGCCTCCCATTACCCGGACAGGTGCCTGAAGCCGTTGTAACGTGGCTGGCAGCCGCAGTTCTGACAATCGTCAATTTCGGACCGGATCACGCATTTCTGATCTGCATCAAGCGCCAGCGCGGCCACCCACGGAAAATCCCGTTCATCACACCCCAGCGGCGCGAGCCCGGAGGTCCACCATGGGTCAATATCGACAGTTGCTGGTGCTGCTTACCGAAATCGATCCGCATTCAGCCGCGCTGCGCAGGGGGCTGGCGCTGGCGCATGCCAGCGGCGCCAGCGTGCATGTGCTGGGGGTGTTCGAGCCGAGCGAGGCACACCTGCTGCGCGAAGAGCGGCTGAATGAGGCCGATATCGAGCGCCAGTACGACCACTATCGCGAGCAGTTGCGAACGCTGGTCGAGCGGCACCGTGGCAGCGGTGTGGCGCTGACGGTCGACAGCCTCGCCGCCGACGATATCCGCAGCGAGGCCATTGACTACATCAGCGAATTGCAACCGGACATGGTCATCAAGGACTGTGAAGCCGCGTCGGCCATGGCGCGGCTGTTCGGCACCCCGCTGGATTGTGCGCTGATGCGCGGCTTCAAGGGGCTCACCCTGTTTGTGCCGACGGCGGCCGTTTCATTGCCCCAGCGCGTGCTCGTAGCCGTGGACACCAGCTTCAGCGAGACGCCAGCCGCACAGGAACAGTTCAACCGTGGGCTCATTCGTGTCGCCCAGGCCTTGGCACTGCAGTGCGATGCCCAGTTGCACCTGCTGTCTGCCTACAACATGGCCGGCGTGTTCGCGGCGGATATCAACGTCACCCAGGCGTGGGTCGAGGAGATGCGCAACGCACTCCAGGAACCCTTCAACGCCCTGGCCGAGGCCGAAGGGGTGGCGCCGGACCGCCGGCACTTCATGGAGGGTGGCCCGGTGCAGGTGATCCGCGAACAGGTCGCGGCCCTGAAGGTCGACGCCGTGGTGATGGGCGTGGTGCAACCCAAAGGGCTGGACAAGCTGCTGGGCGACACCACTGAACGCCTCGTTGGCCACCCACCTTGCAGCGTGCTCGCGGTTCACCCCTATGTGTTCGAAACCCAGGAGCCTTGGCCATGCAACTGACCTTTCTAGGTGGCACCGGGACGGTGACCGGCAGCAAATTCCTGTTGACCCACAACAGCACACGGATACTGGTCGACTGCGGGCTGTTCCAGGGCTACAAGCAATTGCGCCTGCGCAACTGGGAGCGCTTGCCAGCGACACTGCGGGCGCTCGATGCGGTCGTGCTGACCCACGCCCATCTCGACCATAGCGGCTACCTGCCGGTTCTGGCCAGGGAGGGCTATAGCGGACCGATCTATGCCACCCCGGCAACCTGCGCCCTGGCTGAAGTGCTTTTGCTCGACAGCGCGCGGCTGCAGGAAGAGCAGGCCGAACATGCCAATCGCCACGGCTACTCCAAACACACGCCGGCACGGCCGCTCTATACCGAACAGGATGCGAAGCAGGCGCTGGCACTGTTGCGCCCGGTGGAGCTGCATCAGGCAACGTCGATCGCCGAGGGCATAGACCTGCTGATGCGCACGGCCGGCCATATCCTGGGGGCGGCGACGGTGCAGATCAGGGCAGAGGGGCAGACCTTGGTCTTCTCGGGTGACCTGGGCAGGCCGCAAGACCCGATCATGCGGGCGCCGGAGCTGATCCGGACGGCGGATGTGCTGCTGGTGGAGTCCACCTACGGTGATCGCCGGCACCCGGTAGAGTCGACCGAGCAGTATCTGGCCCAGGTGATCAACCAGACACTCCTGCGCCATGGCATCGTGCTGGTTCCTTCATTCGCTGTCGGGCGCGCCCAGCTGCTGATGTATTACCTCTACAAGCTCAAACGTGACCGGCTGATTCCGGATATCCCGGTGTACCTCAACAGCCCGATGGCCACCGACGCCACCGCTCTGTATCAGCAGTTTCACAGCGAACATCGACTAACGGCGGCGGAGTGCGCCGCGATGTGCAAGGGCACACGGATCATCCGCACGGTCGATGAGTCCCGCCACCTGGACCAGCTGCGCGAGCCGGCCGTGATCATTGCCGCCAGTGGCATGGCCACCGGTGGGCGGGTGCTGCACCACCTGAAGGCGCTGGCCCCCAATCCGCGCAACAGCATCCTCTTCTCTGGTTTTCAGGCAGGCGGCACGCGCGGCGCCGACATCGTCGCCGGCGCCCGCAGCGTACGCCTGCTGGGCGAAGACGTGCCCATCCGGGCGCAGGTGCACGCCATGGAAAACCTTTCCGCCCACGCCGACGCCGACGAGATCATGGAGTGGTTGCGCGGTTTCACCCGGCCACCGCGGCAGACCTACGTCATCCATGGCGAGCCACACGCCGCCGATACCTTGCGACGGCGAATCAGCCTGGAGCTGGGCTGGCAGGTGTGCGTGCCGGAATACCAGGAAACCGTTGCCATCGACCCTGTGCGCTGAACCCGGCGAGGGAGGTAGTCATGAACACGCAAGCACGAGCGAAACTACGGGCCTGGATACACCGCCCCAGAGGCAGCCTGGGCTGGATCGTGGCCATCGCCGCGTTACTTCTCGCGGCATCCGTCTACCGCACCGTGAGCCCGAGCTGGCGCATGCCCATGCGTGATCCGGCCGTGCTCCTGAGCGTGCTGGCATTGAGTGTGGCACTGGGCTGGGCCGTGCAGCGCGGTGTGAAACGCACGGTTGGCAAAGCCATTTTCAATGGCCGGGAGACGGGCTGGCAGGCCAGGCTGGCATTCCTGCGTTCGATCACCCGGGAATCGAACGTGCTGATGGGCATGCTGTTGCTTCTGGCGGTGCTGGGCGGTGCCACCGTATGGCTGGCCGGGCGCTCCGTGGAGCAGATCGTGGAAAACTGCACGACCAACCTGCAGGCGCAGGTGCAGGCGCCCGAGGATGAGCAGCTTGCAGCGGTGGTCGGCAAGCCCGTGTGTACCTGCCTGGCACAAACCTTTCTGAAGCGTAACGGGGTGATCCGCCTGGCGTTATTCGAAACGCCGATGCAGCAAGTGAGTGGCTTACAGGCGCTTACCCCGGCTGATGAACAGCGCTGCCTCGCGCAGTTCGATCTGTTATCCGAGGAAGGCAGTGCAACCACGCCATGACACCAGCGGTTGGTGTCCTCTGCAAGCTCCATGAATGAAGGGCGCCGATCGCGGCGCGGGAGGTTTCCATGTCGCATGACCTTGCCTTGCAGACCTTGTTTGCGGACCGTACCGAGGCCGGGCGTTGCCTTGTCGAGCCTCTGGCCCAATATGCCGGCCGGTCCGACGTAATTGTGCTCGCGTTGCCACGGGGCGGTGTGCCCGTGGCCTATGAAGTGGCGACCGCCCTCAACGTCCGCCTGGACCTGCTGGTGGTGCGCAAGTTGGGCATGCCTTTTCACCCTGAGTTCGCCATGGGGGCGATTGCTGGTGGCGGCGTAACGTTCCTCAATGAAGACATGCTCCGCACTTACCCGGTCGATCCGGCGCTGTTCGACGCCGTGGTAGCCACGCAAACCGAGGAACTGGTACGTCGCGAGCAAACCTACCGAAGAGGGCGCCCAGCCCTGCAGCTCAAGGGTCAGGTGGTGATTCTCATCGATGACGGCCTGGCGACTGGCGCCACGATGAGGGCGGCCATACAGGCTGTGCGTACCCATTCACCTGCGCGAATCGTGGTCGCCGTTCCTGTCGCGCCGCCGGAGACGCTTGAAGCGTTGTACGGCGAAGTGGATGAATGGGTATGCCCGCTGATGCCTGAACGAATGATTTCAGTGGGCTATTGGTACCAGGATTTTCCGCAGACGTCGGACGAAGAGGTCATTGCGCTGCTGCGCCAGGCCGATCAGCGAGCGCTGCCAGGCACTGCTGCCCGTGAATGAAAGTGCCTGAGCCCGAACTTACACGCCGAAGGGATAGGTCTCGTCTTCGGCGTCCAGATGCTGTGCTTTCGGCAGGGGCAGGGCATCGACCGGCGAAGTCCGCTCGAACCACAGCATGGCATCGAACTGCTCGGCAAGCACCGCTTCGAAATAATGGCTGAGCCGTTCGCTTTCGGGGCGGTAGATCACGCCGATGGCGCGTTCTAGCAGGGCGGTGGAAAGGACGTGGCGCAACGCCTTGCGCTGAGGGTCACGCCAATCGGTCAGCGAGGCCGGCAGGCCGGTGAGATGAAACTGATGCTCCCAGCTGTCAGCCCGTGGCGGCCGAACTGCTTTGATCCGCATTTCACCGTCCCAGTCATCGGCGGCTGCCACCTGGCCCTGACCGGTGGCCATGCCGATCAGCACGGCATCGCGACCAAAGGCGCTGCGGCATAGCTGGCCGACGTTGAACTGGCCCTTCCAGCCCATTTCCGTGGCAGCCGCATTGCCAATATGTGAGTTGTGTGCCCACACCACCGCCTTGGCATGGGGACCGCGGTGTTCCAGCAATGCACGCAACGTGTCGAACATATGCCGATCACGCAGGTTCCAGGAGGCGGTCGAGCCCCGGTAAATGGCGCGGTAGTACTGTTCCGCGGCGATGATCACCTGGGCGTTGCGGGTGGCGTTGAAAAAGGCTTCGTCGTTGTGGATCAGGCCCGCGAGCTGTTCGGCGAGCATCCTGTTCAGTTGCTGGACCACTGGCTGCTCGCAAGGCATGACGCCGCCACGCTCGACAAAGTGGCCATACAGGGCGGGGTCGTCCTGCCAGGGCGTCAGACAGCCATAACGCCGGCGTGCCTCGTGGGCAAGGTGCGGATCGACCCGGTCCAGATAGGCCAGCACTTCATGAATGGAGTTACGCAAGCTGTAAACGTCCAGGCCCCGGAATTCCACACGCAGGTCGTCGGCGAGCAGGTGATTGTGCCCATGTAGCCAATGGGCGAAGGCCTTGAATTCGTTGTTGCGCCACATCCAGGTCGGGAACCGGCTGAAGATGTGCCGCTTCCACGCCGAGTGCGCCAGCCCGCGGACATACTGATCGACATGCGCGGCGTCTGGCCAGTCGGCTTCGACGGCGACGATGTTGAAACCATGCTGTTCGATCAGCCGCTGCGTGATCGCCGCGCGGGCCCGGTAGAACTCGCTGCTGCCATGGCTTGCCTCGCCAAGCAGGATCACGCGCGCGCTTGCGTATCGGTCGAACAACGCAGCGAAAGCCGGGGTGTCCAGGTCCGGCAGGGGTTCGCCGTACTGATGCAGCAGGGGCGCGATATCAGCGGTCTGGACCTCGTACTGCTTGCCGTAGAGCTTTTCCATCAGTTTTTTCGAAGGACCGTTCATGGGCATGCCTGCGCAGGTAGGGCGCCGCGCCTTCGGGCCTGGCGCGGCGGCCAGGGATCAACTCAGGGTGATCCGGTGGATGACCTGCCTCGGGTCATCCGGATCCACCGCTGTGGTGAAGCCAGCGGCCTTGGCCAGGTCGCGCATGGGCTGGTTGGCTGCCGAGTCGATCGAGTACATCTGCCGAAAGCCCTTGGCCTTGGCGTGATCGATCAGGTGCCTGAGCAGCAGTCGGCCCAGACCATGATGTTGCCAGCTGTCGAGCACCGTTACCGCGCACTCGCACTCACCCTTGCCGGCACCGGCGGCGTAGCGCGAAATACCCACCTCCTGCAATTCGCCGTCCACATGGGCCAGGGCGACATAGGCGGCCTGCTGGTCCTGGTCTACCGTCATCAATTGGTCGAGCATCGCATCGCCGGGTTCCTTGACCTGACAGAGGAAGCGAAAGTGCCGCGACTCAGGCGACAAGCGTTCGATGAAGGCCTTTTCGCGCTGCCGATCCTTGGCCTGCAACGGTCGCACCAGCACATGGGTGCCATTATCCAGGGCTTCGATCCAGTGCTCGCCTGGGGGGGTTGGAAAAACGGGGCTGGAGGGTCGAGGTGAAGTATCGGCGGGGGTCATGGCAATATCCTCGGCAGTGATTGAACCAGGGAAGGCCAGTGTCGGCGGTCGTCCTGAAGCTGACTTGACAGTTGTCAAAGGAATGCCTGTGTTCGTTCTGGCCGTGTCGATTACCCGACCATTGGCCGCTTGATCGCCGAAGTCCTCGCAGTTGGCCGGCGCCGCGACGAACAGTTTGCTTGAACCCGGCATTCGTGACTCGCGGGGAACAGGACGGGGCAGGGCGCGCTGGCCATCAGTTGCAGGTTGGCCCCGGCCGCCCCCTTGGTCGGCCAGGCCACAAATCATTTGCGGGCCAGCTAACTTTACTTAATGCCTATCTGTAAAAATCTGCAAAAAGCGGACGCATCGTTATGTCAGGCTCTGAAGAGATGGGGGCAAGGCCCCATGTGAAATGCCTTGCGTGCTCATTGAGCCGGCTATGTTTGCCCGCCAGCCTCGGTCCCGACGAAGTGGATAAGCTGGAGCGAATCGTGCGGCGTAATCGCCCCTTGAAGCGGGGCGAGTACCTGTTCAAGGCCAGTCAGCCGATGGAACATGTATTCGCCTTGCGTTCGGGGGCCATCAAGAATTTTCTGCTCGATGCCGAGGGCAACGAACGGGTGATCGGCTTTATCCTGCCCGGTGAAATGCTCGGTTTGGACGCTATCGGCGCCAGCCATTACCGCAGCTTTGCCGTGGCGCTGGGGGTGTCGCTGGTCTGCGCCATCAGGCTGGACCAGCTGGTGGATCTTACGGGGCAGATCCCGGGGCTGCGTTATCAACTGCTGCACATGCTCAGCCTGGGGATTCAGGGCAAGGATGAGCACCTGCGCTGCTGCCACGGGCGAGCCGAGCAACGGCTGTCGATCTTCCTGCTGGGGATGTCGGCGCGCTACCAGGCGCGCGGGTTGCGCGCCGATGTGTTCACGTTGCCCATGTCCCGGGGCGACATCGCCAACTATCTGGATCTCACCCTGGAAACCGTCAGTCGCTTGTTCAGCCGTTTAATTCTTAACGGGTTCCTGCAATGCGCCGGTCGCGAAGTCAGGCTTGTCGACATCCAGGGTTTGCTCAGCCTCAGCCGCCTGGAGGAGCCCACTTGAGCGCCGCAAGCACTCTGTCATAGCGTTGCACCGGCCACCCGTGCGGCGCTTCCCCTGCCCCGGTTGGGCGGGGCACATGATCGGTGCGCAACCAGATGCGCTGCGGGCAAGTGCTTCGTTGCCAGCACAGACGGGCCACCTGCCGTGCCACCTGGGGCGGTGCACAACAGTACACCGTGTCCGGCCTGAAGGTGTCCAGCAGCTGCCGAATATGCAGCCAGCCGCTGTTGCTGTCGCGCAGTTGCGGCGAGAGTGTCGAAAGCCAGGCTCGGCAGTCGTGCGGCAGCCGTTCGGGCGGGATACCTTGATGCGCGAGTCGCACCTGCACCCACGGTAGCCAGCAGCGAATTTCCTCCAGCGCACCTAACAACGACAACAGGCCCTCACCGCGGCTGATGGCCAGCAGCCTCATGCTTTGCAGGGGGAGTGGCCATGCACTGCCGAGCGGCCCAGAGTAATCAAACAGATCACCCACGTTCCCCAATGGCCGGGCGTGGTGGGTGGCGACCAGGAATCGCCCGGCCATGTCCGGCAGGCTCACGTAACTGCAAGGCCAGCACTCCGTACGCCTGCCGAGCAGGCAGTACTGGCCCGCCATCGCTTCGCCAGGCGGCTGGCTGCAAAGGGCCAGGCGCAGAAACTGCTGGATGCCAGGCCCCGGCAACGTCTCGATCAAACGGACGCATGCATCGCCTTCCAGGCCCATGGCAGCCTCGCACTGTGGTTTCTGACCCTGCATGATTCAGCCTAGGCCCCGCCTGGTGCGGCACTTTGATCAGGGTCAAATCGGTAGGCGAAAGGGGCGCCCCAGTGATTGATAAAGGTCAAACGGGGGGCTGGCGCGCAGCGCAAGATCGAGGTGTCTCCAAAGGAGGCATCACCCACATGAGGAGGTCGCCATGTCAGAAGCAGCCAAAAAGGTACCCGTCACCCCCGCCGCCGCTCAGCCCGCCAACGCTTCGCCGCCCAGTGTCGAATCCGGCGACTTGTGGCGGCCATTCCAGCAGTTGCGCCGGCAGATCGACAGTCTGTTCGAAGATTTCGGACGGCGGCCTTTGCGCATGCCGTTCAGTCACACGCCGTTCGACGTCGAGCCGTTCTGGCGGCGTGACCTGTTCAGCCATGGCATGCCGGCGATGGATATCAGCGAGCTGGACGAGGAGTACCGCATCAGCGCCGAGTTGCCCGGGGTGGACGACAAGGATATCGAGATCAAGCTGGTCAACGGCAACCTGGTGATCCGCGGCGAGAAGCAGGAAGAAGTGGAGCAGAAACGCAAGGAATATCACCTGTCCGAGCGTCACTACGGCAGTTTCGAGCGAGTCTTCCAGCTGCCCCGTGAGGTAGACGCGGAAAAGATCAACGCCCAGTTCGCCAAAGGCGTGCTGCGGGTGCACCTGCCCAAACGGGCCGAAGCGATCCACCCGGAAAAAGTGATTCCGATCAAAAGCAGCACGTGACCGACGAATCACGACCGTGTTCAGGAGCAGGGATGCTCCGCCTTCAGGGGTACCTGGCCGCTCGACCTTCATTTGGCTTTCCAGTACTTCTGCATTTCCAGAAACAGGAACGAGGCGGTCCAGGTGATCAGCACCAGGCCCGTCAGCGCCTGCAGGCCGGTGAGGTATTTGAGGTGGCCGGTGGGGGTGATGTCGCCGAAGCCTATGGTGGTGTAGGTGGTGAAGGAAAAATACACGCAGTCTAGAAAGCTCCCGTCGAAATTGCCGCTGAGCGTTCCCCAGCCCTCGGCATGGGCCATCAGGTAATAAGCCAGGGCGAAGCACCAGACCTCCACGGCATGAGCCAGCAAAGCGCCGAACACCCCCGCGACGATACGGAACCGGCTCCACAGCCTGAGGCGCGGTAGCCAGTCATTCAGGCGCAGCAGGCATTCGTAGTGAATGACCACCACCAAGATCACGATCAGCATGTTGATCAGCGTGACAGTGAGCATCGTCGTTACTCGGGACGGGGTTACAGGGTCACTGCTTGCTGACGACCAAGGTCTAGGTGGCGGGGTCACGGGGCAGCGGCAGCAACGCCGGGAATTCTTCCGGGGTGATGGTTTCCTTGGCCAGCAACAGGCGCGCACCGGCATCCAGGTCCGTGCGCCGCTGCTCGAGCAAGGTGCGGGCGCGGTCATAGGCCTCTTCCAGCAAACCACGGATGCCGAGGTCGATCTCGCGGGCGGTCTGCTCAGAATAGTCCTTGCGCGCCTGCTGCAAGAGCGAGTCACCGAGGTAACTGGCCTGCTGGCGCTCCAGCACCGCCTGGCCCAGCGCCGGGCTCATGCCGAAACGGGTGATCAGCTGTCGGGCGATGTCGGTGGCGCGCCCCAGATCATCGGCGGCACCTGTGGAAATCTGGCCGAACGCCAGGTTTTCGGCGGCACGCCCGGCCATCAGCACGACGAGCCGGTCGCGCAGCATCTGCGTGCTGATCAGATAGCGGTCATCGGTCGGCCGTTGCAGGGTGTAGCCCAGCGAGCCAGCGGCGCGGGGAATGATCGAGACCTTGTGTACCAGGTCCATCGCAGGCAGGCTGCTGGCGGCCAGGGCATGGCCCATTTCGTGGTACGCCACCACCTGCCGCTCGTCGCTGCGCAACACGTTGCCTTTGCGCTCGACACCGGCCACCAGCCGTTCGATCGCTGCCGTGAAGTCCGTCAGCTCGACCCACTGGCTGGCCCGCCGGGTTGCGACGATGGCGGCTTCATTGACCAGGTTGGCCAGGTCGGCGCCTGTCAGGCCCGGGGTGAGTTCGGCAATGCGCTCGCAATCGAGGTCGTTCTTGTAGACGATCTTGTGCAGGTGCACTTTCAGGATCGCCAGGCGGCCCTTGCGGTCGGGCCGGTCGATGAGTATCTGCCGGTCGAAGCGCCCGGCACGCAGCAGTGCCGGGTCCAGCACTTCGGGCCGGTTGGTTGCTGCCAGCAGGACCACGCCTTCGCGCGGGTCGAAGCCGTCCAGTTCGGCCAGCAGTTGATTGAGGGTCTGTTCTTTCTCGTCATTGCCGCCAAAGCTGCCGATGCCGCGCATCTTGCCCAGCGCATCCAGCTCATCGATGAAGATGATGCAAGGCGCCGCCTGGCGGGCCTGGTCGAACAGGTCCCGCACCCGCGCAGCGCCCACGCCCACGAACATCTCGACGAACTCCGAGCCCGAGATCGAGAAAAACGGCACTGCCGCCTCCCCGGCAATGGCCTTGGCGACCAAGGTCTTGCCGGTGCCAGGCGGGCCGACCAGCAACGTGCCTTTGGGGACGTGCGCACCAAGGCGTGCGTACCAGGCTTTGTTCTTGAGAAAAGAGACGATTTCCGTCAGTTCATCCCTGACGTCATCGATGCCTGCGACATCGGCGAAGGTGACCTTGGTGTCTTTCTCCACGTAAACCCGCGCCCGCGACTTACCCACGCCCATCAAGCCGCCCAGGCCCTGTTTCTGCCCCAGGCCATGAAAGAGGAAGTACCACAGCACCAGCATCATCAGCAGTGGCATGAACCAGCCGACCACGGTCGCCAGGGTGCTGCCCTCGATCACACCGCTGAATGCCACGCCCGAGCGCCCCAGTTGCTCGCTCAGTGCCGGGTCGACACGTACCGTGGAAAACACCGAACGCCCATCGATGGGCTCTTGCAACCGGCCCAGGATACGCTCGCGTTCGACATGCAGGTCGCTGACCTTCTGCTGTTCGAGCAACTGCAGGAACTGGCTGTAGGGGATGGCCTGCACGGCCGGCTGGCTGAACAGGCCGAACTGCACGGCAGCCAGCACGGCCAGCCCGACTGCCAGGAAATACAGCTTCCAGGGCTGATCGTTGTTCATGGCCATCCCTCCCTCTGTTTACGCGGGCTAGACGATCAACAGGCAGTCTTCGACCTTGCTCACGCCCGGTACCGACCAGGCCGCACGCTCGACCACTTCGCGCTCGCGCAGCAGGTGGACCTTGCCTTCGAGTCTGACGACGCCACCATTGACCGTGACGCGGATCCCTTCGGCCTGGATTTCGGCGCTGCGCTTGAGGGCATCCTCGATATGGCGCTTGATGTCGACGGCATCGGCGCGGGCCTTGAGGGTGATGCGATTTTGCACCCCGATCACACCCGACAGGCGCCAGACCGCCTGTTCGATCACCTCCTTCTGGTATTGCCAATCGAGTTGGCCTTCCAGGGTCACGGTCCCTTTGTGGACGGTGACCTTGATGTCCTCGACGTTGGCATCCGAGCTCCAGGCAATGATTTTCAGGGCGCGGCTGGCAATCGTGTCATCGGCCGTACCTTCAAGTCTGTTCAACCGCACTTCGATCTCTTCGGCCAGGCCACGAACGCCTTTCATGGCTTTGACGGTGCGTTCGGCACTGACCTTCTGGGCGTAGCTGTTGACGTGCCCGGACAGGGTGACCACACCGTCCTGCACCGTCACCCCGATGCTGGCGGCATTGATATCAGGTTTGAACTCCAGCTCTTCGAGCACAAGGTCTCGCAAATCAAGGTCGTTCATGATGGGCTCCGTTTGCAGGTCGAGAGGTGGTGCAGGAGTGCCCTGCGTCCTTGTTTCTACTCCTGCATCGGGCGAGGCGATTGATAAAGGTCAAACTCGGCGAGCTGACGCTGCGCGGTTGACAAATGTCAGGCCGCTGCCGGTGGCGCTACCGATACTCAGGGTGTATCGGCACCCACGAGGGTATCCACATGCAACGCTATCTAATGTTGGGGTGGGCAAGCCTGCTGCTGGTAAGTGCTTCAGGCTGCAGCCCATGGCGCACCGAGGAATACGACGCACGCCTGGCGTCGGCAGAGGACAACGCTGCCACTGCCCGCTTGCGCGCCGACCAGGTGTGCTACCGCATCGACCTGGTCGAGCAGACCGCCAATGAGGCCCTGCGCCGGGCGACCCAGGCTCAGGACCAGGTGCAGCAACTGCTGCAGCAGGCCAGGCGCAAGTAGCCGCCATGGCACGCCGATGGCTCGACCCTGTCCTGTTGTGGGTCTGCGTGCTGGCCTTGGCCTCCGGGGGCGTGGCCTATGTAGCGCAGCGTCCTGGCGTGGCAGCGCTGATCTGGGCGGCCGGCAGTGCCGTGATGGCTGTGGTGCTGACGGTGGAAATGGCCAGGCGCCTGGCCAGGGGAGAGGCGGGCGTCGATCTGATCGCGCTGCTTTCGATAGGTGCGGCATTGGCCCTGGAGCAGATGCTGGTGGCGGCTGTGGTTGCGCTGATGCTGGCCACCGGTCGGGCGTTGGAAAGCTTCAGCCTGCGCCATGCCGAGCGGGAACTGCGCGCGCTGATCGAACGTGCGCCCCAGCGTGCCTGGGTTCAGGAACAGGACGGGCTGCGTGAGGTGGCGGTGGAACTGGTCAGGCCTGGGTACACCGTGCTGGTGCGCCTGGGTGAGATCGTGCCGGTGGATGGGCGGTTGCTCAGTGCCCAGGCGACCCTGGACGAGGCAGCGTTGACGGGGGAGTCGTTACCGGTCACCCGCCACGCGGGTGAAGCGGTAGCCAGTGGGGTGACCAATGCCGGTCCCCCGTTGTTGCTGAAGGCCACGCACGCCGCGGCACAAAGCACCTATGCCGGCATCGTGCGACTGGCCGAAACGGCACGGCAGTCGCGCGCACCTTTCGTGCGCCTGGCCGATCGCTACGCCCTGGCGTTCATCCCGCTGACGTTGCTGGTCGCAGGCCTGGCCTGGTGGATCAGCGGCGACGTCCAACGCGTGCTGGCGGTGCTGGTGGTCGCCACGCCATGCCCACTGATACTGGCGGTACCGATCGCCATCCTGTCGGGCATCTCGCGCGCGGCGCGGCGCAGCATCCTCGTACGAGACGGTGGGGTGCTGGAAGCGCTCGCCGGGGTTCGCCAGGTGTTTCTCGACAAGACCGGCACCTTGACCAGCGGCCATGCCCAGCTGCAATCCGTCGAACTCAAAGGGGAGGGCGCGCCACTGCGGATGCTGCAACTGGCCGCGTCGTTGGCCCAGGCATCCACGCATCCGATCGCCATGGCTATCGTCGACGCTGCCCACGCGCGGGCGTTGACGCTGGACGCGCCGGAGCAGGTACAGGAAAGCCCTGGCCAGGGGCTTTCCGGCCATGTCCAGGGCAAGGCGGTGCGTCTGGGTGCCCTGGCTTACGTGCAGCTCGGCGAAGCGACCGACCCCTGGGCCCAGGCACGCTTGCAGCAACTGGACTATCTGGCCTGCAGCGGCAGTTTCGTGGCGGTGGACGGTGAATTGAAAGCCATGTTGCGCCTGGCCGACGCTGTGCGTTGCGAGACGCCTCAGACCCTGCGTCGGCTGCGGGCGCGTGGCATCGACAAGGTCGTCATGCTTACGGGCGACCGATCGCAAACCGCCGAAAGCATCGCGTTGACGGCGGGCATCGATGAGCTTCGTTGCGGTCTCTCGCCCGAGGACAAGGTCCGCCTGGTGCAAGAGGGCTGCCGTGCCGGCCCCACGCTGATGGTCGGGGATGGCATCAATGATGCGCCGGCACTGGCGGCCGCCGATGTCGGGGTTGCCATGGGCGCCTGCGGCGTGACCGCCTCGGCGCAGGCCGCCGGGGTGGTCTTGCTGGTGGACCGGCTGGACCGGTTGATCGAGGCGCTGGACATCGCCCGGCATGCCGTGGGCATCGCCCGTCAAGGTGTGTGGGTGGGCATGACCCTGTCATTGCTGGCCATGCTGGTCGCCGCAGCAGGCTATTTGCCAGCGGTGACGGGCGCCGTGCTGCAGGAAGGCATCGACCTGCTGATCATCGTCAACGCCTTGCGTGCCCTGGGGCCCTTGACGGGGGGCGGCCACGACGGCCTGCCGGCCGCGAATCTGCAGAGCATGCAGGACGAACACCGGCAACTTGACGGCCTGTTGGCCGAGCTGGGCCAGATGGCGCGGGATTTTTCCAGGCGGCCCGTCGACCAGGCGCGAGCGGACCTGAATCGCTTCGTCGCCGCGCTGCATGACCTGCTGGAGCGGCACGAGCGTGACGACGAACGTCGTTTGTACCCGCTATTGAGCCGCTACATGGGCGGCGAGGATCCCCTTTCGGCGATGAGCCATACCCACCGGGAAATTTTCCGGCTGATCCAGTTGCTGACGCGCATGAGTCAGGATTTCGCCAACGGTTCAGCCAGCCCAAGCGCAGATGACATCCAGCACCAACTCATTCGCCTGGACACGCTGGCGAAATTGCATTTCGACCAGGAAGAGGCGTTGTACCGCTATCTGGACAGACGTTGAGCACCCTCGCAGGTGTGTTGACGCTTGATAAAAGTCAAGCGCCAGAGGGGGCGGCAGCGGGATCCTGATAGCACCGCTCTTCCAGCCTGATCTGCCTTGGAGCTGAATAATCATGCCTCACAGTAAAATCCTCTTTCGCTCGGCGGCGCGGGAAAAAACCCTCAGTGGCGCCACCCTGCATCGTCGATGCCGTGCGCATTACTGACGGATATCCCGAACAAGACCACACCCTTGATGCACACCCCGCTGCCTGAGTGACCAGGCCGACCGAACCTTGGAGGCGATCATGAGCCATTATCAACGCCTGCTGCTGATCCTGCGCCCGCTACTGCGCCAGGCAAGCGCCCTGGAACAAGCGGCCGCGCTGGCCCGGTCGAGCGCGGCCAGTTTGCATGTGGTCGCGCTGCTGGAGTCACTGGACAAACTCAGGCTGCTGGAAGGCGCTGATCATGATGCCGCTCGCCAGGCGTACCTCACTGCGCAACATGAGCAGCTGGAAGGCCAGGCGCAAGCGTTGCGTGCCTCGGGCGTGCAGGTGACCACCGAGGCCGCCTGGAGCAGCGATCCGCAACAGGACATCCTCGAGCATGCTCTGGAGATGCAGCCCGACTTGCTGCTCAAGCAGGTCGAGCACGAGCCCGCGCTCAAGCGCGCGTTTTTCACCCCGCTGGACTGGCAGTTGCTGCGCCACTGCCCGATTCCGGTCTACCTGCTGGGCGCCGCAAGGCCTGCGTTGCCGCTGCGGATCGTTGCGGCGGTGGACGTCGCCGACACCAGCGAAGAGGGGCAGGCGCGCAACGACCGTATCGTCCAGCACGCCGGCGCCATGGCCTTGCAGACCGGCGCGCAATTGGACTTGCTGCATGCTTGCGACCTGTCGATGGCCTACATGGGCGACATGGGCTATGCCGCATGGGCCATCGGCGACATCGCTGCACCCTTGCGCCAGGCACTGGAAGATGACTTCAAGGCGTTGGCTGACCGTCACGGCGCACCTGCCGAGCGCCGGCACTTCGTGCTGGGGCGCCCGGTCGCGGTGTTGAGCGAATACGTCGAGGCGCAGGGCGTGGACGTGGTTGTCATGGGGCGCCCGATAGCGCGAGGGCTGGACCGCCTGTTTGGCAGCACCACCGAGCATGTGTTGTACCAGGTGCCTTGCAACATCCTGGTGGTGTAGGCGCCTGCGCCAGGTTCAGGCAACGGGCTTGCGACCGCTGGCCAGGCGTTCGGCAACCAGCGCGCTGCTGTCGACGATGTCCAGCAGGTCCCGGCAGTGCCCAGGTACGCGAAATGGGGCAATACTGTCGGCGACCAGGATACGTTCGAACAGACCGCTGTCGAACACCTGGCCCTCGGTCGTGAACAGTCCGTGGGAAGCAACGCCAAACAGCCGGGTTGCTCCGGCCTGGCGGCATGCCTGTGCGGCGCGCAGGAGCGTCTGCCCAGTGCTGATCATGTCATCGAACAGCACGGCGACGCTGCCGGCTATACCGCCCACCAGCACATCCCCGCTGAGCCCCGCCTGCTGGCGGTGCTTTTCCATCAGCGCAGTGCCAACCGGGCGTGCCAGCAGGTGCGCCAGGCGCTGACGAAATTGCTCGGCGCGCTTGATGCCCCCCGTATCTGGCGAGACCACCGTGATCGCCTGTTCGCCGAGCAGCGGCGCCAGTCGTTGGGCAAACAGCGGTGCGCAGGACAGGTTCCAGGCCGGTATCCGGTAAGCGTTGTCGAACGCGCTGGGGTTGTGCACGTCCAGCGCGACGATCCGGTCGATGCCGCAGCTTTCCATCAGGCGGGCGACATGGCGAGTGATGGTGGCGTCCTGGAATTCCACCTTGCGGTCCTTGCGGCCATAGCACAGATAGGGTGTCACCACGGTGACCTGGGTGGCGCCGGCATCCTTGATCGCCCCGCAGAAAAACAGCAGCCGGCATAGCTTGTCGTGGGCACTGTGACGGGTGTCACCATACAGCGAATGGATCACGATGGTGTCTCGACCGTCGACCTCGGCAGTTGGCCAGCACTTGTGTTCGCCGTCCTCGTAGTCGCGTTCCTCGTGAGTCGACAGCACCTGGCCGAGTCGACGCGCTACTTCACTGCCATAGCTTTGGCTACCCTGCAAGGCAAACACTAAGGGTGGTGCAGGCTTCATGTTCGGCGCTCCTTGATTGAACGCTGTCGCCTGTCATCCACGGCAAGGACGCCGTCCAGACGGGAGGCGGATCAACCATGGATCGCCAGGATGCTGGAATGCACCTTGTACAGCGTCTGTTCGGTGGTACTGCCGATCACCTTGGCCAGCCCTTCGTGGTACAGCGTGCCCATGACGACCACATCGAAGCCATGCTGGTTGGCGTATTCACTGACAACGGTGCGAGCCGCGCCTGGCAGCACGTGCAGGTGATCTGGCCTGATGCCGTAGCAGCTGGCAAATTCGCCCAGGCGCTCCCGCGCCCGGCCAGTCACTTCCTCGATTCGTTCATTCGTCCAGGCGACGGGTGCGGCGGCATAGGCGACGAAGCTAGGGCTGGGCTCCCAGGCCTGCAGCAGATGCAATGGCGCCTTGCAGCACCGCGCCAGCCGTTGTGCAGCTTGCAGGATACGTTCGTTGAGTGAGTGGATGGCCGGATCCTGTTCGACCAGGTCCACGGCGGCCAGGATCCGCGCTGGCAGCGAGGCATCCGCCTGGGCCACCAGGTGCAGAGGGATGGGGCAGCGACGCAGCAACTGCCAGTCCAGTGGCGTGAGCAGGGCACGGCTGACGACGGTTTCGTGGCGGATGTCTTTGATCAACATTTCCACCCGATGCAATTGCGCCAGGCGGATCAGGTCCTTGAGCGGGTCCTCGTCATCCAGCGTCTCGGCATAGGCGGTAATGCCCAGCTCGCCAAGCGTCTTCACCTGGTCGTGCAGCCATGCCTTGCGATGTTCGGCGTCTTGCTTGCGCGCGTTGCTGCGCAGCACCTGGTCCAGGGTGGCCAGGCGTGAAGGCAGCTGGCTCAGCACCACCAGGTGCAACGTAGCGCCCGTCGCCTTGGCCAACGCTTGCGCGCGTGCCAGGGCAGGCGAGGGGTGCAGGTCCGGGTGGCAGATCAACAGCAGTCGCGTCAGGGCGTTCATGGTGGCCTCCACTGCGATTGCCGCCTCAAGGCGGCATACTGGTTCAGGCCAAGGGTGGCGCGATGGCGCCAGGGTGGCTTGATTTTTATCAAGAACAAACCAGCACACGCTTCGATAATGAACAGGCGTAGGCAACCCTACAGCTGCCCCGGGAGGTGCCCGATGAACCCGTATCGCCGGATCCTGCTGATCATGACCGAGGTCCAGGCCAGTGCCGCGCTGTCCCGGGCCATGGCACTGGCTGCGGCTTCAGGGGCTTGCCTGCACGTGCTGGGCATCCACGAAACTGCCGAGCTGCGGTTGCGCCATGAATTGCACGAGCCTGCCTTGCCCTCTGCGACCTTCGTGCACTTCAGCACAGGGCTCAAGGCGTTGCTTGATGAACAGCCCGCCGTTGGCCCGCGCCCAGGTTTCGAGGCCGTGGAAACCTCCAGTCCGCGTGATCTGGTCTCAGGTTACATTGCCCGCTACGCACCTGACCTGGTGATCAAGGGCTGCCCAGGCTGCGCCTTGCTCGATCAGGTGGCGCAGACCTCGCTCGACCAGGCGCTGTTGCATGCAAGCGCGGCACCGTTGATGTTCGTGCCGGCTGACGCCCCGGCTATGCCTGGCAATGTGCTGGTGGCGGTGGATGTCGCCAGCCCATCGACGCAGAAGGACGCCCTCAACCATGAAATACTCGCGGCGGGGCAGCAACTGGCGTCTCAGTGCCAGGGGCAACTCCACTTGCTCTCGGCTTACGACCTGCCTGTCGCCATGCTGGCCAATCCTGACCTTGCCGGCCCCTGGGCCGACGAAGTACGCGAGTCGCTGCAGCTACCGTTCGACGCCCTCGCCGATGCCCATGGCATCCCCCGCTCGCACCGCTATTTCAGCGAAGGGGCGCCATTGCGGGTGATCAAGTCGCAGATCGTCAGGTTGAAGATCGATGTGGTGGTGGTCGGCGTGGTGCAGGCCAGGGGCTGGGCCAGGCTGATCGGCGATACCACCGAGCGACTGGTGAGCCATGCGCCGTGCAGTGTCCTGGCCGTCAGGCCTGCGCCTGCCAGCTGAGTCAGTGCGCATCACCGCGTCGGCCATGGCGTATTCACGATCATCGTCTTGCGGGCACAGTGATAGCGTTCATGCATACGTTTTTGTTCACGGAGCGTGGCCATGTATCAGAACCTGGCTGTTCTGGCCGCCTTGCTGGTGCTGTACGCCAGCCTGGCCGGCGCGCTTGAATCCAAACCTGTCAACGGGCCGCTGTTGTTCCTGCTGACAGGCCTGCTGGCCGGCCCGTCCGGGCTCGGCTTGTTGAATCTGGCGCTGGACCGCCACGACCTTCGGATGTTGGCTGAACTTACCCTTGCCATCGTGCTGTTCACTGATGCCGCCAAGCTTGACCCGGGCCAGCTGCGTCATCACCACAACCTGCCGCTGCGTTTGTTGCTGATCGGGTTGCCGCTCACCTTGGTTGCGGGCTGGCTGGCTGCCTGGCTGCTGTTCCCGCAAATGCCCTGGCTGGAAATGGCGCTATTGTCGACCATCCTGGCACCCACGGATGCCGCCCTTGGCAAGGCTGTGGTAAGCAACCCGCAGGTTCCCAGGGACGTGCGCGAATGTCTGAACGTGGAAAGTGGTCTGAATGATGGCATCTGCGTGCCTGTCTTGCTGCTGTTGCTGGCGTTGTCGGTGGAGGCCCATTCGACCACGCCTTTCGCCCTGGCAGGCTATTTCTTTCTTGAGGAGTTGGGTATCGGTGCCCTCGCGGGGGCGACGCTTGCGCTGGTGGTCGGCGGGCTCTTGCGTTTTTCGCAACGCCATTGCCTGCAGATCGATGCCTGGCAGCAACTGGTGATGCCTGGGTTGGCACTGCTGAGTTTTGCCAGCGCCCAGGCGCTGGGCGGTAGTGGCTTTATCGCCGCCTTCTGCGCAGGGCTGCTGATCAGTTATCTGTTCAGGCAGGAAACTCGGCCCTTGCTCGAGACCGGCGAATCTTGCAGCGAAGCGCTGTCGCTGCTGACCTGGGTGGTTTTTGGCGCCTACGTGGCGCCCAAGGCTTCGCAGATACTTTCGCCTTCGGTATGGTTCTACGCGTTGTTGAGCCTGTCGCTGGTGCGCATGTTGCCTGTGTGGCTCAGTCTGGCAGGGAGTACCCTGGCTGCCGAAAGCCGTCTGTTCATCGGCTGGTTCGGGCCACGCGGGCTGGCCTCGATCGTGTTCGCCACGCTGATTCTGGATTCGCCTTTGCAGGAGCGTGGCACGATTATCGCCACCTCGATCGCTTGTGTACTGCTCAGCGTGGTCCTGCACGGTGTGAGCGCAGGGTCCTGGGCTGCCAGGCTGGGGCGCTTGCCGTAACCTTGAGCGCGTGTGGTACGCGTCGTATTCCTTGAGGAGTTGAGCATGAGCGATTTCACCCCTTGGTCGGCGCTGGCAGGCGGCGCCATGATCGGCTTGGCCGCGGGCCTGTTCGCCGTGGCCAATGGGCGCATTGCAGGTATCAGCGGCCTGATCGGGTCGTTATTGCAGCGTGGCGGAGAAGGGCGTGGCGAGAAAGCGACGTTCTTGCTAGGGGTCATCGTCGCGCCGCTGCTGTGGCACCTGCTTGCGACGATGCCGCCTGTGCATTTCACCGCCTCGCCCTGGGCGCTCGTGGCGGCCGGGTTGCTGGTGGGCATCGGCACGCGTTACGCCGCAGGCTGCACCAGCGGCCACGGTGTGTGCGGCCTGTCTCGGTTGTCGCCACGCTCAGCGGTGGCAACGCTGTGTTTCATGGCTGCCGGTTTTGCCACCGTCTATATCCTTCGTCATGTCCTGGCAGGTGCGTAGCATGCAGCGAATCATTGGTTTCCTGGCCGGGGCCCTGTTCGGCATGGGCCTGTTGTTGTCCGGCATGGCAAACCCTGCGAAGGTCCTCGGGTTTCTCGACCTTGCCGGGCAGTGGGATCCATCGTTGGCACTGGTCATGGTCGGTGCCATCGGCGTGGCCTTGCTACCCATGGCGTGGGCACGGCGGCACAGCGTGGCGTTGCTGGGAGGAAGGATGCAGTTGCCGACGCGGCGTGACATCGATCGCCGGCTGGTCGGCGGCAGCCTGGTCTTTGGGGTCGGCTGGGGTCTTGCCGGCATTTGCCCTGGCCCTGCGCTGGTGCTGCTGGCTGGTGGATATTGGCAAGCCTGGCTGTTCGTGGCAGCGATGCTTGCTGGCATGCTGCTGGTCAATACCGTGGAAGCCAAAGGCCGGTGGCGGTCGTAAGCCGTATTCCTTGAGAAAAGACCAGAGCATCAAGGGCGGTCAGTGATCTGGCAGATCGCTGCGCGACACAGTACTTACAAACATTTGGGCAAGCGCAGCGCGCGCTACAAAGCCAAGTTCATCTATTCCGAGCGAATCACCATCGGCTGTGCAACGCCTGGTCGATTATCAATTTTCAGTTAACACCCGTTAACGCCACTCGCGATTATCACTCGCTATCCCATATCTCAGAATCCATTCGTCCCACTCAGCCTCACACGGCAGGTGGATTGCTCAAACGAATGGAAGAGCTCCAATGACGTCATCAACTGCTGCCTCGAAAACGCTCAGTTCGACGCCGGTAAGTCCGCAAGGGGTCAGTGATGTTCAGTCAGCATTGAGCTGCTGCCGCTTGTTGCTGCAACTGCATCAGGGCCGAGAGCCATTGATCGCAGATGGTCATGAGCGTGAGAACGTGCGCAAGTCTGTGAACAGTTACGCAACTGCATGTGGCGTCAACTTGCGAATGGGGCGGCTTGAGCTGCGCAGGCTCAAAGCACAGATGCTTCCGCTGGCCTGGCGTACCTGCGCCGGTGACTATGTGCTACTTGCTCGATTGTCACCGACCCAGGCACTGGTCCAGTCACCGCTCTCCAGCACACCGCAGATACTCAGCCGTGAACAGTTGGCCCAGTCCTGGACGGGCGAGGTCATCCGGCTACGACGAGGCGGCCTGCGTTTCGACCTTTCCTGGTTCATTCCCGAGTTGCTGCGACACCGTCGAGTTCTGGGCGAGGTACTGCTGTGCTCGCTGCTGCTCCAGGTATTGGCCCTGGCAACGCCCCTGTTCTTTCAGGCGGTCATGGACAAGGTCATGGTCCATCGTGCGCTGGCAACGTTGGATGTGCTGGTACTCGCGCTGGTGGTGGTCGGTGTGTTCGAAGTCGTGCTCAAGGGGCTGCGGGAATACCTTTCGGCGCATACCGCCAACCGTATCGATATCGGCCTCGGGGTCAAGCTGTTCCGCCATCTGCTGGGCTTGCCATTGCTCTATTTCAAGCAGCGACAGGTCGGCGCGATCATCGCCAGGGTCCAGGAGCTGGACGGAATCCGTGAGTTCCTCACCGGGTCGCTGCTCACCCTGTGTGTCGATGTCGCCTTTACAGTGGTGTTCTTCGCTGTCATGGCATGGATCTCCTGGCCACTGACCTTGGTGGTGCTGGCGACCTTGCCACTGTATGTCGCCCTGGCCTGGGCCAGCGCCGGGCCACTTGAAAAGCGTATCGAGCGCCAGTTCCAGACCACCGCCCGCAACACCGCATTTCTCAACGAGACCGTCAGCAGCAGCGAGACCATCAAGAGCCTGGCGGTGGAGCCGCGCATGCAGCGGCGCTGGGAGGCGCAGACCGCCGAGATGGTGGAAGCAGGGTTCGCCAGCCAGAGCCTGGGGAGCGCCATCAGCCAGTGTGTGACCTTGTTGCAGAAGGTCACCGCCGTGGCGGTGATCTGCTGGGGGGCACACATGGTCATTGCCTTGGAGCTGACGCTTGGCCAACTGATCGCGTTCAACATGATGCTGTCCCATGTCAGTCAGCCGCTGGCCAAGCTGATCGATGTCTGGCAGCAGTTCGTGCAGGTCCGCGTCTCGGTGGACAAGCTGGGCGATATGCTCAACCTGCCGGTGGAACAGGCTCAGGGGCAGCAACGGCCGTCAGCCGCGTTGTGTGGCGAGGTACGTATCGAACAACTGGCGTTTCGCTACCGCCCAGACCTGGACCTGGTGCTCGATGGCCTGGACCTGCACATCGAGGCGGGGCAGACCCTGGGGATCGTCGGGCCATCCGGCTCAGGCAAGAGCACCTTGACCCGCCTCTTGCAAAAGCTCTACGTCCCGGACGCCGGGCGCATCCTGATCGATGGACAGCCTCTCGAACAACTCGACCCTTCCTGGCTACGCAGCCAGGTCGGTGTGGTGCTGCAGGAAAACTACCTGTTCAACCGCAGCGTGCGGCAGAACATCGCCCTGCGTCACCCCACCGCCTCCCTGGAGCGTGTCATCGAGGTGGCGCGGCTGGCAGGCGCTCACGACTTCATCCTGCAACTGCCGCTGGGCTACGACACCGTCCTGGCCGAGGCGGGTGGTTCCTTGTCCGGCGGGCAGCGCCAACGCGTCGCGATTGCTCGGGCCTTGATGGGCGACCCGCGGATCCTGATCTTCGACGAGGCCACCAGCGCGCTGGACGATGAATCCCAGGCACTGATCCAGGACAACATGGCGCAGATCGCTGCGGGGCGAACGGTGATCGTCATCGCCCATCGACTCAGTGCAGTGCGTGACTGCCAGCGCATCATTGCCCTGGAGCATGGGCGTATCAGCGAATCGGGCAGCCACGCGCAACTGCTGGCCAACGGTGGTTGCTATGCACGGTTGTGGGCGATGCAACAAGCGATGCAGCAGGAGGTGCAGGCATGAGCCGGTACCTGTCGGGTTTGCCTGGTTGGCTGCGCAACGCCTTGGCGGGTGCCAGGCGGACTCGGGACGAGTACGAGTTCCAGCCGGGATACCTGGAGATCGTAGAGCGCCCTCCGGCGCCGTGGGCAAGGGGTACCGCCTGGCTGCTGATTGGTACGGTGATGATCGCACTGGTGTGGGCGGTGCTGGGTTTTCTGGATATCCATGCCAGCAGCACGGGCCGCTTGATCGTGTCCAGTTACACCAAAGTGGTCCAGGCTCACCAAGCGGGGGAGGTCAGCGCGATCTTCGTCCGTGAAGGCCAGCGGGTGCGCGCAGGTGCGCCGCTGGTGGCGCTCAACCCCATCGGCGTCGATGCCGAGCTGCGTGAACTGCAGGCACAACTGACCTTCAAGCGCCTCGAGCTGGCCAGGGCCGAGGCCCTGCTCAGTCGCGATCCCCTGACCAGCTACCGACCGCCGGCCGACCTGCCCGTCGAGCAAGTGGCTGCCGCCCGCGCCCAGTTGCAAAGCACTGCCCGCGAGATCGACGCCAACCTCGACAGCCTCGAGGCCGAGATCAGTATCAACCAGGCCAACCAGCGCGCCCGCGCCGTGGAAATCGCCTCCCTCACCAAGCTGGCGAGCAATGTGCGACGCCGCCTGGAGGCGCGCCGGGCCATGGCGGCCGAAGACCTGATGCCCAAGGTCGAGTTGCTCGAGCAGGAAAAGGAGCAACTGGACGTGGAGCGCTCGCTGGCCCAGCAGCACGCCGAGTTGAACGTGCTCAAGGCCGAAGCGCGCAACCGCATCGAGCAGCGCGACAGCTACCTGGCAAAAACCCAGCGCGAACAACACGACGTGGTCAACAGCAGTCGCCAGGACATCGCCGTGCTGCTGGAACAACTGGTGCGAGGGCGTGACCGTCAACGCCAGCAGACGCTGCTGGCGCCTGTGGATGGCGTGGTCCAGCAACTGTCGGTGCACACCCTGGGCGGTGCCGTGCAGCCTGCGCAGCAGCTGTTGGTCGTGGTGCCGGACGGCAACGAACTGGATGCCGAGGTGATGGTGCTCAACAAGGATGTGGGCTTCGTCAAGGCCGGGCAGGCCGTCGAAGTGAAGGTCGATGCATTTCCCTACACCCGCTATGGCACCTTGCGAGGCGAGGTCGTCCACGTTTCCCGGGATGCCATCAAGGATGAGCAGCAGGGATTGGTGTTTCCCACGCGGATCCGCCTGCAGCACACCAGTATCGCGGTGGACAAGCAATGGATGCCACTGCAGGCCGGCATGAGTGTGACCGCAGAGATCCGTACCGGCGATCGCAGGGTCATCGACTACCTGCTAAGCCCGATCCAGCAATACCAGTCCGAAGCATTGCGGGAGCGCTGAGCATGAGCGAACTGTTCAGCCATGACTCAACACCGTCACCGCAGTTGCTGGATACCGGACTGAATGCGCTGGTCTGGGCCGCACGGCGCTTCGAGGTGGCGGTGGATGCTGCGCAATTGCGCCATCGCCTGGGGCGCGTGGAGGGCATGGTGACATCGATCGACCTGTGCCGCTGCGCCGGTTGGATCGGCCTGCGTGCTCGCCAGGTGCGGACCACGGTCACGCGCCTGGACAACCTGCCGCTTCCGGCGCTGCTGGAAACCGTGCATGGCTGGGCGGTGCTCGATGGCCTGGAGGACGATCAGGTCACACTGTACTGGCCATTGGAGGACCATTGTCAGACCTTGAGCACGGACGCTTTGGGTGCACTCTGGCGGGGTTCGGTCCTGCTCCTGGCGGACCGGCACGCCGCACTGCAGGCCCCGCGTTTCGGCATCGCCTGGTTCCTGCCGTCGATCGTCAAGCACATCCGGCAGTTTCGCAGCGTGCTGCTGGTGTCCCTGATGCTGCAACTGACGGCGCTGGTCACCCCGATGCTGTTCGAGAACATCATCGACCGGGTATTGGTCAGCCGTGGGCTGTCGAGCCTGCAGGTGCTGGGGATGGCGTTGCTGGCCCTGGCATTGTTCGAGCCCCTGTATGGGTTTGTGCGCAGCTGGCTGTTCTCCAACCTGGCGAGCAAGGTCAACGCCGAACTGTCGGCGCGGCTGTACCAGCACCTGATCCAGCTGCCCCAGGGGTACTTCCAGCAGCGCCAGACAGGCGAGATCATCGCCCGCGTCGGCGAGATGCAACAGATCCGCCAGTTCCTCACCGGCTCGGCGCTGACCCTGGTGCTGGACCTGGCGTTCTGTGGTCTGTTCATCGCGGTGATGTACCGCTATGCGCCTACCCTGACTTGGGTGGTGGTCGGCTCGCTGGCCTTGTACTTCCTGTTCTGGCTGTGCGTGGGGCCGTTGCTGCGCAAGCATGCCCTGCGCGAATACGAACAGGGCGCGGACAACACGGCCTTCCTCACCGAGGCGGTGACCGGCATTGAGACCATCAAGACCAGTGCCACCGAGGAAGGTTTTCAGCAGCAGTGGCAACGCCAGCTGGCCGGCTATGTGCGCGCCGCATTCTCGACGCGGCTGGTAGGCATCTGCGCGGGGCAGGGCATTGGCCTGATCCAGAAGCTCACGGCCGCGCTGCTGCTGTGGTGGGGCGTGACCCTGGTGATGGATGGCCAGCTCAGCCCCGGCCAGCTTGTGGCTTTCAACATGCTGGCCGGCCATGTGGTCGAGCCGATCCTGCGCCTGGCCCAGGTGTGGCAGGACTTCCAGCACACCCTGATCTCCCTGCGTCGGCTGGGCGACATCCTCGACACCGAGTGCGAGAACGGCAGCGGTGGGCTGGCCTCGGTGCCAGCGTTGGCCGGCAGCGTGAGCTTCCAGGGCGTGCGGTTCCGCTACCACGAAGATGGCCAGGAAGTGTTGCGCAACCTCAGCGTGCAGATCGAGCCGGGCGAGTTCGTCGGCATCACTGGGCCTTCCGGCTCCGGCAAGTCGACCCTGACCCGGCTGCTGCAACGCCTGTACATCCCCCAGCACGGAAGGGTGATGGTCGATGGCATCGACCTGGCCATCGCCGACCCGGTGGCGCTGCGCCGCAACATGAGCGTGGTGCTGCAGGAGAGCGTGCTGTTCGCCGGCTCCATCGCCGACAACATACGCCTGTGCTGCCCGCAGGCCAGTGATGCCCAGGTTCAGGAAGCTGCGGCTCTGGCCGGGGCCGATGGTTTCATCCAGTCCCTGGCCCATGGCTACGAGACCCAGGTGGGCGAGCGGGGCGGCCAGCTCTCTGGCGGGCAACGCCAGCGTATCGCCCTGGCCCGGGCGCTGATCACCAATCCCGGAATCCTGTTGCTGGACGAGGCGACCAGCGCCCTGGACTACGAATCGGAAGCCGCGGTGATGGCCAACCTCAAGCGCATCACCCAAGGGCGCACCGTGATCAGTGTCGCTCATCGCCTCAACACCCTGCGCCATGCCGACCGGATTCTGGTGATCGATCAGGGGCAGGTGGTCGAGCAGGGCAGCCATGAACAATTGCTCGCACTTGGCGGTGTGTATGCCAGGCAATGGGCATTGCAGACGAAGGAGTGAAGTACAGCCACGGATGGCGCCGGGCATGTCCCGACCTTGCGCAACTTCAGAACCCAAAACGCGCTTCGCGAACCCCCATCAGGAGCAGCACGATGTCTACTGACTTCAACGCAGTAATGGAAGGCATTATCCGTAACCAGTTGGCCACTCAGGGGCGGTACAGTGAGTGGTTCAGCATGACACCTGAAGAACAGGCCCAGTACATCAGTACCGTCAATCAGCGTCTCACCGAGATGCAGCAGAGCACCCTGAGTGTACTGGCAGCGCAGTACTACGAGATGGAGTCCAACCCGGTATCCATCGATGAGCACCTGCAACTGCTCAAGGACAGCATGGTCGTCGCCCAAGGCCGACCCGATACTGAAGCCAACCGCGATTACAGGCGTCAGCTGCAAATCGATATTGATCTTTACACGCGGCAACAGACCGCCATGCGCAGTTTCGAGACGGCGTGGAGCGAAGCCCTGAGCATTGTGTCGCCGTCCGCTCAGGGTCCCCTTGATGCACCGGCGTTGGTAAGTGACAAGGACGCCAAACAAGGGAAGATCAGCGCCAGGATCAAGCAGTTGCAGGGGGCGCTGGCTGCACAGGTCAAAACCGACACCTTCACCGAGAGCTACGTGAGGTTGTTTTCAGAGCTACAGGCATTCAAACACGTCGAGCGCAATTACAAAGCATTGCTGGCGGCGAAACCAGGTGCCGCGCAGAACGAAGCGCTGGCAGCGATGAGCAATGTGCCTGATGCTTCGGACAACGCACCGGTCAATGCGTCGCTGCTGCTGATGGAAGAGCGTCCAGGCTACATCCGTATGAATGTGGCGTTGGTCAATGCCAGTTATGGCGGACAATACAAGGACATGTTCCTTGATAATGGCAGGCTGGTTTTGCCCAAAGAGGGCATGCTCAACTTCTCCTTCGGCACCACCGCGCGCTCGCTGGCCTGGCAGGAGCAGTACCGTGTGAAGAACGAGCTGGGCGTGTCGCCGACGTTCACGCCGATTCGCTCGGTGCTGATGAAAACCGAGTTTGTCGAGAAGTACTTTGGGCACTACCTGGTGTCCGAAAGCAGCATGCGCAACGGCTTCAACATTCAACCTCTCGATGACCAGACCGGCATTAAGCTGACCAGCGTCGACAGGAAAATCCCCAACCAGATCGGTATTGCAGTGGGCGAAATCACGCCGCCCCCCAAAAATACCGTCGAGGAAGTACTCAAGGTCAAACCCGCCGATCTCGAAGCGCTGATCAACGACTACGCAGACATCAAGTCGTTCCAGACCATTGCTATGGAAGGCTTCCGACACACCTATTACTCAGCCGCGCGCGACGGGGCGTTCGTCAACATCAGCGATCTGGAACAATCCATTGGCTTCGTCGACCGCCTGTACCTTTTGGAGAAGCCTGAAGGTGGCGGCTATGTTGGCGCCACGCCCTTCATGAGTGTCACCCGGCAGAAAAACAACACCCTGACGAGCAAGTTGTTGAGCCAGGCGGAAACCCGCGAGCTCTACGCGTACAATCTCGAGTTCTTTGAAAGGCTCGAAGCGCTTCAGGACGGCCGTCAGGGTGCAAGTCCGTGGTTCAACGACCCGCAACAGCGCAGCCAGTTCGAGGCGCAGTTGACGCGAACATTGGAACGCAACCACATGACCCCGGGCGGTATTGTGCTGCCGACTGCCGAGCCGGGCAACGATCAGCGTGATATCAAAGGCAACAACCTGAACAAAGTGTTGTGGGAGAAAGACTTCGCCAAGGCCGTGTGGCAGCACGACGCCACAGATGATTTGCTGTTCGGCCTGTCGCAGAAGTTGTCTACCAGTATCGCGCAGGGAAAACTGATAAGCCTGCGCAAGAACGGTTATCTGGACAGCGATCTGGCTGCGGCGAAACAGGGGCTGCCTGACTTGTATCAAGCGCTCAGGTTGCAGGCGCAGGAAGAAGAACAAGCGTACGTCAATGCTGAAAACAGCAAGCGGGATCCACGGGATAAACGCCCACCTCTGAGCGTCAATCTATCTGCTATCGAGGGTGCGACCTCCGACAAGCTGATCAAATTGCTGCTCGGCGCGCCCCCCTACCTGCAAATCGGCGATACCACGCTGCGCTCGAGCGTGGCTGCATTCCTGGAGACCACTGCGGGCAAGTCACTGCGCAAACAAGTGTTGTTCCACGCCCTGCGTCCCGTAGCGGAAACCGCTGCTGTCAGCAGCCCGGATACGACCTACGCGCATCCGGGCATGGAAGGCCATGATGGGCTGGACGTGAGCATCAACAACCGCGTGGCGCAACCCGATCCTTACCTGATCCTGAATGCCAAATTTGAAAGTTTGGCCTACCAGGAGGGCGGTTACGTCATCCTCGACGACAAGTACCAAAGTTATTCTCAGTTCGTGCCGGACACCCACAAGAACAGCACACGGTACATGCGTGATCTGGATACACCTTTTGTAGGGGGTATTTCGGGCACCACGAAAATGGTCACCAAGGCACTGTCGGGGAAAGACGTGTTCGGCCGAGCGCTGACACTCAAGGAATATTGGCAGTTCCAGATGGCCAACGCCGCTTTCATGATTCGCAACGGCTACCATTCGTTCTTCGAGACACTCTATGTGGCAGCACGCTACGAGCCGACGCTGCCCGGTGGCGTTGGGCACAAGCTACTGGACATGTTTGACCGATATCGAGTGCTGGGTGCCGGAAGTGAACTGCAGGGCAGTGTCTATGAAGAGGTCATGGCACTTGTGCTACCCGTCGTCAATCAGGGGTTGCCGGCAGCAGAGCAGTTCAGTGCCCCGCCATACGACCGTTTCGGCCCTCGCCTGCAACCACTGGGTAGTGAATCCCTGCCCTACAGGACGCTGCAGGAAAAGATTCAGTTGGTGGGGGAGGTTTACGAACGGCTCACCCGCGAGTTGCGCCTGGGGGACGAAGTCCTGACACCGGGCTTCAAGCAGTTGAGCTCAACCGAGCTGGCCGCTCTCGACCTGGCGGCTGCCAAGCTTCATCTCAAGTCCGAACTGGACAACATACTGGGTGTTCAACGTCGCCAAGGGTTCGCCGGGCCACTCGATTTTGATGATGCCCAACGTGATCGAATTGCCGATTTGGCCGTGGAAGGGATTCTGCGCCAGGACTTCGGCAAACGCTCGGAGTTGATGCTGTACCTGGAATCGCTGGGCTTCTCGTTTGCCGCCAAGGGCAATCCAGCGCGTTTGCTGACCTTCTGGTCCGACGATTTCCAAGGCTACAAAAGCGTGCTTGACGGCGCGTTGACCGCTCAAGGCAAAGCGGGCATCGCCACCGATTACGATGTGGCGGCGCTGGATTTCGTCCACCAACTGCGCAATACCCTCGTCGGTCATGCCAAGGGCGGGCCACTGGCGGATGCGGCGTTCCAAGGCTCGCTGACCGTTGCCGGCTTTCTCAGTTCTGTCTATGCCGCCAGTACTGCCGATTTTGGCGGAACCATCTATGTGATGTCCAAGGGCGGTTTGAAGGTCAACAGTTACTTCTGGAACGCTGAATTGCCCATTCTGCGGGCCTTGCAGAAGGCAGGAGCAGTGGGCGACTTGCGAATTCTCCACGAACCCTTTGCCAATTATGAGAGGAAGCAACTCAACGATATTGGATCGCCTCTGACCAGTGCCGATGTCAAAGTCCTGGCCAACCCTAAGTACCTACCTTTGAAGTTCGCCGATGAGATGAACGCAGCGGCGCACAAACGCTGGCTCGACAGTGGGCCAAAGGCGATTCTGGTCAGCTTGCACCAAGAGGTGAAGCGTTACATCGATACCCACACCGGCTCCGGTCGCAACGCCGCAATGATCGCATTGCTCAAACAGACCACCGACAAACTGCTTGAGCTCGATGCCATGGACGCCCTGTCGGCCAGCGAGCGAATCGCCGTCGCCAAAGGTGATCTGGTGATGCCAGGAACGCTTTGGAGTGCTGCTGAGCTGGTCAAACAGGCCAATGTGTTCGGCAAGCGCCAGGGGGAATCCTACGTCAGCATCCAGCATCTGCTGGACAGCTGGCATGCCTCCACAAAACGCGGGGCTTTCACCTTCGCCGGGGACCCCGACAAGCCCTACCTTGAGTTGTCGTTCAAGGGTAATGTCATCGATCAATACACCGATCAGTTGAAGCGCCTGTTGCCATTCGACCTTCTGCGTAGCACGTGGCATATCGAAGTCGTCAACAAGAGTGCCGAGGGTCTGTTGATCCTCAAGAACCGCGCTGGTGCAGTGACAGAAGTGCGTTTCGATCCTGTCACAACCTTCGAACAGAAACGCATCCAACAACGCCAGTTGGCATCGTTGCAGCGATTGCTGCTGGACAACTTCAGCGCCGAGACATTACCCGCCACCCTGAGCATTCAAGGCACACAGATATCTAGTGACACAAGTGTCCTTGCCACTTTGGAAAACGGTGCCTTGACTACTGACGAGGCTGCAATCAGTGCGGTACGGCGGGTAGCCAGCGGTCCCTTGGCTGATGCTCCGCTGCAAAACCAGCAGGTCGACAACTGGTCCAAAGTGGTCATTCAGGCGAACCCGGAAGGGGGTGACAGTCAGTATCGGGCTCAGATCATCATTCAGAGTGAGAACGATCCCGTGGTTGCCAAAGCCGCCGCGAATCTGGCCGGTAAACATCCGGACAAGACTCTGGTGATACAGCTCGATGCTTCAGGGCAAATGCGCCTCGTGCAGGGTGACCCGGCTTTGTTCCAGAGCCTCGATGCCAACGACAAGGTGCGCTGGCAGGTGGTAGGGCACGGGCGTGGACCTGCCCAGGCGCGTACGCTCGGTGGGCTCGATGCAGAGCAATGGGCAATGCACCTGGATCGCTTCCAACAAGCGTTGCACGAGCAATACGGTATCGGTTCGGTACCCGCACGTATCAGCCTGGTCGGTTGCTCGCTTGAGGATGCCGAGCAACAGGCAGGCTTTGGTCGCCAACTTGTTGCTGCATTGCAGACCCCTGAGCTGGAGGTCTCAGTACGTAGCGCCAATGTCTCGGTGGACAGTGAAGGGCGCAAACTCACCCTCGATGCCAGCGGCGAATGGGTCCACAGCGATGGCACCAACAAGCGGGTGTTGAACTGGACGCGAGCACAAGGGGTGCTTGAAAGGGACGAATACGTCGCCGCCAGCGTCCTGCTGGGGCGCGAGGGTATTGATGTGGTGGCGTTGCTTGACGATCTCGGGCAAGGCCGGATCAAACCAGAGCAGCTTGGCGCCGCGCAGGAGTATGCGTTGAGCAGGCTGTTCCCAGGGGCCGATGAACGACTGGATCAAGCGGCGTTGCGCTCACTGCTGGACAACCCATTGAAGGTTGCCCAACTGCAAGATGCGCTGGATGGGTTGGTCAAGCGCTATCAGAACAGCACGGAGCTGGAAAGCGTCGGTGCCCGGCAGATGGTGCAGACGATGCTTGACGAGCAACTGCGCATGGCTGAATCGGGCCTTGCCTCGGCCGAGGGTGAAAGGTTCGCCACAGCGATGCTTGATAACGTGTTGGATGCTGATGTCGACCGTAGTCGCATCGTGAGCCACCTCGACCCTGACAGCCACGTCGAACGCCTGCGTGCTCGTAACCGCCAGCAACTGCTGGCTGCCGGCAATGTGTTGTTCGATGGTCCGTCCCGGAACAACTTCGGCCAGGCGATTGCGATGGTGCAAGGCTCCTTGTCAGCCGTGCTGCTGCATGACATGGGATTGCTGGTGGATGGCAAGCCGCTCACCGCCGTTTTACTGGCAAGCCAGGGGGGCAAGCTGCGCGCGGACCAGAAGCTGACATTCGACCCGGTACGGTTCAACTATGAAATGTCAAAGGTGCCATTGCAGCCCGAACTGGTCGAGCTGTCGCGCTTGGTCAGCACGTTGGTGGAGCGCAGCCGCGGTAGCAATGTCGCGCTGTTCAGCACCGAAGACGTCCCACAGGAGGCGCTCAAGTACATCAACTTGCTGAGGGGCTATTCCGGCCCTCAGTTGGAGGTGGAAATCGCCAAGGCCGCGCAGGCTGCATTGGGTGCACGGATCGGCGAGCGCGCCCAGTGGCTGGCACAGGCTGGCAGCCTCAGTGTGGATGAGCGGCGCAAGGTCCAGAACCTCTACGAACTGTCGCGAGACGTGGGGGGCTTTGACCTCGAGCGGTTCAAGCAGTTGCAGGCGCAGAACCCGGGTGTATCGGGGGATCAGATCCTGCAGTCGATGGCGCTGGATGCGGCGGAAAAGCGCGTGGCTCCTGGGCAGGACACCGAGGTGGTGCTGCAGGCCGCAAGATGGACAGAGCAGCAAGCCACTTCGTTCATGTTTGAGCGGGGATTGCTGGGTAAAAGTGGTGCGTCGATCAATGTCAACCGTGCTGCCTTCGAGCACTTTGTCGAAAATGCGAGTGGCTTGGACCGTGTACGCCTGGCGTCTGCAATGCTCAAGCTCGCACCTGATCAGCATCTGGCCGTCAAGCGTGCACTGGAGAGCTCTGCGGATGCCCGGGTCCGAGGTCTCGTCGACACAGTCGATGCGCAGCGCACCAGCAAACCGAGCAGGGCGGCGGTAGCGGCTGACCGCTTCGGCACCGCGCTGGATGTGTTTGAAACACTGAACTCGGTGCGCGACCTGATAGGCAACTGGCAGCACATGAGCTCTACGGACAAAGGGCTCAATCTGACCGGGCTGATCGGTGGTGTGGCCATGTCGCCATTGAGCGCCGCAATCGCCAAGGCGGTCTCTGCGGCGGGCAAGGCCCTGGGGGCGGTAAGTTCGTTCTCCAAGGCGGCCACCGTGATCAGGGGCGGCGTGCTGGATGCCGCGCTGGCACCGGTGACCTTCGCGGGTATCGGCCTGCAATGGCAGTCGTTCTGGTCGGGCAACGGCGACATGGGCAGCTACGAGTACAAGAGCCTGGTGGCCAACACGGTGATCACTACCGTGACCACAGCCGTCAGCCTGGCGCTGACCGGTGTGTCCATCGCTGCCTCGCTGAGCAGCGCGGTGGCAGCCTCGGTGCTGGGCACGTTGGCGGCATCGGCGGGGCCGATAGGGGTGGCGATTGCGGCCGCCGGCTTCATCATCAACGGGGTCGTGCAGGGGGCCATGCAGCTCGCCGAGTTCGGCGACTATTTCGCCAGCACCGCTGACCAGGTCGCCCAGTTCTTCGCGGCCTGGGTAGGTGTCGAAACCGACGCGCTCAAGCGCGCAAGGGTCGAGAAGGAAGCTGTCGGTGCCGCGAACGAGTTGCGCAATACCCTCAACAGCGATTGGGAGAAGACCAAGCTCTACCTTTCCGATCTGTTCGCCAAGGACCAGTATGGCTATCTGAACTTCCGCGACCGCGACAACAAAGTGGCCCACGGTACGCTGAAGTCGGGCGAGGATTTCTACTACGCCTTGCAGCACCAGGTTGCCTACGGTGGGATGAATCGGGTGGCCACACAGATGCCTAACGACGGTGGCCAAGTCTGGATGGAACTGGGTGACCAGCATCCGGACTTCCAAGCGCTGGGTAGCCAGGACAAGCGCAATCTCTTCAATCTTGCCGGTCAGGCACTGTCCACGGCGACGGGGGGACGCCTGTCCGATGCATTCAACCTGGATGCGGGCACGCGCATTCGCCAGATCGACGCCGGGAGCCTGGACCCGCAGCAACTGCAACAGGGGCTGAACGAGAACGACAGCCTGATGTTCGATGCCCAAGGAATGGATGTCGCTCTGGCGAGCGATACCGATGGGTCGATGACATTGAGTTACCGCGGCTCGCGCGTGCTGCGTGACGGGCTGACCAACCGCTCAGGGTCTTCTCGCCCAGCAGTGACCCAGGCGGTCGATCGCCAGGTGCGTGTGCAGGGGGTCGAGAGCTATGTGCTGCATGGCGCGAACAAAGCCGACGTGCGAGGCTCCACGCGTCAGGAGTTCTTCGACGTGGCGGGCACGCAGGTAGCGATCGAAGGCGGGGCCGGTGAGGGTAATGTCTACTCCGTCAACAAGGGCAACCGCATCGTCAGCACGAGTAACGATACGGCGCTGTGGAGCGCGGTCAATGCGTCGATCAGCTTGCAGGGCACACGCAATGCACAAGGTGAGTTGCAGGCGTCGCAGACACTGCAGGTCAGCCTGTCGTCGCGCTACAGCCAGATCAGCTTGCGGCGCAATGGCCGGGCCATCGAGCTGAATGATGGCAAGGGTGTCCTCACTATCATGGGGCTGTACAGCGCGGATGGTTCGGTGGACAACGGCAAGGTCCTGCAGCTGCTCGATGCCAACAAATACAGCTTCTCGCTGCCTGGGCTGGGCCTGATCGACGACCAATGGCGTTCCTTGGAAACCATGGCCAAGACCTTTGTGTTCGGATCTGATCCACAGCGTACCGTTCAACTGCTGAGCAACGACCACGCGGTCAACACCTATGCGCTGAAGGCCGGGGCAGGGGGATTCCGAGCAGCGTTGCATACCAACCAGTTGATGCAGTTCATGCTTGAAGCGCCAGTGGCGGCGCTGAGCTACAGCCTGCAAGGGGATACACTGACCATTCGCTCCACCGACAACAACCTGCCACTGTCGCTGAGCATCGAGGGGTACCGTGCCGCCAGCGAAGGGCAGTTGATCAAACTCTGGCTGCAGGGTGAGTCCGACGGCAAGATGCGCTTGCAGGAAGTCGACCTGCCGTCGCTCCAGAACGTCGCCGACCAGCCGTTGAAGGTGGTGGACACTGCCCAGGTAGATGCCCAGGTCACTCAAGCGATGACGGGGGGCGTGAAAGTGCATCAAGTGGCTTCGGTACAGGCATTGGACCTGGGGCGTACAGATGCCAGTTATGAACTTGAGGCACGTCAGGGTTCGCAGATTTCTCTGGCCGCCAATAGCGCTGCCGCCCGTGACAGGCTGGTGCAGGCACGGCTGGGTGATGACCTGTTGATCTATGACGCCGACCGCCTGCGCCCGGAAGGTTTGGCGGCAACACCTCATCTGCGTGTGCGCAGCTATTTCGCGCAGCAGCCGCCTGTAACTATCGATCTTGCTGTCGCCGGGGTACAAGTCACCCTGACGCCATCAATTAATCAGTACCTGGGGGATCAGCGCGATGAGGTACTGGAAGGCGCGCAGTCGGCGAATCTTGCCGGGGGCGAGGGACAGGATAGCTATCGCATCGATCCTGCCGCGGGGCAGAGTCGGTGGACGGTGGATAACCTGTCTCAGGACGGCAAGCTCGACACCCTCCAACTGTTAGGCAACATCAGCTTGGATAGGCTTGGGCTGAGGGTTGCTGGCGATGACCTCGAGTTGCTGATCTTCAACAGCGCCAGCGAGGCCCGCGCCCATGGCGTGGGATCAGGCAGTGCACCGGCAAAGACCATTGTCCTGAAGAACCATGTTGCCACCGGTCAAGCCCGACATCTGCAACTGGAGATACAGGGCCAGGTATACGCATTGCCGGAGGTCGATGCTTTGAGCGGCTACCGCATGCATACCGCGCCAGGCCGCCATGCGGTGCTGGGAACCGGCACCCACGTGCTACGGATATCGGCGTTTGCCGCAGGCAGCAGCCAGTTGGTTGCCCTGGACCGGGCATTGAGTGATTACCAGGTCGAAGTGTCAGGTGCAGGTTATGACTTGCGGTTGGTCAAGGATGGGCAGACCTTGATCGTGCGCGATTACTACCGCAATCCCGACGCAGTACAGTTCAGTTGGTTCGACAGTGCTCGGCAGACGATGGCGAGCACCAACGCGCCAGTGTTCCCGGCCAATTTCCACAGCAGTGAGCGCCAGCTCTTCCAGCAGCAAGGTGTGCCTCGGGCCAACTGGATGGCCTACCTGCGCCAGGGCGTCGTGACGCTCGGAAGAGTGCAGCAGTTCATGAGTATCGAGACAGGCGCGAGGGCCGACACGTTCGCGAACATGCCGACCAGCCAGGATTTCAGCGTGTACGTGCGCGTGGCAGCAAGTCGGTTTGGTGAGCAAATGTTGTTCGGGACTGGAAGCTACTCGAAAGAGGGGTTCCAGATAGTACTCGATGCCAATGGTCGAGTAGGACTCAAGATCTTCTCACGCTCTTCCAGATCATCGGATCAATCAATTCGAAAATTTGATTACGCCGGCTTTGGACGCCCGGCGATCCGCGAATCAGGGCCAGACCTGTCGACAGAGGGTGAGCTCGTCCTGCAATTCTTAGAAAATCGTTGGATCGAGGTATACGCCGCAAGAGGAAACACCAGAGTTCTGTTGGAAAAACTCGATATGGGGACCAGCTCACCCCTGGAGCGAGGCAACGATGGCTTTGTAAGGACAACACTCATGGCCGCGCGGGGCCTGAACTCTGCAGTCAGTAGCTCACTGACCTATCAGCCCAAGGTGTTCGCCGGTCTGGCCGGTGAAGCGCAGATGCGCAGTATCATGGAGAGTGATGGCGGCAGCTGGGGGGTCATGTCTTCATTGGCCAAGGACTATCTGCGGATCAAAGGGCTGCCCGAACAACTGGTCAGTCAGTTGGCCATGTGGGATGTGCTGACGCATGCGAATCTGGAAAAGATCGTCGACTTGTATTCTTTGGGGCAGGGACAACTGTCCTCCTCGTTCATTGTCGACTACCTCTTGACCGGACGCGGTTGGATAACCAATCGAGGGCAGGCTGAATATGCAGTGGCCCTCGAGCAACTGGGTGTCGACCAACCGTTCATCAGCGATGCATTCAACTACGGGCTGTCGGTCGAGCAGGTTCAAGTGTATTTGAAGGCGCGTGAGGCAGGTTGGTCGGGTCGTGATTTCCTTACCGAGTTTGCTTTGGCGGCGCGGGGCAATGATAGCTATTACCTTGACCTGACTCTGCAGCGGATCTCCCACAGCAATGGTATCGCTTCGGACAATCACGGCAAACTGTACTTCAGGCCGACGACTACAGAACACGCTCAAGTGCTGCAAGCTGTGCTCGTTCAGAAGGGCTACTTGCCGCTACGTGCCGAGCAACTGGCCCAGCGTATGGTCGCGATCCACTCCCTCGACTACCGTCGTGTCGATAGCCTGCTCAAGGCGGGGATTGCCGATGATGCCCTGCTTGGACGGCTGGTGGCCGCGGGTATTGATGGCGAGGATGTGATCGCTGGCAACAGCGAGCACACGCGCTACGAAACCGGTAACCGTGGCGAACGTATCAAGGTGAGCAGCAGTGGCAACCTGTCTCAGTTCTCCTCGCGCAGTGTGTCTCAGTTCTACTCCAGGCAGTACCTGCGTGTGGACGGTGATGGCAACGTCCATCAACTGGGTGATCAACCTTATGACCTGGCCAGCTTCAATCAGCAGCAACGCAGCATTGGCATGCCTGCCTATACAACGGTTGAGCAAGCGTTGGCATCCATTCACGGTTCGCAGTTGCGCGACAACTTCCGTTATACCTTCCAGCCTGGCCAGGTGCTGGGGGCCAACGGCAACACCTTGACTTACCAGCAGATCGGCAGCGGCGAGCGGGATGGCGCATTGGCGCTGTGGGAGCAAGGTGCCATTGAGCGCGCTGATGGCGAGGTACCTGCTGAGCAAAGCTGGTTCGGCCGAAGCGCTCCAGGCAACCTGGTCGACGGCTTCGACCAGTCTGGCGAAGCGTTCGCCTGGCGAGCGGCCAACAACATGGGCTTCGGTGACCAGGCAAACAAGGTGGCGGATGTACAGTTCGTGTCCGGCGCGCCTACGCCAGACATGGAAGCCAAGGCCAGTTACCTGCGTTTCGACCTGAAGCACAAGGTGGTATTGACCGCGCTCAGCCTGCATACCCAGAACAGCGTGGCCCAGGAAGGCCAGGCGGATACAACTCGCAGTGGCATCTACCGAGTCGAAGCCTTGCGTTCCGGCAACGACTGGACGGCAGTGTCCGGCGAGCTGAGCTGGAGCGGCCAGCAGGACACCATGCGGGTGGCGATCGACACTCGGGGGGTGCCGTATCAGCACTACCGGCTGCGCGGCATCTCGGGAAGTTACGACCGTGATCGCTGGATCAAGGAAGTCACGTTCGAAACCGCTGCCGTTTCGGTCGTGCAGGACAGCGCGGGTCAACTGGCGAAGTTGAGCGGGGCCATGGCCACATTCCCGGACACAGGCGTAGCCAGTAGCTCCGGGACGCCTGCACGCCAGGCCGAGCGACCGCTACTGACCTCACCGTTGGCTTGATGCCGTTACGGTCGGCTGGCGGGGCAGTGCCCCGCCAGCCGCTTCCTGTTTTCCCTGCGGAACTCCATACCCATGCGTACGCTACTCAACCCCACTCGGCGGGCCGCTGCTGGCTTATTGTTTGTCGTCGCAATCCCCATTACGCCCGCCAGCGCTGCCACCAGCGACCTCTGGCAGGTGTACCTTGATGCCGCCCAGAACAACAGCGAGTTGGCCGCGGCCCGCTCCGACCAGGCTGCCCGCGCCGAAGCGGTGCCGCAGGCGCGGGCCGGTCTGCTGCCAACCTTGTCGGCCGGTGCCGAGCTGAACAATAACAGCACTCACCTGAACCAACCTGCGCAAGCCACCCGGCGCACTGGCACCAGTTACCAGGTCACGCTCAACCAGCCAGTGTTCCGCGCCGATCGCTGGTTCAACCTCAAAGCTGCCCAGGCCCAGAGCGACCAGGCGTTGCTGGAACTGTCCGCCACCGAACAGAAGTTGATGCTCGACAGCGCCGAGGCTTATTTCGGCCTGCTCAAGGCCCAGGATGGCCTGGCCGCCAGCATGGCCGAGGAGGCCGCGTTCCTGCGCCAGCTGGACCGCGCCCGCAAAGGCTTGCAGCTTGGCCTGTCGGACCGTACCGATGTGCTGCAGGCCCAGGCTGGCCACGACAGCGCCCGGGCCACCCGTATCGGCGCGCAAAAGCGCCTGGAAGATGCCTTCGAGGCCCTCGACACGCTGACCCACCAACGCTACACGGCGATCCAGGGCATGCGCCACGACATGCCGTTGACCCTGCCAACCCCCAATGACGCCCGGACCTGGGTCGATACCGCCATGCGCCAGAATCTGGCGCTACAGGCCAGCCAGCAGGCACGGGACGCTGCCCAGCACACGCTGAGCGCACGCAAGGCCGGGCACCTGCCGACCCTGGACGCGGTGCTGCGCTACCAGACCGGTGACAACGACAACCTGGGTTATGGCAACAGCGAGCTGCGTGGCGGCGGTTATGGCAGCGGTGTCGAACAGCGTTCGATCAACCTGCAACTGAACATTCCGTTGTTCAACGGCGGGCAGACCCGCTCGCAAGTGCGCGAAGCCAGTCAGCGCCTCAGCCAGCGCGAATTTCTCAACGATCACCTGCAACGCCAGGTGGTGGAGCAGACCCGCAACCTCCACCGTAGCCTCAACAGTGGCGTCGAGCAGGTCCAGGCACGCCGCCAGTCGATCATCTCCAACCAGGGGGCGGTGCTGGCCTCGCAGATGGGCCTGCAGGTCGGTACCCGCAACATCGTCGATGTGCTGGAGGCCCAGCGCCAGCTGTACAACGCGGTACGTGAGTACAACGACAGCCGATACGACTACATTCTCGACACGCTGCGCCTGAAGCAGTCCATCGGCACGCTAGCCCCGGAAGACCTGAAGGCACTTTGCGATTATCTCAAAGCCGATTACGATCCGGATCGGGACTTCCTGCCACCGGAATTCCCTCACAGCCTTGCGCGCCGCTGACTTGCGGTGCCGGGTAGGCGGGTGGGAGGCCGTTTGCCATGATCGTGAACTGTTTCGAGCACCGTAAATGGGTTTGCCTGTCGGGGTGCCTGATCGTCGCCATTGTGGTCGGCATGATCATTGGAGGCTATTACCGTGATCGGGTCGAAGGCCGGTTCCTCGCTGAGGTGCTGCAACAGAACCAGGAGCGCGCGGTCGATCTAGGCGACTGGAATGTCGATGGTTTCGCGATTGGCGCGCTGTCAATGCTAGGCCGGCACAACACCGCGCTGAAAGCCGTGATCGATCAGCCCGCGGCACAGGCGCGCCAAGCAGCCACCATGCCATTGAAGACCCTGGCTATGGTGGTAGGTGCCGACCACGCGTTCGTCGCCAACCGCCAAGGCGTGATCGTTGCCGCCTACGACAGTCTTGAGCGATCAGTGGTTGGGCTCGACGTCGGATTCAGGCCTTACTTCAAAACGGCGTTGCAGGGTGGGCGAAGTGTGTATGGCGCCATCAGCAGCACCACGGGGCAACGCATGTTCTACATGGCCGCGCCTGTATATGAAGCACAGAACAAGCATGACCGGATCATTGGTGTGCTAGTGGCGCGATTCGATGCCCGCACACTCGAGGCCGGCTTCAACAAGCCACGCAGCAACGAACAGGTGCTGGTACTGTCCCCCGACGGCATCGTGCTCGCCTCCAATGCTCCACAGTTTGTGTTGAAAGCCGATCACCCCTGGGCAGCGGCAGCCTTCTCCGGCGAAATCCGCCGGCAGTTCAGCGACCATCCATTTCCTCGAGGAGTGCCTGAGGCCCTGCCGTTCGAAATGGGACGTTCGGTGGTGGAAATCGATGGCCAGCGCTATGCCATGGCTCGCAACAGTTTCGACTGGAACGATCCGAGTGGCCTCTGGTCGGTCGTGACCCTGAGCAACTTGAACCAGGTCCTGACCGATGGCCAGGTACTAGTGGTATCAGGTAGCAGCGCGCTTTTGCTCCTGCTGTTGATGTGGGCAGCGCTGCGACGTATGTCCGATGCGCGTCAACACCAGCGTGACGTGCAGCGGATCGAGCAGAGCGAGAAACGCCTGGACCTGGCGTTGCAGAGCGGTGCGCTCGGTTTGTGGGATTGGCACGTGAGCCTTGGCATCATCGTCAACAATGACGTCTGGCTGCGTATTCTCGGTTACTGCAAAGGTGAACTGAACCAGACATTCGGGAATGGCCTCGAACGCTGGGCCGGCCTGGTGCATCCGGATGACCGGGTACAGGTATTGGCCAAACTCTATGCCCACGTCGACAACCACACCGACGAGTACCGCGCTGAATACCGCATGCTCAGCAAAAGCGGGCAGTGGTTGTGGGTGCTGGATATCGGCAAGGTCATGGAGCGTGATACGCAAGGCGTGGCGACGCGTGTCACCGGCGTGCTGCAGGACATCAGCGCGACGGTCGAGGCGCAGCAGGCCATCGTCGAGAGCCAGACCAAACTCAGCTCGATGATCGGCAACATCCCGGGGGCGGTGTTCCGCAGCTTGCCGGACCGGGAGCGTACGATGCTGTTCGTCAGCGATGCGATCGAAGCGATCTGTGGTGTCTCGGCCCAAGCGTTCATCGCCGGACGGCCTTTGCGTGGCCTTGTCCATCCGGATGACCTGGTGGTGTTTGATCGAAGCCTGGAGAGCCTGGACTATGTTCTCGAGTATCGGATCATCGCTACCGATGGCACGGTCCGCTGGTTGTATGACAAGGGACAGATCATCAGCCAGGGGGGGCTCCCCCAGTATCTGGATGGTGTGATCTTCGACATCAGTGAACGCAAGGCATCCGAGGCTTTGCTGCAGCAATCCCGGCAGCAGGCCGAGTTGGCTATCCAGGCCAAGTCGGCGTTTCTCGACACTATGTCCCATGAGATCCGCACGCCGCTCAATGCGGTCATTGGCATGGCCCATTTGGTGCTCGACATGCCATTGGAGTCCAGGCAGCGCCGTTATATCGAGAAGATGGACCGGGCGGCCAAGCACCTGGTCACTCTTGTCAACGGCATGCTGGATCTGTCGCGGATCGAATCCGGGAAGCTTGCGCTGGAACAGGTGACCTTCAATCTTGCCGACCTGCTTGATGAGGTAGTGGGGCTGGTAAGTTCGCGTCTCCAGCAAAAGATGATCGATGTGCGTACAGATATCCCGCAGGCTCTGAGGGGAGCATTCATCGGCGATCCACATCGTTTGCAGCAGGTCTTCATCAATCTTCTGGACAACGCTATCAAGTTCACCGAATCAGGGAGCGTGACGATCGATGCCAATCTCCTGAGACAATGGCAGGACAACATCGAGCTCGAGTTCATCGTTCACGATACAGGTGTAGGCATGACCTCACAGCAATGCGCCCGGCTGTTCGATGCGTTCGTCCAGGCTGATGCATCCATCAGTCGGCGCTACGGCGGAACGGGGCTGGGGCTGGCGATCTGCAAACGGATCGTGCAAATGATGGGTGGCACCATCGAGGTGCAGAGCATTGAAGGGCAGGGCAGCACGTTTCGCTTCAACGTATGTTTACGCACCGCACAGGCTTCGCTGAGCGGGCCGATACGCGAGGACAGCCATGAGGAGCAAGCGCGTTCGCTGTTGGGGGCACGTGTGTTGGTGGTGGAAGACAACACGCTTAACCAGGAGGTCTTCATGGACCTGTTGCAGCGTGCAGGCGTTCAAGTCGTTGTCGCAGGCAACGGTGAGGAAGCATTGGTGATTCTAGCTAGGGACACAGCGTTCGACGCCGTGCTCATGGACTGCCAGATGCCTATCCTGGACGGCTACCAGGCCACAGCCCGGATCCGCCAGGAGTTGCACCTTGACTGTCTGCCGATCATCGCGGTGACTGCCAATCTGCCCGGCGAAGTCCAAGCGAGAATCTTGGCGGCGGGGATGAATGACTGCGTCGTGAAACCTCTGGAGGTCGAGACGTTCTACCGCACCCTGTGCCGCTGGATCGGCCGAGGCACGCTGCCAACCGATGAAGGCGCAAGGAACCCGTACGCACTTGGTGCGGGAGGCATAGACCTGGCACATGGCCTTGCGGTGGCGGGCCATGACCCTGCTTTGCATCAGCGCCTGTTGCGCATGTTCCTGCGTGACAACCAAGAGCTGCTGGCGCAACTTTGGTCAGCTCACGAATGCAATGACAGGCCATCCCTGGCTGCGCTGGCCCATGGCCTGCGCGGCAGTGCCGGACATATCGGCGCGATGGCTGTCCAGGCGGCAGCTGCGAGGCTCGAGCAAGGTGCCGAGCGTAACGAGGATACCCTTGCGCCGATGTTGGCGCTCAGTGCCTGTTTGCAGTCCCTGCTCGCGACCCTGACGTCAGTACCGACGCTTGCCCCAGATGTTTCACCCTTGGGTAAAGGCGCTGGCCCAACCCTTCCTCCAACTGAGGTGGAGCGATTGGCGAGCCTGCTGCTGGAGAGCAATGCCCAGGCGCTTGATGTGATTGAAGCGCTGTGCCAGAGGGACGCGGGCGGGCAACTGCTGGAGGTTCGTGAAGCCATATACCGTATGGACTTCACTTGTGCTCATCGACTGCTGAGCGCCATACGGGCTTGATTCATGGAGGCTTAATGTCTATCTCTCGACTCACAACATCGGCGACCACGGGTTTCTTGCTAAGCATTGCCGCAAGCGCGATTGCTCAGGTCGGATCACCCCCTTCTTTCGACTGCGGTGCAAAGACAATCAGCACCATGGAGTCGTTGATCTGTCAAAGTCAGGCACTGTCATCCCAGGACCGGGATTTGGCGCGCACCTACAAGGCCGCGCTGGCAAAGGCGGGCGGCCAGGCCAATCGACTCAAGGCCGAGCAGCGCGGCTGGATCAAAGGGCGTGATGAGTGCTGGAAGGCAGACGACCAGAATGCCTGCCTGCGCAGCACCTACACCCAACGCACAGTCGAGCTGCAGGTCGGCTATGCGCTGGTGGCGCATGACGGGCCGATCCGTTTCGACTGTGGGGACAAGGGCCAGATCGACGTGAGCTTTTACAAGACCGACCCACCGGCGGTCGCCGCCACCTATCGAGACCAGCGCTCAATCATGATCGCTGTTCCTTCGGAGAGTGGCATGAACTTCCAGGGGCAGAATGAAAGCTTCCGGGGGCATCAGGAGGAAGCAACGGTGACTTGGGGCGCCGACGGTAAGGCGTTCACTTGCAGGAAACAAGGCTGACAGGTCAGGTGCGTTGCTCGCGGGTGAGCACTGCCTGGCAACGGCCGATCCGTTCGTTGCAGACCTCGACCAACAACTCATGCAACTGACGCAATGATGCGGTGATTCGCGAGCGGTGGGACACAACCAGGCTCAAAGGCGCCAGGTCGCCACTCCAGCCTGGCAACAGCGGCTGAAGCAGACCAGCCTGCAAGTCCTGTGCAACATTGAGCAACGGTAGGTAACAGACCCCTTGACCAGCCAACGCCCAACGCCGCGCCACGTCGCCATCGTCGCAGCAGAACAGCCCTTGGACCCGTGCGTGTACGACCTCACCCGCGTTATGGAAGCGCCAATGCGATTCGGCCTTGCCTATATGGCTGACAATGCAGTCATGTGTGTTCAACTGCTCAGGGTGCTCTGGTGCAGGGCGCACAGCCAGGTAAGCCGGTGACGCACAGGCGATGAAGTGGTGCTGCTTGAGTATCGGCAGCTCGACCAGGTCCAGTGCCAGGCTGCGGCCGAAACGCAACGCGGCATCGAAGCGTCCCGTGAACAGGTCTTCTTCCTTGTCATTCAGCGAGAGATGGATCTGCAGCCCAGGTTGCTGCTTCTTCTGCTGCAGCAGCAGATCGAGCAACAGGTGGCGTCCCAGATCGGAGGGTACCGACAGCTCCAGTTGACCGTCATCCTGCGAGAGCGCCCGTTGCCCCTGGGCAAGTATCTTCAAGGCGTGCTGAGCACTGTCTAGATATCGCGCACCCTCGCTGGTGAGTTTCATCAAGCGCGTCGAACGGGTGAACAGCCTCACCCCCAGGCGGTTTTCAAGGCGCTTGAGTGCCAGGCTTGCCGCCGCAGGCGTGATGGACATGGCACGCGCCGCAGGAGAAAGCCCTTGCAGTTCGGCGATGAGGACAAAAAGCTCGAGGTCTTCCAGGTTGGCCATGACTAGGACGCTCGCTCAACGGTCCAGATGCGCGTGGGCGATGCCCAAAAGGGTCGAGCACAGAATTTCGGTGTCGCTGGGCAGGTTGTGTGCCGCAGGGTGCGAGAGCATTGCGCCGAGGGCCCGCTCGTGCCGAAGCGCCACATGCGCCGCCGGTTGCAGCAGCGCCAGATGGTACGTCAGTGCGAGCGCGAACAAACGGGCGGACAGCGGAGCGTGCTCCGGCAATGTGGTTGACCTACGCCCCCCGAGCAGGCCATCGGCATGGCTGAGGTCCCAGGCCAGGTTCAGCACCGGGTCCTCGGCATTGGTGTGACCGATGATCTCCTCGATCAGCACACGACTGGCGCCAAGTGCCTGGGGCAGGGCGTCGTGCGGTTGGCCGAGGCCGATCAAGGCCAGGCAAGCTGCCGAGCGCAAAGCCACCTGGTCGGGGTCGCGTAGCGCATAGGCGAGCAAGGCGGCGAAGCTGTCTAGCAATGCGTCCAGGCGCACCTGTGGGTTATGCCGCAGTTGCAAGGCCAGGGCAGCGATGAACCCTTCGCGCATGTCGCTGCCCGCCGTCGAGCCGCCATCCGGCTGGCATGGGTGCAGCAGCTTGTCGCGATACCCCAGGTGAGTGGCGATCCTGGCAAGCACGACCGGCGGTGAAATAGGTTTGGTGATGTAGTCCGATGCGCCGAGCAGAAGGCCGAGGCGCTCATCCTCGACGCTGGTGCGGGAAGTTAGAAAGATCACTGGGATACTGGCCGTGACTGCGTGTTTGCGCAGTTCGCCAAGCACCTGGAAACCATCCATCTCCGGCATGGTGATGTCGAGGATGATCAGGTCGGGCTGGCTGTTCCTGGCCAGCTCCAGTCCACGTGCGCTGCTTTTGGCCAGGAGCACCTCGTACTCGGCCGTGAGGATCTTCGACAGGATTACCAGCGATTGCGGATCGTCATCGATGGCCAGCAGAGTGTATGGCTTTGCGGTGTGCGCAGTGGGCATGGTGACGACGCCTGTTCGGACTTGAGCGACAGGCAGCCTACCATTCAGATGACGCGGATGTCCTGCGTGCCAGCCAACGACGCGCAGCGTTCGCGGAGAAAGGCCTGGAGGACCCTGACCCGCTCACTGACCTGAACCCTGTGCGGGCACATCAGGTAGACCGGCGCAGGCTCTCCCTGCCAGTCGGCGAACAAGGCACGCAACCTGCCAGCGCGCACATCCGTGGCGACATCTAGCCATGCCTTGTACACGACCCCGTGCCCAGCGAGCGCCCAGCGCCTGGCAACTTCGCCGTCGTCGCTGCGATAGTCACCGCGGACCTTGACCTCGCAGACCTCGTCACCACGCCTGAAACGCCAGACATCGTAGGGACGCCCCTGGCGCTGGTAGACAATTGCCGAGTGTTCGGCCAGTGCCTGAGGCGAGGTTGGCTCACCCTGGCGGGCAAGGTAGGCGGGGCTGGCGCAGGCGACTCGATGATGCGCCTCCAGCACCGGCAAGGCCACCAGGGTGGAATCGACCGGTACGCCGAAGCGCAGTGCGACATCCACCGGCTCGCCGAACAGGTTGTTGGGGCGGTCGTTGAGCAACAGATGCAATTGCAGGTGTGGGTGCAAGGCACGCAATTCATCCAGCCAACCCAGCAGCACACTACGGCCGAAGTCCGAAGGTGCCGCCAGTTGCAATACACCGGCCAAACCATGCCCGGCCCCACGAATCGCCCGTTCACCTTCGTCCAATGCGGCCAGGGCAAGCCGCGCCGCCTCCAGATAGCGCTCACCCTCCGCCGTCAGGCGTTGCTGGCGTGTCGAGCGGGCGAATAGGCGAACCCCAAGGCGCGACTCCAGGCGCTTGAGCGTGAGGCTGGCTGCCGCGGGGCTGATATCCAGTTCACGCGCTGCGGCCGAGAGGCTGCCGGCTTCGGCGGCTTTGACCAGCACTTTCAGCTCAGCCAGACCATGCATTTGTAAGCATTCCTTATAAGTAATGTGCAAACTGCGATATTTATCGCACATTTCCAATAAATGATCATGCAGGCACCGACAGAGCACGACGAGGTATCGCCCATGTCTCTCGATTTCAAATTCGACCACATAGCCTTCAACATCGGCGCCGATGACCACTTGCCCGCGTCGCTTCAGACCTTGCTTGGGATGCAAGCCGGCCCGCGGCCACCGTTCCCGTTTCCAGGCCAATGGCTGTATCAGGACGACCATGCCCTGGTGCACCTGCTGCAACGTGACGGGCTCGAGGCGGCCCGCTTCAGTCACCTGGCGTTGAGCACGAGTCAACCGGCAGCGGTGGTGATGAAGCAGGTCAAGGCCAGCGAGCTGCCTCACCAGGTCGCCATTCTGCCCGAGCAGCGGATCTGCCAGATATTCATCAGCCTGACCGAGGCGTTCATCCTCGAACTCGATTGCCCCCTCGGTGAAGAGCCGATCGATGCCACCCATGACTACCAGCACAACAGCCAAGCCCCCGCCTGACCAGGAGCCACCCATGTCCAGCCCGCTGCAACTCTTCACCCCATACGAACTCGGCCCCCTCACGTTGCCCAACCGCATCGTCATGGCGCCAATGACCCGCTCACGCAGCACTCAGCCCGCAGACGTGGCCAATGCGATGATGGCGCATTATTACGGCCAACGCGCCAGCGCCGGTCTCATAATCAGCGAGGCGACGCAGATCAGCCCCCAGGGCAAGGGCTACAGCTTCACACCGGGCATTTACAGCGCCGAGCAAGTGGCAGGCTGGCGGCAGGTCACCGACGCCGTGCATGCCAAGGGTGGGCGCATGTTCCTGCAGTTGTGGCATGTAGGCCGGATGTCCCACGCCAGCTTCCACGCCGATGGCCAGCCGGTGGCGCCCTCGGCGCTGCGTGCCGATGCGCAGGTATGGGTGGTAGGTGACGATGGGGTAGGGCGGATGGTCGATGTCAGCGAACCACGCGCCTTGAGCCAGGAGGAGATCCAGGCGGTGATCGAGGACTACCGCCTGGCCGCCCGGCATGCGCGCGAAGCAGGGTTCGATGGGGTCGAGATCCACGCTGGCAACGGCTATCTGATCGACCAGTTCCTGCGCACCACCTCGAACCTGCGCACTGACGAGTACGGTGGCAGCCGCGAGAACCGTATCCGGTTCCTGATCGACGTCACTCGTGCGGTCGCCGGGGAGATCGGCGCGCAACGTACCGGTGTACGCCTGGCCCCTTATATCACCGCCCGTGGCATGAACTGCCCGGACGTGATCCCGACCATTCTCCAGGCCGCCCAGGCGCTCGACACCCTGGGTGTCGCCTATTTGCACCTGGCCGAGGCAGATTGGGACGATGCACCGCAGATTCCCGAACCCTTCCGGCATCAACTGCGCCGCGACTTCAGCGCAGCGATCATCGTGGCCGGGCGCTATACCCTGGCGCGCGGCCAGGCGCTGCTCGACGCCGGCCTGGTGGACCTGGTTGCCTTCGGCCGTCCTTTTGTCGCCAATCCGGATTTTCCCGAGCGGCTGCAGCATGACTGGCCCTTGGCCGAGTTCGAAGGCAACCGGCTGTTCGGTGGTGACGAGGTGGGTTACAGCGACTATCCGGCGTATCAATAGCGTGAACTGCTGAACCAAGGTGTCCGAGGCGGTGAGGCGGTGAGGCGGTTCATTTTCACGCCGGTCATGAAAGTGTTCATGGCCAGTGCCGATTTTTCTCGGACACCGGGCACACCAGACTCAACAAGCGCCTTGCCGGTTTCCAACGCGATGTTCTGGCGCGATGAGCCGCGTTTTTCGACGGCTAGCTTATTGGCATTACCCCTGTCCGGAGGATTTCATGGGTGTCCAAAAACTCGACCATTTCACCATCCGTACCCCACTCTGGGTCGAAACCGCAGCGTTCTTCGAGCACGTGATCGGCCTGGTGCCTGGGCCCCGGCCGGGGTTTCTTTTCCCTGGGTACTGGATGTATGCCGGTGATCAGCCACTGCTGCACATCGCCAGCGTCCAGGGCGACCCAAGGGAACTGCAGATGTACCTCGGCGACAAGCCAGGCGGGTATGGATCGGGTTCGCTGGATCACGTATCGCTGCGATGCGAGGGATTAGCGCAAGTCCAGGCACGATTGCAATCCATGGGGATTGCGTTTCGTGAACGCGTCATACCGCAAATCGGTGAACACCAACTGTTTCTCGAGGATCCCAACGGCATAACCATCGAGATGATCTTCGACTACGTGCCGGGTAGCCGAATCGTTGGCCAGAGCATGCCGCACCTTGAGGTTGAATCGCCTCACACCGTCAGCCCAGGTTGACAACCATTGGGTCGACAAGGAACTGCGGTTACCCTGCCTCCTGCTTGAGTTTTCCTCGGTATAGCGTCCAGGCGCGCCTTGCGCGTGCTTGACAATAACAACAGCACAAGGCCCTCACCATGAACATGCTCGACACGCCTGAATCGCGCCTGCAAGCTGTCGGCCTGACCTTGCCCAGCCCGGCACCGGCACTGGGCAACTATGGACCCTGGAGCATCGTAGGCAATACGCTGATGACGTCCGGGCAGTTTCCCTGGGTCGATGGGCAACTGCAGTACCGTGCCTTTTCCGCCTTGCGGCGGATATCGACCGGACCTGCTCGAGGCGCCGCACTGAGGGGCGCTTCACCAACTTTCCGTTGATCAGTCTTCCGTTGATCAGTCGCGCTCGAGCCCGGCGAAGCGGCAGGACAACCAGGCGTGCAACTGCCTCACCGCAGGCGACAACTGCTTGCGGTGAGGGCATACCAGGCTTAAGGGCATTGCCGGCCCTGGGTGATCCTGCAACAGCACGACCAGCCTTCCCGCCAGCACATCGTCGCTCACATCCAGCCAGGACTTGTAGGTGATCCCTTCGCCCGCCACCGCCCAGCGTCGGGCGATATCGGCATCGTCACAGAGCAGGGCGCCACGCACCTGGACGGTCTGCGCCCCCAGTTGCCACTTGTCGTAGACCCGGCCCTGCTGCATGTACAGCAGGCACTGGTGTTCGCGCAGGTCTTCTGGGGCGTGCAGAGTGCCTTCCCGCGCCAGGTACTCGGGCGAGGCCACCAGGACCTTGCGATTCCATGGTGCCAGTGGCAGGGCGATATAGCTGGCGTCGGCGTTCAGGCCGTAGCGGATGGCGATATCCACTGGATCGCGGAACAGATCGGCGATCTGGTCGGAGAGAAAGAAGCGCAAGTTCAACTGCGGGTGCGCGCGGCGAAACGCAGTGAGCCAGGGCAGCAGCACGTTGCGCCCCAGGTCGGAGGGCGCGGCCACCTGCAATGTTCCACTGAGCTGGGCACTTTCCCGACGCAGGTTGTCCCGCCCGTGCCTGAGGGCTTCCAGGGCGGCCAGGGCCGAGGGCAGGTACTGCTCGCCCTCGGCTGTCAGGCGCAAGCTGCGTGTGGTGCGGGCAAACAAGCGTACATCCAGCTCACGCTCCAGGCGCTTGACCGCCTCGGCAGCCTGGCCGGGCAGCAGGTCAGCCTCGTGGGCCGCCGCGGTAAAGCTGCCCAGCGCAGCGCTGCGAACGAAGATGCCTAGGTCGTCGAGACGGATCATTTTCACTCCTGCAATGAAAGTGTTCACGGGCAGGGCCCGTTTTTCCCAAGGATCGGACACGCCAGACTGGGTTCACGAATCAAACCATATCCAGCAGCGAGTGCCTATGAAAGCGATCAGTTTCATCCACAACGGCTTGCCTATCGAAGACCCTGCGTCTCTTCAAGACATCTTCATGCCCAAGCCCAGCCCTGGGCCCAGGGACCTTCTGGTCGAGGTCAAGGCCGTGTCGGTCAACCCCGTCGATACCAAGGTGCGCGCCGGCACTTTCACACGTGAGCCGAAAATACTCGGCTGGGACGCGGCCGGCATCGTCCGCGAAGTCGGGCCCCAGGTAACCCTGTTCAAGCCAGGTGACCAGGTGTACTACGCCGGATCCATCGCCAGGCCCGGCAGCTACAGCGAATATCACCTGGTCGACGAGCGCATCGTTGGGCACCAACCGCGCAGCTTGGGTGCAGCGCAGGCGGCGGCGCTGCCGCTGACGGCCATCACCGCCTGGGAACTGCTGTTCGATCGCCTGGGTATCGTGGAGGGCGGCGGGGAGGGCGATACCCTGCTGATCATTGGCGCCGCCGGCGGCGTCGGTTCGATGCTGGTGCAACTGGCCCGGCAACTGACCCGCCTGACGGTCATCGGCACAGCCTCCCGCGCCGAGACCGCAGACTGGGTGCGCGAACTGGGCGCCCATCACGTCATCGACCACAGTGCGCCGCTGCAAGAGCAACTGCGGGCCCTGGGGATCGAGTCGGTCAGCCATGTCGCCAGCCTCACCCACACCGAACAGCACTTCGCGCAACTGATTGAAGTGCTGCGGCCACAAGGCCGCCTGGGGGTGATCGACGACCCGCAGACGCTGGATGTCATGCCGCTCAAGCGCAAGTCGCTGTCGCTGCACTGGGAGTTGATGTTCACCCGCTCGCTGTATGAAACCGACGATATGGTGCGCCAGCACGCGTTGCTCGAACGCGTGGCCGGGCTTATCGACCAGGGCATTCTGCGCACCACTCTGGGCGAGCATTTCGGCGCCATCAATGCAGCCAACATGCGCCGTGCCCATGCGCTGGTCGAGAGTGGCAAGGCGCGCGGCAAGATCGTTCTGGAAGGCTTCTGAAATCTATTTGACAGACAACGGCGGACCGGCCAATCCGGTCCGCCAGGAGCAAGCATGCTTAAACGAACCGTGTTTCTCTGTACCGCACTGACGGCAGGTATGTCCTCTGCGCAGGTCATCGATGCCAATGCGCTTTCCCCGCATGCACCCGCGGAGCGGGCATTCGGCAAGCTCGAACAGGTCCATGCATTCCATGACGCCATGCCAACAGGCGTCACTGTCACCGAAACCGGACGCATCTTCGTCAATTATCCGCGCTGGGGCGACAGGGTCCCTTTCACCGTCGGCGAGCTGCGTAACGGCGAGGTCCGGCCCTTTCCGGACCTGTCGGTGAATCAGGAGGACCCGAAGGACCCCGGAAAGGGGCTGATCAGCGTGCAGAGCGTGGTGGCCGATGGCCGGGGCCGCGTCTGGCTGCTGGACACCGCGGCGCCGGGGTTTCAGGCCCCGCGCCCTGGAGGCGCGAAGCTGGTCGCGGTCGACCTGGCGACCAATCGCATCGTCAAGCGGCTGGTATTTCCGGAAAACGTGATGTTGCCCAGCACCTACGTCAACGATATGCGCTTCGACTTTCGCCACGGCGCAGAGGGAACGGTCTATGTGACCGACTCCTCGCTGCGCGGTCCAGGGGCGATCATCGTGATGGACATCGCTAGCGGGCGCGCCGAGCGCCGTCTCAGTGGTGCCCTCTCGACCTCCGTGGCACCAGGTTTTATCCCGGTGGTCGAGGGGACGCCACTGATGGTAAGCCAGCCGGATGGCATATCGAAACCATTGTCGGTGGCGTCCGATGGCATCGCCTTGTCGGCCGATGGGCAGACGCTCTACTTCACGCCGCTGTCGAGCCGGCACTTGTATGCCGTGTCCACCGCCTTGTTACGTGATCCGGCCATCAGCGAGACACAGCTTGCCGCAGCCGTGAAGGACCTCGGTGAAAAGGGCGCCTCCGATGGAATGGAGGCCGACGCCGAGGGCGCTGTCTATGCCGGCGATTACGAGCATAACGCCATCCGCAAGCGCTGGCCGGATGGCCGCTGGCAGACCTTGGTGCATGATCCGCGGCTGCTCTGGCCCGATACCCTGTCGATCGGGCCTGACGGCTACCTGTACTTCATCGCCAACCAACTTCACCGCCAGGCGTTATTCCAGGGCGGGCGGGACTTGCGGCAGAAACCCTACGCCTTGATGCGCCTGAGGATCGATGCGGCACCAGCGCCGACCCACTGAGCTGCCCTCACCATTAGCTGGGCGCGATTGCTCGTTCGTCAACACAACTTGCTTTATCGCTACACCAGCAAGCCACAGCTGACGCAAATGTGACCGGCATTTTCACGGCAGTCGTGAACGTGTTGACGTACAGCCCCGCTTACTGCCGGAGCTATGCCCGGTGAAACTCATTCACTCATTGGAGCAGGCAATACCGTGCCTGCTCCCTGCAACTGACCCGGAGCTTGATATGAACCGACAAGACTACCCCCTCGTTTCCCTTGCAGTCCTCAAGGCCAAGCCAGGCCACGCACCGGCACTGAAAGCGGCCTTGCTGGACTTGATCGAGCCGACTCGGGCGGAGCCCGGCAACCGAGACTACATGCTGTTCGAGCGCAGCGACGAGCCCGGGACGTTCTACATGCGCGAGGCGTTCGACCACCAGCAGGCCCTGGACACACACCTGGCCACCGCTCACTTCCAGCGGTTTGCCGAGCAGGCCGAGCAACTGTTGGCGGAGCCGTTGCAACTGATCTTCCTTGACCAGGTGTCATCTGCCGTTGCGCCTCATCCCTGAGGGAGGCCAGGTAATGCGACCGGTCAAACGCAGACAATTCATCCAGGCCCTGGCCACTGTGGCATTACTGCCAGCAGCATTGGCGAATGGGCACACACAAGAGAGGAGGGCAAACATGGTCAGGCTCGGCATCACCGACTTGTCTTTTCACCACGCCACAGCCGCGGTCGTGGCCCTGGTCTTGCAACGCATGGGGTTCGTGGTGGAGCGTTCGAGCGCACCTCACGAGCGCAACTTCGAGCGGTTGCGCGAGGGCGTGATCGACATGCTCGCGTCGGCATGGATACCTTCAAGCCACGGGCTTTACAAGGCACAGGTGGAAGAGCAGGTAGCAACCCGCGAGCTGGGGCTGCACTACACGCCTTATGCAATTTGGGGGGTTCCCGATTACGTCCCGGAGTCGATGGTCGCCTCGGTGGAGGACTTGCTGGATCCTCGTGTCAGCGCACGCATGCACAAACAGATCCAAGGTATAGGGGCGGGCGCCGGTATTACCCGGTTTTCCCTGAAAATGATGGTCGACTATGACCTGGTAAGTGCAGGGTACAGTTTTCGCACCGGGACCCTGGAACAATGCGTCGCCGCCTTTGAACAACTGGTGAGTGAAGGCAAATGGGGGATAGTGCCGCTCTGGCACCCACAGTTCCTGCACCACGGCCATCGGATACGCCAACTCAAGGATCCCAAGGGCTTGCTGGGTAGTGTCGACCGGGCAGTGTTGCTAGCGCGAGAGGATCGGCTCTCGGCCTTTAGCGCCGCACAACTACAGGTACTCGACAACATCCGTCTGGACAACACCATCGTTGCCGAGCTCGATCATAGCGTCAGTCGCTGCGGCTTGAGCCCTGACGAAGCGGCGAGAGCCTGGTTCGAGAAAAACCCGCAGATGTTGGCTTCGTGGCTGCGCCCGGTGGTCTGACTGCACTGGGCGACGCATGGCGTTTACTGACTGTCCTCAATTAAGGCGCTGGCCCTGGAGGTTGTTGGGATCGGGCAAAAGGCCAAGGCGCAAGTGCGTGCGAAATACGTAATTTAACATAATATACATTATGCGCACCTTCGTATGGAGCTGCCGGGGCATAGGTTGGCCAGATCGGAAGCCAGATCGCAGTGCGATTTTTACGGGTGCGAAAAATCAGGCTGCTACACCGGCACCAGGTGTTGCTACTAGCAACACCCTGCAGATCTGAAGTCGATCGCTGCCGGCAGCTGTGCCCGATCGTTTTCACGGTGAAAATTCCACGGTGGAACTCCAGAACCCAGATCGCACTGCGATTTTCGCGGGCGCGAAATTACGATCGTTACTGGCCTATAAGCCGACGTTGCGTCATTCGGTCCAGCACCTGGTCCAGATGCGGCGCGAGCTTCAACACGTCCAGGTCTACGCCTTGAACTGAACCGGCTTCGTACGGGTACCGCGTGCCGACGAACAGATTCGAGGCAGTACTTATCCATTTTTCCAACTCGAAGCCAGGTGCCAGGCTCTGCGAAATGGCACGAAGTTGGCTGGCCAGCTCTGCAGGAATCGCGGTGTACAGATCAAACAGGCCGTGCCCATTACCAGGTGGCTTCGAACGCAGTCGCAAATGCCCATCAGGATCATCTTCAGTTCTGGGGTTGAGCTGAAGTGTGAAGGTGTTGCTAGTAGCAACAGTCTACGGCCGCATAGCATAGAGGGATAAGCTCTAGTACCCTACCCTTTACATATAAGCCAAAGGAATAACTAAACTAAATATTCATTTAGTTGAGTTATATACAGGCATCTACCAAGCGCGGACGCAGAAACTGGACCTAACATGTGACCTCGGTTGTGACCACAACGGGCGTTGCCTTGGGTGACTACACGCTCTGGGGTAGCTTCGCCATCTTGCTGTTCTTTTACTTGACGTTCGTCGGTGGGTGCTCAGGATCTACGGCCGGCGGTTTGAAAATATTCCGTTTCCAGGTGGTCGCGTCCTTGCTTGTCAGCAACCTGAAACAGTTGATTCATCCACGGGCAATGATCTCGAAGAAATACAATGGGCGCCCCATCGATGAAGAGATTGTGCGCTCACTGTTGACGTTCTCGTTCTTCTTCTCAATCACCATCGCGGTCATCGCCCTTGGTCTTGCTCTGCTAGGGCTCGACTGGACGACGGCGTTGAGCGGGGCTGCCACCGCCGTGTGCAACGTTGGGCCCGGGCTGGGAACGATTATTGGTCCTGCAGGTAATTTCTCCTCGTTGTCGGACGCTGCGAAATGGCTGCTGACGATCGGCATGTTGCTTGGACGACTCGAAATCCTCACTGTACTGGTTCTCGTCTCTCCAGCTTTCTGGCGATTCTAATTATGTATCCTGCCGATTCGATGCGCTTCACCCTGCCAGGCGTGGCAGTGCGTATGAGCCAGTGGGTGGATGGTGCGTTTGAATATTCTTATCGCTATTGCGCCCTTTAGATGAAGATGCGCCATCCTCATCACGCCTTGAATTCCCCTCCTGCCTTTCCACCCATCACAACACGATACCGGCTTGTCATGCGGCGAATCGCACCCAGCAATCTATGCTCACCAGACCTACCTCATGGAGCCGTTCGATATGGATATTCGGCAGAAAACCATCGGTTTCGGTCTGGTCAGCATCCTCGCCGCCTTGCTGCTCGGTGGCAGCGGCCTGCTCGCCGAACATGACCAGAACCTGGCGCTGACGCGCAACGAGGACAGCATGTCCGCCCTGCGCAACCACATGGAGGGCGACATGATGCACGATGCCCTGCGCGCCGATGTACTGGCCGCGTTGCTGGTCAAGCCTGGCGACGTCGATACCGCCAACCAGGTACTGGCCGACCTCGACGAGCATGCGAAATGGTTCAAGAGCGTGATCCAGAGCAACCTCAAGCTGCCGCTGGACGCGGACCTGCACGATGCCATCAGCGAACTCGGCCCGCTGCTCGACAACTACATCGCCAGCGCCACGTCGATCATCCATTTGGCCCTGAAGTCCCCCGAACAGGCGCAGACTCAGTTGCCCGCCTTCATGGAGGCGTTCAAGGAACTGGAGGAACGCAACAGCACGCTGAGCGACCTGATTGCGAGCAACGCTGACAAGAGCCGCGCGCAAAGCAAGGCGACCCTTCATCAGGGTATTGCCGTGCTGATAGGGGGCATGGTCCTGGCGACGCTGGTTCTGTCGCTGTGCACATTCTTGTTGCTGCGCTCGGTGTTGCAGCCCCTGCGCCAGACCGTGGCCGTTGCCCAACGGATCGCCCAGGGCGACCTCAGCACCGAGATACGGGTGCACGATCGCGACGAAACCGGCCACCTGTTGCGCTCCCTGGCCGACATGCGCGACAGCCTGAGCGCCATGATCAAGGCGATCCACGAAGAAAACCAGCAGTTGCACGACGTCGCCGAAGAGCTGGGCCAGGCGTCGCGCGGCCTGGTCGAGCGCACCAGCCAGCAGTCGGAAAGCGCGGTGAGCATGGCCTCGGCCACCGAGCAGATGATCGCCAACCTGTCGCAGATCGCCGAGCATGCTCGCGATGCGCAGTCGATCTCCGGTCAGTCGGAGCGCCTGGCCAGCGATGGCGGTGAAGTCATCCTGAATGTCGTGGGCGGCATGCAGGGCATCGATGAAGCGGTGCACCGCTCGTCCGAGACCATCACGGTGCTGGGGCAAAGCTCCGAGGAAATTTATTCCATCGTCCAGGTGATCAACACCATCGCCGAGCAGACCAACCTGTTGGCGCTCAACGCGGCCATCGAGGCGGCGCGGGCGGGCGACGCCGGCCGCGGCTTTGCCGTGGTCGCCGACGAGGTGCGCGGCCTGGCCGCGCGCACGGCACAGTCGACACGTGAGATCGCCGACATGATCGAGCGCATTCGCCAGAGCACGGGCAACGCGGTGCAAAGCATGCAAACCGGCGTCACCCGAGTGCGTGCCGGTGTGGAACTGGCCACCCAGGCCGGGGCCTCCATCCAGCAGATTCGTGAAGGCGCGCGCCAGGCCGCCTCGGTGGTGGAGGAAATCTCCCACACCATTGGCGAGCAGACCCTGGCCAGCCAGGAAGTCGCGCAACAAGTCGAACGGATCGCGCGGATGTCCAGGGAGAGCACTGAAACCACACGGCAGCTGGCTTCTACCGCACAGCGCCTGGGTGACATCGCGCAGGGCATGCAAGCCAGCGTTTCGCGCTTTCGCGTATGAGAGGATCGGGTGCCTGCGGGCACCCTGCCCTTATAGACAACACATATTGGACATCGCGGCAAATAACTCAGTCAGATACTCGGCAGATAACACCAACACGTATTCGAGTTATGGTCAGCGAATATATTTGACAGTGCGCCTCAACGCTATATATTCCCTTCTCGGCAACTGGAAGGAGTCCGGTTTGCCACTTCGATATTCACACTACCGTCAGGAACGACATGATGTTTTTGCTCATGGATGAAGCATATCCGCGACACCTGGCCTACCTCGAATTTATTGGTCGCCACTTGGCTGTAGCCCTTGCTACCTGAGGGCTCTCGACAGCTTTGACTGCGCTTGCTTCTGCGCGTGCCTGTGATTTTCCCTGGGTAATCACAGTGTTCACCTGCCGCCAATAAATATATTCAGGTGTGCCATGACCTTGATAAACGTACTGCATAAGTCCGTGCCCACTCCCGTGGACATCGAAACACGTACTGATGCCTTTGATTACCGCCCAGGCCAGATCAACGATATTCCGCGACTGGCCCAGTTATTCCAGATGGTCTACGGGCAAACCACTCACCCCTGCCAAAGCCCGGACTATATCCGCAGTTCAATGGACTCCGGGCAACAGCAATGGTTTGTCGCCGAGCTCGACAGTTTTCTTGTCGGTTGCTGTTGTGTCGCTCGCCGGCCCTGGAACCAGTCCTGGGAAATGTCCCATGGTGTGGTCCACCCGGCCGCGCGCAGAACCGGTGCCATTTCAAATTTGGTCAGGCTCGGCCTGAAGCGCCATCGAGCACAGCCCATGGAGTTGGGTTTCTATGTCACGCGCAACATTGCCAGCCATGCCTTGATGAAGAAAATCAGGCCGGGCGTGCTGGTGGGGCACGACGGCGGGCCAGACAAGGTCGACGGCATCAGGGAGTACCACCTGACCGCCCTGCTCCCCCCGGCGCAGGAAGGCTTCTTGCATGTCGCGCCTGGGTATGCGCATACCGGCGTAGCCGGCCCGATCATCGCCAGGCTATATGACGCATTGCGGCTCACCCCACCGCCCGGCACCTATCCGGCCACCTGCCTGAGCGGCCCACCCGGTGCCGAAACCCTCGGCCCGTTGCGCTTCAACCATGACCCGGACGCCAATGCACTGATGGTGTCCGGCCATGTCGGCGACAACCTGACGCAGCAAGCAACGTTGCGGGCACTCACAACCCTCCTCCAGCGGCATCCCCAGGTGCAGTACTTCAGCGTGCATATCCTCGCCGACAAGCTGGAACTGCTCGCCGGCCTGCTCGGCCTGGGCTTTGCGATCACCGCCTACCTGCCGGCCTGGCACCTGGAGGGCGGTGTTCGCTACGACTGCATCCTGCTGGTCTTCGAAGTGTTCGCCGACGCGCCTCGCAGCCATGGCTTCGATGATGAGGTGGCGTTCTTCGACCAAGCCTACGCGAAGCTGGCTGACAGCCTCTGTGGCATCGCCCTGCAATGAAAGCGCCCCTTACTTACCGTGCATTCCCATCCCGCAACGGATGAAGACTGGAGTATTCAGACAATGACAAAAGACCAATGGCTAGTCGTACGCAAGCAGATCCCCGATGGCGCGAAAGAGCCCTGGACCGTGATGCTGTGGATTGCCGACCTGGTGTTGCTGGTACTGGCGTGGAACTTCTGGCTGAGTGAATCCACCGTGCTGCAGATTCTGGGCCTGCTGGTCGCGGGCCTGGCCACTGTGCAGCTGTACCTGATCCTGCACGAAGCCCTGCATGGCGCGACTTCGGACAATCGTCGACTCAACGACATCATCGGCCACTTCAACGGCTGGTTGATCGCCCTGCCGTTCCTGGTCCGTCGGCGTTTCCACATGGCCCACCACACCTGGACCGCGCACCCACTCAACGACCCAGAGAACCGCGGGATGATCGAGCGGTTCGCGGTCATGACCAAGAAACAGGAACGCACCCTGGAGTTCATGTGGAAGCACTGGCTGCCGATGATCGCCGTCAACCATTTCCTGCTGAACTGGCGTGCGCCGTTCATTGCCCGGGCCCAGGGCGACGACTCGCCGCGCATCCTCAAGGAGATTCGTTTCGCCCGCCTGTACCTGCTGGGCTACCTGGTGGTGGCCGTCGCTGCCTGGGCGTTCGGTCATCTGGCCGACCTGGCGCTGTTCTACCTGATCATCTGGCTGTTCCTGGCCCTGATCGTGGAGCTGGTCAACCTGCCCCACCACGCCGAGGCCCCACTGCTCGCAAAAGATGGCGAGCGCCTGCAGTTCTGGGAGCAGGACCGTGTGTCGCACGACTGCAAGAGCGTGCCGGTATGGTCGCGCTTCGTGATCCTCAACTTCAACTTGCATATCGTGCACCACGCCTTCCCTTCGGTGCCATGGTACCGGCTGCCCGAGGCACACCGCATGCTGCACGAGCAGGACGGCAGCCCGGCGGCATCACAGCTCAACGAGTGGGACTTCTCCAGAAAGAATCGGCGCAGGCCGCTGTTGAAACTGATGGGCCATTTCTTCGACCATCGCGCCTGACCCATGCGAGCGCCGCTCGCGCGGCGCATCGCGGCTAAAGCCGCTTACCCTGGTTGCACACGCCGTACTGTAGGAGCGGATTCATCCACGAGACACTCGCCTTCCTCGAACCCAAATGGCTGAGATGTTCGCCGGCAAGCCGGCCCCGCAGGAGCACGTTCTGATCTCGACTAACCTGTAACTGCCTGCCGCCCTCACTGCGGCAGGGTCAAGTCAAGGAGACCAGGATGAAAAACTCAGATCACTCACTGCACCACGGCACGCCAACGGTGGCGGTCCGCGACAACCGTGGGCTGGCCGTGCGCCAGATCGTCTACCACCGCCCCCCGGATTCACCTGTCGACATCGACGAGCGCATCACCCGCCACCGGTTCGATGCCGTCGGCCATCCCGTCGAAAGCATCGACCCCCGCCTACCCGCCCCCAACTTCACCTATCACCTGTCCATGGCCGGTGAAACGCTGCGCACCGACAGTGTCGACGCCGGCCGCTCCCTCGCGCTGAACGATGTCGGCGGGCGCCCGCTGATGCAGCTCAGCGCCAATGACGTCGCGCGCTATCACTTCTATGAACCGGCGCCCCTCGCCGGGCGGCCGGTGCATGTCACCGAAGGCGCCTTGGGAGAAACGCCCCGCATCGCCGAACGCTTCCTCTGGGCCGGCCCCGACCAGGCGGCCAAGGGCCGTAACCTGGCCGGCGCATGCCTGCGGCACTTCGATACCGCCGGTAGCCTGGGGACCGACTACATCGCACTGACCGCTACGCCTTTGTCGACCACGCGCCAGCTGCTCGCCGCCGACGGCGAATCCGATTGGCAGGGCGCGGACGAGGCCGCCTGGCAACGCCTGCTGGCACCGCAGGCCTACACCACCTCGGGCCGTTACGACGCCACCGGTACCTTGCTCGAACAGACCGACGCCTGCGGGCACAAACAGCGCCTGGCCCACGATATCGCCGGGCAACTGGCCAACAGCCGGTTGACCATCAACGGCGGCGCCGAACAGGTCATCCTCAAGTCCGTCGTATACTCGGCCGCTGGGCAGAAGCTGCGCGTGGAGCATGGCAACGGCGTGGTCACCACCTTCACCTACGAACCCCGCACCCAGCGTCTGGTTCATATCCTGGCGGTGCGGCCAGCCGATGCAAAACGGTTGCAAGACCTGCGCTACGCCTACGACCCCGTGGGCAATGTGCTGGAACTGCACAATGACGCGGAAGCGACACGCTTCTACCGTAACCAGAAGGTCGATCCCGAACACCACTACACCTACGACACCCTGTACCAACTGGTCAGTGCCACTGGCCGCGAACTGCTCGACATCGCCAGACGCCCGCCGAAACAACGCTCGACCACCCTCCCGCTTCCAACCAACGACGGCACCCTCGTCAACTATGTGCGCCACTACCACTATGACCGTGGCGGCAACCTGACCGGCTTCAACCATAACCCCGGCGCTGGCGCCGGCGCCAACAGCTACACGATCGAGCTGACGGTGTCCGACCGGAGCAATCGGGCCGTGTCCAAAGACGTCACGGAAGACCCAACACAGGTCGATACGTACTTCGACGCTGCGGGCAATCAACGCCAGTTGCAGGCGGCTCAGTTGCTGGAATGGACCAGCCGGGGCGAACTGGCGCGGGCCGTGCTGATCGCCCGTGCCAGCCTCGCGGCCGATGAAGAGACCTACCGCTACGACGCCGGCAGCCAGCGAGTCGTCAAGCGTCGCTCGGAACTGACCGCCGGGACCGTGCGCCACAGCCACGTGCTCTACCTGCCGGGGCTGGAACTGCGCACTCACTACAGCGACACGACCGTGGAATCGTCGCGGCACGAAATCATCGTCGGCGCCGCCGGCAGCGCCCAGGTGCGGGTGCTGCACTGGGAAACCGGTCTGCCCCCGGGCATGGCTAACGACGCGATTCGCTATAGCTATACCGACCTGATCGGCAGCGTCGGCCTGGAGCTGGATACAAACGCCGAAATCATTAGCCAGGAAGAGTACTACCCCTACGGGGAAACCTCGGTGTGGTTACCGCATCGCAAAGTGGAAGCGGATTACAAGACTGTGCGCTACTCCGGTAAAGAGCGAGACGCGACCGGGCTGTATTACTACGGCTATCGCTATTACCAGCCCTGGCTGGGGCGTTGGCTGAGTGCGGACCCGGCGGGGACAGTGGATGGGCTGAACCTGTATCGAATGGTCCGAAATAACCCCGCGACGTTAAACGATACCGATGGGTTATCACCAACCTCCAAAGATGAAAAAAAGGAAGCGCTAGCGCGACACCATAGCCGAGAAGAAGTTTACCACACATACACTGGCATAAAAGCGTCTTCTAAAATAATCAATAAGACCTCTGTGGAAGTAGGTAATTTCGTGCGCTCCAAGAGCGCCACGCTGACTTACAGCACATTTTCGATGGGCATAGTAGAGGTCGTGGGCGGTGCGGTTTCATCACTGGTTACGATTATGGCATTCCCAGTTTTTGGCCCCGCCGCCTTCGTTGTCGGCACGGCGACCAAAGAAGTAGTTAAAGCAGTGGCGCCTCCTTACGATCCTGTTCCAAAAATGGGCATGACCAAAGAGCTAGTGAAGGAAACGCATAAATTTTCGCAGCAGACCATAGATGTGGTAAATAAGTATGCGAACAAGGAATTTATCGGTCATAAGATAACCGACAAGGTTCTAAACACAGCGCTTGATACTGTTGCGGAAGCTGCGGTCGGCACCGCCATTCCGGGCTCCGTGCCATTCACAGGGATTTACAAAGCCGGCAAAAAATTAAATGAAGCCAAAAATACCACCAAAGAACAAGTGATTAGAAAATTTGCTGCAGAGCTTGATGAATACGAATCAAAGTTCAAGGAATATGTCGAGCGAGTCGACGACTCTTTCAACAGGCATGGCAAGGCTATAGATCAGAGCTTTTGGGTAGATCCTTTGGGCACGAGTCCGACCGGGGATATAGGTCTTCCCACGGACGTGCATCTTGGCCACCTCCCTTTCATCAGAAGGAGCTCATTCGACAAGCACGTCAGTCGGACGGAGGCAGCGCTGGAGAGAGGAAGGCGGGTCATAGCCAAATACGACCAGCGTAAACAGTAAAAAGCGGGAAGCCTGCAGGGAGCGCTTACCCTTCCCTTGCTCAAGGCAAGGCCGTCAATGATTGAGGTTCCGGCGCCAATCATTGAGGGCCTTCGCCTTATTCGAGAAAGTTTCGTCGTTGATAACGCCGGGGCGCTGCATCACAGTTGGCACGGTCCCAGCAGGAGCGGGTTTACCCGCGAAGCAGGCGCCTATGGATGAGTGCCCGCCCCTAAGAGCGCCAGCTGCCTGTCCTGCTCGGCACAGCGTTCACGTTCCGCCTCCAGTTGCCGGCGCATCTCCTCGCTCGCGCCCTGGGCCTGGGCAAGGATGGCGCGCAAGCCCTGCACCTGGGCATCGCGCTGTTCCAGCTGCTCACCCATCACCTTGCGCTCCGACTGCGCCTGGCGTTGCTCGGCTTGCAGTCGCTCGTTGTCACGGTGCAGGCGAGTCAGCTCTTCCTGGCGAGCGTTCATGCCCAATTGAACGGTCTGCAGTTGCCCCTGCAACTGGCGAACCTGGGTCTCATGGCGGCGCTGGTCCTGTTCGCGTTGCTCTCGGTTGCTGGCACGCAAATGCTCGATGTCTTCATGGGCCTGGCGGTGCTTTTCTTCCAATGAGCGGACCTGTTCTTCCTTATCCGTCAGGCGCACCTGCAGTTCACCCAAGGCCTGCCGGGCCAGCTGCAGTTGCGACGCCAGCACCCGGCGCTGGTTGTCCACCTCTGCCTGGGCGGCATCGATGCGTGCCTGCCCCTCCTCCTGCAGCTGTGTCGCCAGTTGCTCCACCAACTTGCTCAACGGTTCGCTGAGGCTGGTCATGCCGTTGAGGCTCACCGGCTCCAGCTCTTTCAGATAACGATGAATCGTGGTTTTCGAGCCGGTATTGCCCAATTCGATACGTACAGCATCGATACTCGGATGCTCGCCCCGGGCAATCAACAACTGCCGCGCACGCTGCACTGCTGCCTTGTCTATCCCGGTCCTGGCCATGTTCGCTCCTGAGGTTTCATACCATGGTACGTACCATGTAATTACACGAATTTTGCACCTGTGCGCAGGGGATATCAAGGTGCCGCAGGTGTGCCCTTCACCTCGCCCCGTTGCAGGCTGCCCACGGTGTTGCCCATGGCATCCCGCGCATCGAGGTCGGCGCCCCGCGCTTCCAGGGCCTGCAGCACCTCGGTGCGCTGGAACAGCGCGGCGTACATCGCCGCCGTCTGCCCAGAGGCATTGTGCTGGTCGGGGCTACAGGGGGCGTCAATCAGGCGCCGGGCAATACGTACCTCGCCCTTGAAGATGGCCCCCATCAGTGCCGTGTTGCCGCGAAAATCCTGCACGCAAGGGTCGGCACCGGCTTCCAGCAGTTGCTGCACTGCCTGGCCCTGGCCGTGATAGGCCGCCAGGATCAGGCCGGTATAACCCTTCGCGTCGTGCACATTCAGGTCGAACCCAGCCTCGATGAATGTCTGCAGCATGGCCTGGTCGCCGCGTCGCGACGCGTCGAAAAAGTAGTCGCGCAAGCGTTGCTCGACGGCCATGCCCTGCTCTGCCGGCTGAGGGGGCTCCTCGGCCAGTGCTGTGCCAGCGAACAGGCCAAGTACAACGGCCGCTGTCCATCCACGCATGGCGGTTACCTCCGAAGCAATGAAGAGCGGGCCCGAAGGCCCGCTCGTGAGTCACCCATCAGTCCTGCAGCTTGGCCGCCAACTGCTGGACCCGTTTCAAGTCAGCCTTGGCCACTTTGGCCAGGCCCGTGCCGTAATCGCTGTCGGCCTTGTAGAAGAACGACAGCATGATGTAGCGGCTCTCCTCGTCCGCAGTCGCCAGCGCAGCGCCCAGGCTGTTGATCAAGTCGGTCTGATCCTTCTTGCCATACGAACGGAACAGCTCACCGGTCTGCTTGAAGTTCTGCTCGCGCTGGATCTTCGCCTGCTGGGTGCTGCCACTGAGCGGGGTCGATACGTAGCGGGCGCTGGCCTGCTCATCGCGCGGCTGGCGGCGGCTTGGCTGGTAGTTCACGCCACTGTCGGTGTGGCCAGCGTTCATCGCGCCGTCCTGGTTGATGCTGTTGACCTCGGCGCGCGGGCGGTTGACTGGCAGGCTCAGGCCATTGGCGCCGATCCGGTACATCTGGGTGTCAGCGTAGGCGAACAGACGCCCCTGCAGCAGGCGGTCCTCGGATGGTTCGATGCCCGGCACCAGGTTCGACGGCGCCATGGCGACCTGCTCGGTCTCCTGGAAGAAGTTGTCGACGTTGCGGTCGAGCACCATCTGGCCGACCTTGCGCTCGGGCACGCCGGGCCAGATCTTGGTGGCGTCCAGCGGGTCGAAGTCGAACTTGGCCAGCTCTTCAGGCTTGAGCACCTGGATGTAAAGGTCCCATTTCGGGAAGTTGCCTTTGCCGATCGCACTGACCAGATCGTGGGTCATGTGGCTGTAGTCGCGGCCCTGGACTTGCTCGACCTGTTTCGGGTCGAGGTTCTTCTGCCCTTGCAGGCTCTTCCAGTGGAACTTCACGTAGTGCGTCTCGCCCTTGGCGTTGACCAGCTTGTAGGCGTGCACGCTGTTGCCGTCCATCTCGCGGTAGCTGGCCGGGGTACCTTCGTTGGAGTACAGCAGGGTCAGGGTGCGGGTAGCTTCAGGCACATGGGAGAAGAAATCGAAACGGCGCGAATCGTCGTCGAGGTTGGTGCGCGGGTCGGGCTTGAAGGCGTGGACCATGTCCGGGAACTTGATCGCGTCACGGATGAAGAAGGTCGGGAAGTTGTTGCCGACCAGGTCCCAGTTGCCGTCGGCGGTATAGAACTTGGTGGCGAAGCCGCGCGGGTCGCGCAGGGTCTCGGGGGAGTGGTTGCCGTGCACCACCGAGGAGAAGCGCACGAACACTGGGGTCTTCTCGCCGGGGCGGAACACCTTGGCCATACTCAAGTCGCTGATGTCGGCGCTGGCGGTGAACTGGCCGTGGGCACCGGTGCCGCGGGCATGCACCACGCGCTCGGGGATGCGCTCGCGGTCGAAGCGCTGCAGCTTCTGCAGCAGTTGCACGTCCTGCAGCAGCACCGAACCGTTGGGGCCGGCGGTCTGCGAGTTCTGGTTGTCACCCACCGGGGCGCCATTGTCGCGGGTCAGGGTGGCAGCCTGCACGGACATCGACAGCAGGCTGGCGGCGAGGCTGGCCGCTACCAACAGGCGGCCGGGTTGGAACAGTTTGAGGGAAGGGATCATGAATCTACTCCTAATGGCTCTATCAGGCGTCTTTGGTGCGCCTGACAGAGGGTAAGGAAGTGAGTCGCGATCGCTAAATTGATACTCCATATCAGTTCGATTGGTAACTTTTATGGCTATGTATATTCGTTTCGGATATATGGGCGGACAGTCCGACGAGAGGATGGCAGGCACCGAACATCGAGCTCCGCCCGTAAGACGCATCGCGGATGAATCCGCTCCTACAGGCCGGCGCACCAGATGAACATTCGCTTCGTTGCATGTTGTTACAGGTGTAGGAGCGGATTCATCCGCGATGCGTCGCGTCAGCGGCGCCCAACCCTCAAAGCATCGCTGCCACCTGCTGCGCCGTGGCCTTGGCCGACTGCGGGTTCTGCCCGGTGACCAGGCGCCCGTCCACCACCACCTTGGAGGTGAACGGCAACAATGCCTTCTCGTAACGTGCGCCGCGCTCGCGCATCAACGCCTCGGCGTTGTAGGGCACCTTACCCGCGACGCCCGCCAGCACTTCCTCGATCCAGGCATAGCCGGTCAGGCGCCGCCCCTTCACCAACAGGCTGCCGTCGGACAGTCGCGTATTGAGCAGGCCGCAGTAACCATGGCACACCGAGGCAACCACGCCACCCTGTTCGTAGATCTCGCGCGTCAGGCGCTGCAGGCCCGGATCGTCCGGAAAATCCCACATTACGGCATGGCCACCGGTGAAGTAGATGGCATCGAAATCGGCCGCCACCAGATCGTCAGGCTTGGCGGTATTGTCCAGCAGCGCCCTGCTTGCCGGGTCGTTCAACCAGGCCTTGCCCGTGCCATCGAGCAATGGCCATTTCAGCGAGCGCGGCTCCAGCGGCGTCTTGCCGCCTTTCGGGCTCACCAGGCGTTGTTCGTAGCCCTTGGCCGCGAACACGTGCCAGGCATGGGTGAGTTCCCCCAGCCACAGCCCGGTCGGATCGTTCGGGTCGGCGTAATGGGCGACGTTGGTGACAACATGCACGATGCGCTTGGTCATGGAGCGGTTCCTGCGGGTGATCGGTACCTCTCACGTTAGCCTTCAAGTCAACTTCAAGGTCAAGAGCAAGGCGGCACGCCGAATCGGCGCTTGACATTAAAGTTGAGTTGAACGTTAGGGTGATCCTGCATTCAACCCTGGAGAGCTCGAACTGTGAAACTTGCAACTGTTGCGGCAATGGCCGGCATACTCCTGGCGCCCTACGCAGGCAGCGCACTGGCGGACACCGCCGACACCACGGTGATCGACATCGCCGGCCACCCGGTGCCCGTCCTCAAGGGCGGGCTTTACGACCGCTACCGTTCCAACCCGCCCCTGTCGGTGATCCAGGCGCAGGCACCAGAGCTGGACCTGAGCTGGTTCAAGACCTTGCCCAAGACCAAGGTCGATATCGGCTTCACGTCCTACTCGCCGAACTTCTACTACCGCAACAGCCGGGTCACCGCGGTGTACACCGCCGACCTCGAGCGCCTGCGCGCCCTGATCCCGGCCAAGGTGCTGGAGCAGGTGCAGCCGCTGCAGGTCTGGCCAGGGCGCGGCCTGGTGGCGTTCACCGCCTACACCTACGACTACTGCGACAACGACAGCTACAACGAGGTCGCCCTGTCGATCATCACCAACCAGCCGGGCAAGGCGAACCTGGGCCCCCTCACGCTGATCGGGCAATCGATGTCGAAGGACTTCTGGGGCTATGTGCTGAAGCTGCCGGTGAACACCGAGCTGGCCCGGGTGCGTGGTGTGGTCGGCTATAACCTGCCGAAGTGGCTGACGGGCATCGACCGCCATGAAGACGCAGGCACGGTGACCTACGACATCGTCGACAGCCAGACCGGCAAGGTGGATGTGGTGTTCAAGGCGAACAAACTCGACGAGGTGTCCAACGACGTCGGCCTGGTGACCAACAGCTTCACCAACCTGAACCACGCCGGCCAGCTGACCTACGGCTACGCCACTTCCCGGCAGACCCGCCATGCCACCAGCACGAGCGCGGATTCGGTACAGATGCAGCTGGGCGATGGCAGCCTGTCGACCTACATCCGCTCGCTGGGCCTGGGCAAGATGGTCAAGTACGAGTACGTGCCGGCGTTCCAGAGCGCGCTCTACGCGCCCAGGCCACTGGCATTGCTGGGCAAGGACGACTGAGGCGCCGGGTCAGTTGCCGCCGCCGGCCTTGCTCGCGACGATGTCCTCGCGCAAGCGGTCCAGCACCCGCTGGGTGTTGTCCACGCACAGCATGCCTTCAGGCTTGCTCTCGATGCCGTCGATCACCAGCAGCAACTGCGCCTTGTTGCGCGCCAGGCGCTGCTGCAGCAAGTCGATCTCCTCGACCTTGCGCTTGAGCCCGTCGAGCAGTTCGCCATGCTGCCAGCCACTGGCGTTCACCGGCAGCAACTGGCGAATCTCTTCCAGGGAAAAGCCCGCCGCTTGGGCGCTGGTGATCATTTCCAGCACCCACACCGCATCGTCGGTGTAGTCACGGTAGCCATTGGCCTTGCGCCCGACCGTGCGGATCAGCCCGCTGGCTTCGTAGAAACGAATCCGTGAGGGCGCAAGGCCGGTAATTCTTGCAAGCTCTCCTATTCTCATCTGGCACCTTGAAAACGCGTTGACCTTAAAGCGCACTTTAATCCTACAGTGGCGGCGTGGCCAAGTGGCTCCGCACCACATGTGTAGTCCGCAAACCTCGAACAGGAGAAGCGAAATGGGATACGTCACGACAAAAGAAGGTGTCGAGATCTTCTACAAAGACTGGGGCCCCCGCGATGCCCAGGTCATCTTCTTCCACCACGGCTGGCCGTTGAGCGCCGACGACTGGGATGCGCAGATGCTGTTCTTCCTGGCCCAGGGCTACCGCGTCGTCGCCCATGACCGCCGCGGCCACGGGCGCTCCAGCCAAGTGTGGAACGGCCACGACATGGACCACTACGCCGACGACGTGGCAGCGGTGGTACAGCACCTGGGCGTGCAAGGCGCCATCCACGTGGGGCACTCGACCGGTGGCGGCGAGGTCATCCACTACATTGCCCGGCACACCGAGGACCCGGTCAAGAAAGCCGCCATCATCAGTGCCGTCCCGCCGATCATGGTGAAAACCGCCAGCAACCCGGGCGGCCTCGACAAGTCGGTGTTCGATGGCCTGCAAGCCCAGCTCAAGGCCTGCCGGGCGCAGTTCTACCACGACATCCCGGCCGGCCCGTTCTACGGCTACAACCGCCCGGGCGCCAAGGCGGACCAGGGTGTGGTGCTCAACTGGTGGCGCCAGGGCATGATGGGCTGCGCCATCGCCCACTACGACGGCATCGTCGCCTTCTCCCAGACCGACTTCACCGCAAGCCTGAAGAAAGTCACGATCCCGGTGCTGGTGATGCACGGTGACGACGACCAGATCGTGCCTTACGAAAACTCCGGGCCGCTGTCCGCCAAGCTGCTGCCCAACGGCACGCTGAAGACCTACGCCGGCTTCCCCCATGGGATGCCCACCACCAACGCCGACGTGATCAATGCCGACCTGCTGGCGTTCATCCGCAGCTGAAGGATTTGGGGCGGGCGTTGCTCGCCCCTACTCGCCGAACCGCTCAAGAAAATCCACCGACGGCACGAAGAACAAGCCACCGGTGACCGCACGGCTGTAGTCGAGCAAGCGGTCGTAGTTGCCCGGTGGCTTGCCGACGAACATGTTCTCCAGCATCTGCTCGATCGGCGCGGGCGAGCGGGCATAACCAATGAAGTAAGTGCCAAACTCACCGGCACCGGGGCGACCGAAGGGCATGTTGTCGCGCAGTATCTTGATCTCCTTGCCGTCTTCTTCGAGGGTGGTCAGCGAACTGTGCGAACAACTGGGTTTCACCTCATCGTCCAACTCGATATCGGACAACTTGGTACGGCCGATAATGAGCTCCTGCTCGGTGGTGGACAACTTTTCCCAGCCCGCCATGTCATGCAGGTACTTCTGCACCAGTACATAACTGCCGCCAGTAAATTCAGGGTCTTCATTGCCGACCAGGGTAAACTTCTCCACTTCCCGCGGACTTGGGTTCTCGGTGCCATCGACGAAGCCGATGATGCTGCGCATGTCGAAGTAACGGAAGCCTTGCACCTCATCGACCACGGTCACGGCTGAACCCAGGCGCTTGATCAGTTGCGATGCCAGTTCGAAACACAGGTCCATGTGTTCGGCCCGAATGTGCAGCAGCAGATCGCCCGGCGTGGCGACAGCAACGCGCTCGCCCTCGCCGAACTCCCGGAAACCGTGCAACCCCGCGGGTTTCGGCAGCCCGAACATCCCTTCCCATACCCTGTCAGCAAACCCGATGACGCAGGAAAGATTGCCCGACGGCACGCGCTTGCCCACGGAACGCACCAGGGCGGCGATATCGCCACACAGCCCTCGCACGCGGTCACGGTTGTCATCGCCGGGGTTGAGCGTTGCCACCAGGAAGATCGCACTACGGGTGATCGGGCTGTCGACCGCCTGGGGCTCTGTTGCGTTGTCGTCCATATAATGCGCACCTTTTAATACAGGCTTATGTGAAGTCATGTAATTGCCCGCAAGACAACGGGCGGAATAACATCACGGCCTGTGTGGTATAGCACAGTTTATCCTCGGACAATGCCCTCATAGATGATATCTATCAGTCGATCCAGCCTATCGATTTGACTGCGTCAATTTGCCCCAGATAATGAGCGACGCTTGCTGAAGTTACCGCCGAGTCCGCCTGCCTGCACCTGAGCTGTTCCAGCCCCTATAAATACGACCCACGGCCTACCCATCGACCGTGCCTGTGTCCCTGCGTCCGAGTTGTCGAAATGTCTGTCAATGCCCCCTCCCAGATCACTGAACTGGTCATCGAAGCCGGTGCCAAGAAGGCCCTCCTCCCCACCCGCGCGGTCCTGATCCTGGGTTTCCTGGCGGGTGCGTTCATCTCCCTTGGGTTCCTGCTGGCGATCCACGTCAGCACGATGATCCCAGGGCCCTGGGCGTCGTTCGGCAACCTGCTGGGCGCTGCGGTGTTCCCCATCGGCCTGATCCTGGTGATCCTGGCAGGCGGTGAGCTGTTGACCGGCAACATGATGAGCCTGCCGCTGGCGATGTTCGCCGGGCGCATTCGCTTCGGCGCGGTCGCCCGCAACTGGCTGCTGGTGACCTTGGCCAACCTGCTGGGCGCGTTGTTCGTGGCCTATTGCTTCGGGCACCTGCTGGGGCTCGCCGAAGGGCCCTACCTGAGCAAGACCCTCGCGGCGGCGACCAGCAAGGTCAGCGCCGACTTCCTGCATGCTTTCATTTCCGGTATCGGCTGCAACTGGCTGGTGTGCCTGGCGGTGTGGTTGTCGTACGCCAGCCGCGAAGTCAGCGGCAAGATCCTTGGGATCTGGTTCCCGATCATGGCCTTCGTCGCCATCGGCTTCCAGCACGTGGTGGCGAACATGTTCCTGATTCCGGCGGCGATCTTCGCCGGGTACCTGAGCTGGGGCCAACTGGTGCAGAACCTGGTGGCGGTGTTCCTGGGCAATGCGGTGGGCGGGGCGATCTTCGTGGGCCTGGCTTATTACGTTTCCTACGCCATCCCGGCCCAGGAGCAGCAAGCGCTAAATTGATCCTCTGTAGGAGCCGGCCTTGCCGGCGAACCTGGCAACACGGTGCCAGGCACCGGCTTCGCCGGTGTTCGCCGGCAAGCCGGCTCCTACAGGGCGCGATCAACCGCAATACCGAGGCCTTGCTCGGCCAACCAGCGCTTGAGCATCAAGCGCTGCTGTTCTGAATAGTTACTCAGGCAGCCGTCCATACCTTGCCCAGCCTGGATGGCCTGCACCAACGGCGCCAACTCGATACCCTGCAGGTGCCAGATACCCAGCGGCTGGTCCGCCGTGACCACCACCTGTGCCTCCTCCACCAGCGCGCCACGCAACACCGGCCGAGACTCGACCCGCACACTGCCCCAGTCAGCTGGCATATGGATTGGCTGCGTGTCCGGCCACGCACTGCGCCGCGCCCAGAATGGCGCAGCGGCTCGTGATCGCTCCTGAGCATGGAAGTCCCGGCCGATCCGGGCAAAACGCATGAACAGTTGCTCGATGCGCGATTGGTGGAAACGCTGCGCCAACTCGGCGCGCGCCGGGTGCTGGAGCAAAGTGTTGATCACCACGGGCGCCTGCAAGGCCGACGACAGCGACTGGAAGATCCCGTTGCCCGAAAGCGGGTCGACTGCCATCGCCGCATCTCCAACTCGCAACCAATCCTTGCCACCGCAGTCGCCCGCCAGGATCGCCGTGCTGCTGCGCGCGTGAACGCTGGCGGGCACCAGGGCCTGCCCATCGAACAAGTGGGCGACCAGCGCCGAACGCCCCCGACGCTCGGCGCAGTAGTCAGCCAGCGCCGCCTTGCCCGGTAACTCGGCCGTTGCCGCGTCCAGGGTGACCTGCCAGTAGCAGCGACCATCGGCCAGGCGCGCCATCCATGCCCAGCCATCGTCCAGGCTCTCCACCGCCGACGCCGGCAAGCCGGGCGCGGATTGCCAGACATTGAGCAGGCTCACCGTCTCCGGGCCGCGCACCCGCCCGTTGGCCAACGGCGCCTGGCGGCCACGGGCCTCGACCAGGAAATCGGCGTGCAGCAACTGGCCGTCATCCAGGCGTACCTGGTGGCCTGCATCCACGCGCACTTCGCGAACCCGGCCTTCGATCAGCGTAACGCCCGCACGGTGCAAATCATCACGCAGGGCCTGGTCGAACCGCTGGCGGTCGAGCAAGAACTCCTGGTTCAGCCGCAGTTGCTCGCCATTCCAATGCACCTGCCGCTCGGCCGGGGTGGCGGCCTGCGCCAAGGCGGCGCCCAGGCCAGCATGGCGCAGGCCCTCCAAGACGCGTTGCGAAACGCCTTCGACCGCGGCGAAGCGGCGCCAGTCGGACACTACCGTCACCGGGTAGCCCAAGCGTCGCAGGCCCAATGCCGTCGCCGCGCCGGCAGGTCCCGCGCCTAGCACCAGGATGCGTTGCTCACTCATTTTTGCGCTCAGCGCCGGTGAATGCCGCATGGGCTTTGAGCCATTGCAACAGCGCGACGCGATCCAGCCCTGGCCTGTCGTGCAGCAACGCCGCGATGCGCCCGGACAACGCCGCGCAGGCCTGACTGGCACCCGCGCCGCCGTTCGCGCCGACGAAGGCGCCGAAGTCGGCCTGGGCGGTACCCAGCCAGGACCATTGGCCGGGTGCGCAACGCGCGTCCCCGGTAACCCTTATCACACCGGGGTAGCTGGCCGGGTAAACCGCCGCGCCGCGTGCCGGGCTCGAGGCGCAAAGCAGCACGCCGGCGGCCTGGGCGGCGGCACAGGCCTGGCGCAGCACCGGGCGGTCCTGTTGCAGGCCCAGGCTCAGGTTGATCACGCTCGCGCCCTCTTCCACCAGCCACAGCAGCGCGGCGGCCACCTGCAGGGCGCTGGTGCTCCCTTGTTGGGTAAATACCTGCGCCATCATCAAAGGGACTGTGCCGGCCTCGGCGCGAATGCGTTCGAGCACGGCGCTGCCATGGCCGAGCGCGTCCGGCTGGGCCTCACCCTCCTGAAGCAGGCCGTCCTCCAGCCAGAACCGTCGTGCAGCGAACAACAACTGCCCCGCCAGGCACCCGCTGTCGACCACGCCAACACGCAGTTCACGGGGCATTGTCGATGGGCTCCTTGGCAAGCAGCAGGCCGTCGCGCAGTTCCAGGTGCAGGTCGGCATCGGCCAGGGTCGAGGCACGGTGGCTGATGAAGATCCGTGTGCGGTCGGCGAACAGTTGGTCGATGGCAGCGATCACTTCGCGCTCGGTGGCTTCGTCCACCGCCGAGGTGGCCTCGTCGAGCACCAGGATCGCCGGCTGCTGGAGCAGCGCGCGAGCGATGGCGATACGCTGTTTCTGCCCACCGGAAAGTTGCTGACCGCGCTCACCGAGCAGCCCATCCAGACCCAGCGGCAGGCTTTGCACCAGGCTGTCCAGGCGGGTCAGGCGCACCACCTCCTGCAGTTGCGCGCGGGTGGCCAGCGGGGTGCTGTAGGCCAGGTTGTGGGCCAGGGTGCCACGGAACAGCACGATATCCTGGCTGACCACGGCAATACGCCGGCGCAGGGCTTGCAGGTCAAGTTCGCGCAAGTCGACGCCGTCGAGCAGAATGCGTCCCTCCTGGGGGTCGTAGAACCGTTGCAGCAGGTCGATCAGGGTTGACTTGCCGACGCCCGAGGCGCCGCTGATGGCGATTTTGAGGCCACCCGGCAGCCGCACGTCGACGCCCTGGAGCACGCCGCCCTGGCGCTGGTCGTGGACGAACCGCACACGTTCCAGGCACAGCTCGCCGGGGCCATCGGGGATAGATCGCGGTGCGTCGGTTTCCCGCACCGCCAGCGGTTCTCGCTTGAGCTCCATGACCCGCCCAAGGCTGACTGCCATGCGCTGCACCGCCACATACAACCCCAGCAGGCTCTGCACCGGCCCCACGGCCATGCCCAGATACGTGGAGAACGCGATCAGCGCACCGAGCTGCCAGGTGCCCTGGATCACCCACCAGCCACCGACCAGGAAGGCACAGGCACGGCACCAGGAGGTCAGTGTGCCAGGCACCGCCTGGGTGAAGAACTCGGTGAGCTGTACCTTGAGCAGCTGGCTCATGTAGCCCTGCCCCAGCCCCTCCAGGCGCTCGGCCTCGCGCGGTTGCTGGCCGGACGCCTGGATGAACTTCATCGCCGGCAGGGTCTCGACCAGGAACGACGAGACATCCGCCGAGCGCTCGCGCAGGCTGCGCACTTCCCGCTCGACCTTGCGCCGCATCCAGCGCAACCACAACACCTCCAGCGGAATCAGCAAGGCCAGCAGCAGCGACAGCTGCCAGGACAGCATCAACATAAGGGCCACCGCCCCCACCAGCCCGATCACCGCTGACACCGCCGAAAACAGCGAGTCCACGGCAAAGCGCTGGATCTCGGCGACATCACCGTCCAGCCGCGAGAGGATGTCGCCGGTGCGACGCTGGCCGTAGAAGGTTGGAGACAGCTGTTGCAGGTGACGGTACAGGTCGTCGCGCAAGGCGAACAGGATGCGCCCGGACAGCCGGGTGTGCAGGTAGCGGTTGACACCCGACAGCAACGTACCGAACAGGCCGGCGGCGATCATGATGGCCGCCATGTGCCACAGCGTCTGGTAGTCGCGGGCCAGCAGCCCTTCGTCGATCAAGGTCTTGACCAGCCAGGGCTGCACCAGCACCAGCAGCGACGCCGCGAAGGACAACCCCAGCAGCACAGCAATGGCACGCCGCTGCGGGCGCACGAAGCTGTACAGCCAAACCAGCGCCTTGCGCATCAGCGCGGGGTCGCTCGATGCGATCAGCCGCGAGAACAATCCCCCCATCGCTCAACCCCGCAATTGCTTGAGCTTGCGATACAGGGTCGCGCGGCTGATCCCCAGCGCCTGGGCGGCGGCCGAAACATTGCCCTGGTGCCGCGCCAGTGCCCCGCGGATCTGCTCCAGCTCGCTGTCGCGCAGGCTGCCGGACGACGCCGTGCCACTGGCCAGTTCGTCTAGCAGGCAGTCGGTGAGGTGGTCGAGGGTCAGCACCTGCTCGTCGTCCTCGCGCATGGCCAGTGCAGTGCGCACGACCATCTCCAGCTGGCGGATATTGCCCGGCCAGTCGAAGCCTTCGAGCAATGCCGCCAAGGAGGTGTCCAGGCTCACGCCTCGGGCGCCGGACTTGTCCAGCAGGCCCTGGATGATCGCTGCCAGGTCGTCGCGCTCGCGCAGCGCCGGCAGGCGCAGGGCGACACCATTGACGCGGTAGTAGAGGTCCTCGCGAAAGTGCTGTTCACTGACCAGGCGCTTGAGGTCGCGGTGGGTGGCGCAGATCAGCGCCACGTCGATCTCCTGTTCGTCGCCCGCCCCCAGCGGCGCCACCCGACGCTCCTGCAGTACCCGCAGCAGGCGGGCCTGCAAGGCCAGCGGCATGTCGCCGATCTCGTCGAGGAACAAGGTGCCGCCATGGGCCTGTATCAACCGACCGACCATACCGCCGCGACGCGACCCGGTGAAGGCGCCCTCGCGGTAACCGAACAGCTCGGACTCGATCAGGCCTTCGGGAATCGCCGCGCAGTTGACCGCGATGAAGGGTTTGTCGGCCCTCGGGCCGGCCTGGTGGAGGGCGCGGGCTGCCACCTCCTTGCCGGTGCCGGTCTCGCCCAGCAACAACACCGGCAGGCCGTTGGCCAGCCCCTGACGGGCCATGCGCAGGGCCCGGGCCAGGCGCGCGTCGCCACCGGCCAGGGCTTCCAGGGCCTGGGTTTTCGGTGGCGCGGGCGGTTTGCCGAGCGTGGTCGTGCCACTGACCTGGCCATGACGAGGCAACTGCAGTGCACGGAAGAAGAACTCGCCCTTGGCGGTCTGCACGCTGCTCGTCCCGCCCTGCCACAGGCGGGCGATGAAGGCTGGCGAGCGTTCGCCCATCAGGTCGCTGCAGCGCCGCCCGAGCAGTGCCGGACGCGCCACCTGCAACAGCTGGCAAGCATTGTCATTGGCGGCCAGGACTTCGCCATCCAGGCTCAACGCCAACAGCCCTTGCCAGGCACTGGCCAGGTACTGAGGTCGGCAATGGAAGGCCAGTACCAGGTGTTCGGGGTGATACAGCCCGAACAGCCGGCTCTCGATAGTGCCGGCGGCCAGCAGCAAGGTGGACAGGTTGTCCTGGGGCTGCGCCATCACCCCTTCGCGGGTTACATCGAGCACGCCGATCACCTCGCCACGCGGGTCACGCAGCGGCACCGAGGTGCAGGAGAACGGGCTGAGGCGGTCGAGGTAGTGCTCGCCGCAGTTGATCAGGGTCGGTTGGCCTTCGACCACCGCCGTGCCGATGGCGTTGGTGCCGCGCAGCGCTTCGCTCCAGCAACTGCCAGGGTGCAGGTCGCGCAGGCCCTCGCGTTCCAGCACGTGTTTGTGGCCCTCGATGGCCAGCACGTTGGCCTGGGCGTCGCCGAGGATGACGATGCCGCTCTTGCCCTGGCGCTTGACCAGGTAGTCCAGTTCGGGGGTGGCCGCGTCGATCAGCAGGCGGTTGTGCTCGAGCAGCGCGCCCAGGTCCAGGCCATGGCGAATGCCCTGGCCCACCTGCTCGCCCTGCAGGCAGTCCAGGCCATGGCCCAGGCTGCGGCGCCAGGAGGCGTCGATCTCGTCGCGCAGCACACCTGAGGGCAGCTTGCCCTCGCTGGCCAGCCTGAGGCGGGCCAGGCGGGATTCGTGCAGCGGGTCATGGGCGGTTGTTATGGGTGTTTGTCGCGCCATTGCGTGCTCCAGTTGTGCCCCGGCACTACGGGGCAACGGGCATCGGTTTTTTCGGCAGTGTGCTTGAGAATTGGTTGGGCGTCATCAGGTGCATGTCGCAAGCGTCGCAGTGACCATGCGATCGGGCACCGCCCGTGTGGCGCATCGCGGATTCATCCGCGAGCGGCGCTAAATCCCACAGGCGCTAGAAAAGGAGCGGCGGACACTTGCCCCATTCCCCAATGCTGGGTCTACCCGCCCACCTGCAATACCTGCCACGGCTATTCGACGAACCGCTGAAACCACTGCCCCAGAGCCTTCAGCAAAGCCCGTTCAAAACCTGGCACAACTGTTGCCGATCCCTCCCCAGACGCCCCATCCCCTGGGCCCGTTCGCAGGAGGAAGCGAGTCATGCACCGACCCAAACCCCATCCGCTGGCCGTGGCGATCTTCGCCGGCCTGCTCCAGCTCCCGGCCCAGGCTGCGCTGTACGCGGTCGACAGCGGGCCCTACACCCTGCCCAACGGCAAGTTCCCGGCCTGGTTCCAGGACAGCCATGGCCGCACCCTCGACCTATGCCTGTCCAAGGCCGTAAGCTCGCGGGTGGCCGGTGCCCCCGGCGCGCCGTCGTACATGTGCACACTGCTGCCCACCCCGGGGGTGTTCGACGACACCCAGCCCATCGTCTTCCCCAGCAACTTCCCCGACGAAGCGTTCTGGTTCACCGCCGACGCCGCGCTCGTCGATGCCGCCCGCGGCATCGACCTGAGCTACGTCTCGGCCATCGAGGCGGCGTTCAGCGCCGAGGAGCCGGTGGATGGCGACCAGGTCAGCTTTGCCCGGGTGCGCATCCGCGTCGACGTGCCGGTGGCCGGCACCTACGTGATCACCCACCCCTATGGCGTGGAGGTGTTCGACGTGCAGACCCCGGGGCGCCGGGCGATCAACATGACCCGCGATATCGGCATCGGCTCGCCGGGTGACCATACCGGCGCGCTCAAAGGCGATATCGGGCCGTTCCTGCGCAGCGTCAACGGCCCCTACACCGAGACCAACCCCAGCAACGGCGCCAGCGAACGCTTCGTCGGCGACCCGAACCTGTCGGAGCCGGTCACCGGCAGCCCGTTCAACACCAACTTCGTGCGCATCGAAGGCCCCAACGGGCTCGACCTGCGCACCGAGCTGTTCGCGGTGTCCGGCAAGCTATCCACGGTCACCCGCCCCACCCCGCTGATCCCGCAGCGCAGCACTTATTCGCGGCACACCGAGAACGGCGACCTGCGTGCCCAGCAGGACGTGTTCGTGATGGCGCCCCCGGCCCCGGCCACGGTGACGCTGTCCAGCCAGAACCCGGCGCTGCCCCTGAGCGAGGCCAACGGCACCGGTGCCTGGTACGCCCAGTCGGTACTCAACCCAACCTTGCCGCTGACCCTGCAGGTCACCGCCGACAACAGCCTGGCCATCGCCAGCAGCACGCCGACCACGGCGCCGATGCCGTTGACCGACCTGGTGGTGATCAGCCGCGCCGAGTACAGCCTGGCCAGCGGCCAACTGACCCTGGTCGCCAGCAGCAGCGACGAGACCAGCCCGCCCGCGCTCACCGCCCGCACCGGCAACGGCACGCTGATCGGCAGCCTGAGCGGCAATGGCGCGGTGAAGACCCTGACCACCGGGCTGTCGCCCATCCCGCCGGCCAAGGTGCAGGTCACCAGCGCCAACGGCGGCAGCGACAGCGAAGACGTGGTGCTGGTGCCATGAACAGATTCCTGGGAGGCAGCATGAACATCTGGTCACGCCGGGCGCTGTGCGCCGCCGGTTTCACCCTCACCGTCAGTGGCGCGGCCTGGGCCGCGCTGACCGAGGTCGACCCGGGCCCCTACACCTTCGCCACCGGGGGCTACCCCATGTGGTACAAGGACGCCACCAACCTGTCGCTGGAGCTTTGCCAGTCACGCGCCACCAGCACGCGAGCCCCAGGCGCGCCGGGGGCACCGGCCTACCTGTGCACCCTGTTGCCCGAGCCCGGCGTCTACGACGACACCCTGCCGCTGGTGTTCCCCGACAACTGGCCACCGGAGATGTTCTGGTTCCTCGCCGAGACCGCGATCCCGGCGGTGGGCAACAGCGGCTACGAGCTGGAGGTCTATGTCGCTGGGCTGGAGGCGGCCTTCGCCGCCGAAAACCCGGTCGATGGCGACCAGCAGAGCTTCGCCCGGATCCGCATCCGCGCCTCGGTGCCGCAAGCCGGCACCTACACCGTCACCCACCCCTACGGCGTGGAGACCGTCACCGTTGCCGCCAACCAGGTCGGCCGCCGCGCCATCAATATCACCCGCGACATCGGCATCGGCGCCCCCGGCAACTTCAGCGCCGCGCTGAACGGCAACCTCGGCCCATTCCTGCGCGGGGTCGGTGGTCCCTATACGGCGGTCAACCCCGACACCGGCGCCAGCGAGACCTTCATCGGCGACCCGAACATCACCGAAGCGGTGACTGGTAGCCCGAACAACACCAACTTCGTGCGCATCCAGGGGCCGGCTGGGACGATCCAGACCAATGTCTTCACGGTGTCCGGCAAGGTCCTCGACGCCCGCCAGCAGACCCCGGTGCAACTCGAACGCGCCACCTACCAACGCAATGGCGCCGGTACCCGCGTCGAGGTCTTCGCCAAGGCGCCGAACAATGCCAGCCTGTGCCTGCGCAACGGCCTGGCGCTGGTCGGCTCGCCGCCTTCGCCGTGCCAGTTCAACCTTCTAGCCGACAACAACGGGTTGTTCTTCAGCCAACAGCTGAGCCAGGCAGTACCGCCGTCGGTGGTGGTGGTCACCGCCAGCGACCCCACCGGCACCACACGCCCGACTGCACTGTCGAGCAAACTCAGCGATGTCGTGCGGGTTACCAACGCACGCTACGACTGGGCCAACAAACGGTTGCTGATCGAGGCCCGTTCCAGCGACGAAGTGCTGGTGCCCGACCTGCTGGTACAGGGCTTCGGGCGCATGTCCAAGGCCGGCGTGCAGCAGAGCCTGACGGTCAACGACCTGGCCCAGCCGCCGGCCAGCATCACCGTCAAGTCCGCCCACGGCGGCATGGACGTCGAGCCGGTGGTGGTAGCTGGCAACGCCCCGGTGCAGGCCGACAACCAGCCACCACTGGCCCAGGCCGACAGCGGCGCCACCAGTGTCGGGGTGCCCATCACCCTCAACCTGCTGGCCAACGACAGCGACCCGGACGGCAACATGCCGCTGAGCATCAGCGACCTCACCCAGCCCGGTACCGGCCTGGGTGGCGTGGTGATGAATGGCACCACCTCGGTGACCTACACCCCGCCCAGCGGTGCCACCTCGCCGCTGGTGGCCACCTTCAGCTACCGCGCGATGGATGCCAAGGGCCTGAAGTCGACCCCGGCCACGGTCAGCGTCAACGTGGCGCCCAACCAGCCGCCGACTGCGGTGGCCGACAGCGCCGCCACCCTCGGCGTGCCACTGACCCTCAATGCCCTGGCCAACGACACCGATCCGGAAGGCAACCTGCCGCTGGCCATCGCCAGCGTCACCCAGCCGACCCCGGCCGGCCGCGGCACGGTCAGTACCGACGGCAGCGTGATCACCTACACGCCACCGGCCACGGTCACCGCGCCGTTCACCACCAGCTTCACCTACGTCGCCCGGGATGCCCTAGGTGCGTTGTCCAGCCCCGGCACGGTCACCGTGCAGGTGTCGCCACGGCCTGCCCAGGAGACCTTCGCGGTCACCGCGGCCACGGTCACGGCGCGCTCGAACAACCGCTACAACTGGGACATCAGCGGCACCTCGTCGGTAACCACCGGCAACACCATCACGGTACGGGTGACCACCACCACCGGCGTGCAGACCCTGGGCACCACCACCGTGCCGGTGACCGGCCGCTGGCGCCTGGCGGTGAGCAACAGCACCACGGCGATCCCGACCGCCAACCCGACAGCGACGGTGACCACCAGCCAGGGCACCACGCGCACCGTCAACGTGACCGTGCAATAGGCCAGGGAGAACGCCATGCCACGCCTGACCACCCTGCTGCTGTGCCTGGCCCTCGCCGGCCAGGCACAGGCCGACGACCTGATGGACAACGCCGACCTCGCGGCCGGCAACGACCTTGGCGAGCCGCTGCTGGTGCATGTGCTGCCAGTGGGCAGCGGCCAGGCCGCGGTGATCGAGCAACAGGGCAACGGCAACCGCGCCGCCCTCGACCAGAACGGCCAGGCCCTGCTGGGCCGCATCGTCCAGGCCGGGGGCGCGCAGGAAGCCTACATCCTGCAGGAAGGCAGCGACCTGATGGCCACGATCACGCAACAGGGCTACGGCAACAACGCGACGATCCGCCAGAGCGGCAGCGGCAACAGCGCCGCCATCGAGCAGGTCGGCAACCTCAACAGCGCCACCATCGACCAGCGCGGCACGGGGCTGAACAGCAGCGTGACCCAGGCCGGCAATGGCCAGCACATCCACATCACCCAATACCGTTAGCAGACCTGGAGGCACCACCATGAACAAGCTCGCCCCCCTGAGCGCCGCCATTGTCCTGGCCCTGGCCGGCCAGGCCATGGCCGCCGACAGCAGCTCGACCCAGACCCAGCAAGGCAACAAGAATATCGCCGAAGTGAAACAGACCCTGGCGCCGTTCGCCTCGGCCACCCAGGACCAGACCGGCCACGACCACAACCACATGGCGGTGCAGGACAGCAGCACCAGCCACATCCAGCAGAGTGCCAGCGGCTCGTTCAACGCCGGCTACGCCGAGCAGTTGTTCGAGAACGGCAGCCAGATCACCCAGCAGGCCGGCGGCACGCTCAACGATGCCTTCGCCAGCCAGTCGGTGGGCGAGAACAACCAGGCCCTGCAGGTGCAGGACGGCAGCGGCAATCATTCGATCATCTGGCAGGACACCCAGCTGGGCAGCCAGGCCACCACCTTGCAGTCGGGGCAACGCAACGATGCCACCGTCGAGCAACTGTTCGGCGGCAGCAACAACAAGAGCCTGGTCATGCAGGCTGGCAGCGACAACCAGGCCGCCGCCGAGCACCTGACCCACAACAACGGCGATATCGCCATCCACCAGGACGGCAAGCAGAACTGGGCCTACGGCGACCAGCGCGACGGCCTGGGCGGCACCATTGGTATCAGCCAGTACGGCACCGGGCACTCGGTCGAGGTGTGGCAGGACAACCAAGCCGCCAGCCAGGCCAACGTCTACCAGACCGGGCAACTCAACGAGGGTTATATCGACCAGAGCTTCGGCCAGGGCAACAGTGCCAGCCTGAGCCAGACCGGGCGCGCCAACGCCAGTTGGTCGGACCAGTTCGAGAGCAACCAGTCGGTGACCAGCATCAGCCAGACCGGTAGCAATAACCTGCACTTCACCTACCAGACCGGCGACAACCATAGCCTGAGCATCAATACGACGGGCAACGGCAACAAGATCCTGGCCAGCAACTGGAAGGGCGACAAGTTCGGGGGGCAGTTCGGCGACAGCCAGCGGGCGGTGGTCAACCAGGCCGGCAACGGCAACAGTGTCAACTTCGAGCAGAAAGGCAGCAGCCAACTGGCCCGGTTGAACCAGAACGGCAACCGCAACCAGATGGAAACCAAGCAGGCCGACAGCAACAACGAGCTGTACTTCGAACAGAACGGCAGCGACAACCTGCTGATCGCCGACCAGCGGGGTAGCGGCAACTACGCTGAGGGTGTGGCGGCCGGCAATGGCGGCAGCGTGACCCTGGACCAGTCGGGCAGTGGTAACCAGAGCTTCACCTACCAGCTGTATGGCAGTGGCAACCAGGCGACCGTGAAGCAGACAGACGGGGTCAATGTCGCCTACGTGACCCAGGGCGGTAACGGCAACCAGGCGTTCGTCGACCAGAGCGGGGCCAGTCAGACGGCGACCATCAACCAATTCGGCAATACCAACATGGCGACCGTTACGCAGCAGTGATCCTCTTCCCCCTTGGACCGCAGTGCCTGGGTTTCCTGGTGCTGCGGTTCGTTCTTCATGGGGTTCGTCGGGAGCGTTGCAGCGGTCTTGAGATCGAGCGCCGCCCGCGCGGCGCATCGCGGATGAATCCGCTCCTACAGGTTTTCAACCACCCACTATACAATCGCCCAACCCAGCCCAATCCTCCTCACCATGATCCAGTCCGACCTCGACCTGTTCGGCCCTCAGCCCCAGCACCTGGCCAGCCAGACCGTGCTGCTGCCCGGCTTCGCCCTGAACGACATCGAGCCCCTGCTGGACGCCCTGCGCCCGATTCTGCGCGCCGCACCGTTTCGCCACATGCGCACACCCGGCGGCCAGCACATGGCGGTCGCCCTGACCAACTGCGGCGCGCTGGGCTGGATCAGCGACGAACGCGGCTACCGCTACACCCCCACCGATCCGAAAAGCGGCCAGCCATGGCCCACCCTGCCCCCAGTCTTGCTGAACCTGGCACGCCAGGCGGCAGCGGCCGCGGGGTTCGAGGGTTTCGTGCCCGACGCCTGCCTGGTCAACCACTATGTGCCCGGGACACGCCTGAGCCTGCATCAGGATCGCGATGAGCAAGACTATGGGCACCCGATCGTGTCGATCTCACTGGGGTTGCCGGCCGTGTTCCTGTTGGGTGGCCTTCAACGAAGCGATCGTACCCGACGCATTCCCTTGAACCACGGGGACGTGCTGGTGTGGGGCGGTGAAGACCGCCTGCGCTTTCACGGGGTGTTGCCGATCAAGCCTGGTGTGCACCCTCGCCTGGGTGAACGGCGTATCAACCTGACCCTGCGCAAGGCCGGATAACCACACAGCACCCCGTAGGAGCCAGCTTTGCTGGCGAAACAAGGCGCAGCCTTGTCGGCGTCCCCTTCGCCAGCAAGGCTGGCTCCTACAGGGGCATGGCGGCGTTCTTGAACCACTCCCGCCGCTCTTCGAATGCCGCCCGGACCGCCCCGACCATCACCTGCACCAGCGGATCGCCCTCGGTATCGCCGTTGACCGCCAGCCACACCCGTCGCCGCATCGGTTCCTGGAACAAACCCGGCAAGGCCAGCAGGCCACGGTCCAGATGCCCCGCGTAATGCGGCAACAAGCCAACGCTGGCGCTGCACTTGATCAACTGGCAGTACATCTCATAACCCTGGATGCAGGTCACCCCCGCAGATCGCCCTGCAAGCAAGGCCTGCCACTGGGCTAGCGCAGCCACGCCCGCCTCTCCCTGCCATTGCACCAGCATGTAGTCCTGCAAGTCCGCCAGGCGGCCGGGACGATTCGCCTCGCGCACATAGCGCTTGGCAATGTGCGGCAGGTACTCGAAGGTGGCCAGCGCCTCGGCAGGCGCTTCGAACCGATCGGGGGCGCGCAGATCTCCCAGCCAAAGCGCTACATCGACCTCCTGCTGCGGGCCCTGACGCCCATCGAGGGTGACCACTTCAAGGCGCATGCCCGCGTGTTGGCGCACAAGGTTGATCAGGTTGCGCCCCAGCAGGTCCTGCAACAGCGGCTCGGCTACCGCCAGGCGTACCGGCGTGGCCTGCACGCGCGCGGGTGCAGGCGCGTCGGGCTCACGCGCCTGTAGGGCCAGCAGCAAGCGCTCGCCTTGCTGGCTGAGCACGGGCGTGTTGTTGCGGTTGATGAACAGGCCATAGCCCAGCCGTGCTTCCAGCACGGCCAGGCGCTTGCGCAGCGCCACCGGCTTGAGGTTCAGCCGCCGGGCCGCCTGCATGAAGCAGCCGCAACGGGCGGTAATGACAAAACAGTCCAGGGTCTGTTCGTCCAGCGCCAACGGCACCTGCGGGCGCACGACGGGCATGGCGGTATCCGGGGCTTGACCCCGAGACAGGTCGATCGGCATCCCTTGCCTCCCACGGGCCCGACGCCCGGGCCCGGTTCTTCCATGATGGGTCTAGTGTCCTGTCTCGGAAACAAGCTGTTCACTTTTGGCGGCGTCTTGGGCGCCCGGCCAGCGTTGCCACTCTTCGCCACAGCCCTGCTATGACTCGTCGCGGCGCCTTGGCCGAACACCCAAGCCACTCGCCAAAAGAGAACGTATTCCCGAGACAGGACACTAGCGGCTGCTCTCCAGCACCTGGTTCAACGCCGCGCCATCGATGCTCAGGGTGGCGCTGTCGAACATGCCCTCGACATAGGCCTTGGCCACCTGCTCCTGGCGCTGGGCACGCAGCACCTGGCGCAGGCGCGGCGCGACCTCGTCGAACGTCGCCGCGCGGGCCGGTTGCTGCTCGACCAGCTTGACGATGTGGTAGCCCGCCGCGCTCTGCACCGGCTCGCTGACCGTGCCTACCTTGAGCCGGGAGACCACGCCGCGCACCTCCGGCAACAGCTGGGCCAAGGCTTGCAAGCCCGTGTCACCGCCGTTGGCGGCCGTGCCGGCATCCTGCGAGTGCTCCCGGGCCAACGCGGCGAAATCGGCGTCGCTGGCCTGGGCCTGCTTGGCCAGCGCCTGGGCCTGCTTGCGCACGGTTTCGTCGTCCCTGGGGTTCTCCACCCGCAGGAAGATCTGGCTCAGGCGGTAACGCGCCGGCAACTGCAGCCCGGCCTTGCCGGCCTCGTAGGCTTGCTTGAGATCAGCCTCGCTGGGGTAGTCGTCGGGCACCTTGCTCACCGATTCGAGGTAGTCGCGCAGCACGATCTGCTCGGTGGCGGCACGGGTCTGGGCCTGGATGTCCGGGCGCTGCAACCAGCCTTGGGCTTCGGCCTGCTGGTACAGCGCCTTTTCCGCCAGGCGCGCGCGGATCCAGGCTTCCAGTGCCGGCCGGTCACCGCGCAGGCTGGCGCGGGCGTCCTCGGGCAATTGGGCGAACAGCGCCTTGAGCTCGCCGCTACCCACCTGCTGCTCTCCCAGCCGGGCCAGGGTCGGGCCATTGTCGAGCGGTGCCTGAAGGGCCGCCGCCACCGGCTCGTCGCCCGGGCGCAAGGCCAGGGCGAGCGCCACCGCGACCAGGGCCAGCGCGCCAGCGCCGGCCCAGAGCGCACGCGCCGTCACGAGGCGCTCACCGCTTCGCTGCCGGCCTGCTCGGCTACGTTACGGCTGTAGTCACGCAGGTAGACGATGAACTCCTGCAACAGCCGATCCCACAGCAGCAGGCTGCCCAGCAGGTGCTTCTCGCTGACGCCATCGGCGACCACCACGTCATTTTCCATCACCAGGAACTCGCCCTGCACCGAAAGGCGGGCAAAGCGTCGCGAGGCGTTCCAGCGTTCGGCCAGGCCTGCTGGCAGCTCGCCCTGGATACGCAGGGCGCAGCTGAAAGTGAAATCGAGGAATTCGCCCGCCTGCCCCTGCGCAGGATTGCCGAAACGAACGGCATAGCCCACGCCCTGGCTGGCACTGAGCAACTGCACCACGGCATTCTGCTCGCTGCGGTTGACCCGGCAGCCAGCGTCCTGCAACAGCTTGGTGAGGGAGTCGGCGCTCACGGTTTCGATCAGGGTGACTTCGGTCATGTCTTGCCTTCCTTGTGGTGGTTGAATCGTCACGGGTTGACGCCCTTGGGGGCATCGAACTGGCTTTCGTAGAGTCGATCGCCGTAGGCCTGGGCCAGCTCCTCGAAACGTACCCGGGCTCCGCCGGCGAAGGGCTGGCGCATGTTCACGACATCGGCGATATCGACCTTCTCGTAGGCGGCCAGCATCTCCTTGGCCACCCCGTACATCTGTTGGTTGCGCGCCTGGCACTGGCTCACCTGGCCGTCACGCTCGGTCAGTTGGGCCTGCAGCGCGGCGCGCTCGCCTTCCTTGCCCCGGGCCATGCCCAGCAGCTCCTCGTAGGCTTGCTTGTACTTGTGCAGTTGCTCGTTGCTGCTGGCCACCAGCGCCTGGGCCTGGCTGTGCATGGCCTGTTGCTGGCTGGCCAGCTGCGCGGTCAGTTCGCGCACCTGCGCCTGGGCGGCGTCGCGCTGCTGCTCGGCGGCCTGGCGGGCGGCACTGGCCTGGGCTTGCTCGCTCTGCAGGGCCTGCAATTGCTGGGTGGTGCTGCGCAGTTGGGCGCGCAGGCGCTCCTCGAGGGTGTCGGCCGACACCGAGGCCGCCAGGCTCGCGCCCAGGGCCAGCATCAGCCAGGTGCAACGACGGCGATAGGCTCCCTTGTTCATGCCCGTGCTCCTTCCCTAGAACCGCGTGTTGACTTCAAGTTGTAGCACATCGATATCAAACGGCGCGCCGTAGACCGCTTCGCTGCTCAACCAACGGGCTGTGGCATGGACGTTGTCGGCCAAGCCGTAGTTGCCGCCGAGGAAGTAGCCCTTGGCGTTGGTGCCGCCCAGGTGGAAGCTGGAATCGTTGAAGCCGTCCGGCAGCGCGTCGGGCTCGATGCGCTTGTAGCCGGCGAACAGGTTCCAGTCGCCCGCCTTGCGCATGTCCAGGGCGTTACCCAGGGTGAACTGGAACATCCAGGCATCGCTGCCGCTCTTGATGTTGCCGTTCTCGTCGACGTTGTTGGCCAACTGGCCGGCCGCGCGCTTGCGCATGTCGCCCTCGTCGTAGGCCAGGTTGTGGACGTAGTTGGCCTGGCTGCGCAGCTTGAAGTCGCGGGGCAGGTCGGCGTCCCACACCAGGTTCAGGTCGAGCAGGTCGAACTCCGAGGCGATCCCCACGAATTGCGGCTGCGGCGTAGCTGCCGGGTTGGCCGGGTTGGGCGTGATGTCGCGCAGCAGGAACAGGGTGTTGCCCTTCTGCATGAAGGTCGGCCGGGTCTCGTCGCTGTCGCAGCCCGGCTGGCCGTTCCAGGGCGCGCAGGGGCTGGAGCGTTGGCCTGCGATATCGTCGAAACGGTAGTAGGCCATGGCGCCCTTGAGCCGGTGGTGGTCGTTGATCGCCCACTTGGCGCCCAGCTGGGCGCCGTACAGCCACTTGTTCTCGCTGTCTTCCTTGTCGAAACCGTTGCTGCTGGCGCTGTCGTCGCTGTACTGCACCGGGAACGCGCCAACGGTGCCGAACAGGCTGAGGTCGCGGTTCAGCGGCTGGTCGAAGATCGCCGCCAGGCCGTCGAAGTTGAGGTCATGGGAGTAGAGGATGTCGGTGGACATGAACGGGTTGGCGATACGCCCGCCGGTCAGGGTCAGCCGTTCGCTCGGGCTCCAGCTGACATAGCCCTGGTCGAGCCACAGGTCCTTCTTGCCGAAGCCGCCGCCCAGGTTCTGGGTGGTCGACACCGGGTTGTTGTTCGAGCCGGTGGCGATGCGAATACCCGCCACCCAGTGCTCGGCCAGTTGCGCCTTGAGGCCGAAACGCGCACGCAGGCGCAGGATGCTGTCGCGATCTTCCCGCGTGTTGAGCAGCGGCGGCAGGCTGGAGCTGCTGTTGGGGTTGACGTCGTAGGGCCCCTTTTCGTTGAGCTTGGCAAAATCGACGATCTCGTTGCTGTTGCCGTCGGCGTAGTAGCGCGACTCGCCGCGCAGGCGCAGGTCGCCGTCGAAGCTGATGCGCGAGGCCCAGTCGGGGAAGCTGTTGGGCGCGGCCCAGTTCTCCTGCTTGGCGGTATTGAGCACTTCAGCCTTGATTTCGTCGCGGATCTGCTGGCGGACGATGGCCGGCACGTACTGCACGCGCACCTCGCCATTGGCCGCCGGGGCCTGGGCGACGATCGGCGCGGCGCTGGTGGCGGCGCGGGCCTGCTGGGCCTCGCGCTCGGCCTGGGCGATCAGCGCGTCGGCCTTGTCCTGCTTGAGCACGCCCTGCTCCACCAGCAGGCGGATCAGGTTGACGGTCGCGTTCTCCGACGGCGCGGCGTAGGCGACGGCCGGACCGACCGCGGTGGCGGCGGCCAGCAGGCCGAGCGCCAGGGTCAATCGGTTCACTGGGCACTTCATGGGTTTGCAACTCCTGTGGGTCAGTCGTGCTTCGTTGTTCATGGCCGGCGCCCTTGCAGGGCGATCTTTACTGGCAACGTCAGGCTGGCGGGTGGGCGTTGGTCGAGGGCCGGCGCGGCACGCAGGGCAGCAACCACCTGGGCGTCCACCTCGGGCTCGCCGCTGCCGCGCAACAGCTCGACGCGGGTGATCTCGCCGGCCGCGCTGAGCCAGATCTCGGCCTGCAGGTTGAACACCAGGTTGCGCAGCTCGGGGTTGTCGCGCAGCAGGCGCTGGAAGGCGTAGGCCAGGTACTGGCTGTAGCTGCCGTTGCCCAGGCCCCCACCGCCGCCACCGGCCATGCCGCCGCCCTTGCCGGCACCGACGTTGAAGCTGTCGCCACCCGCCTGCGCGTCGCCGTCCATCTGCATCGGCTCGGCCAGGTCCTGGGCGGGGTCCGGGGCGTCCTCGGCCGGCTTGACTTCCTCGGCCTCGGGCACCGGTTGCGGCTCGACGATCTTCTCCTCGACCGGCGGCTCGGGCTCCTTCGGCGGCTCCGGCGGCGGTGGCGGTGGGGGCGGCAACGGGATGATCGCCGGCACCTTGGGCGCCTCGCGGCGCACCCCGGCCATGTCGTTGGCCCACTGCCACAGCAGCCAGGCCAGGCCCGCGCCCGCCACGGCGAGCACGGCCCAGGTCAGCAGACGGCGGGGGTTGGCTGTACGTTCCATGCCTGCCCTCACCCCTGGTTCGGCTTGCCGGTGACCAGCCCGACCTGGGCCAGTTCGAGACGGCGCAGCAGATCGAGCACCTCGACCACCTTCTGGTACTGCACGCCGGCGTCACCGCGCACGATCAGCGGGAAGTCCGGGTTGCGCGCCTTTTCGCTGCGCAAGCGGTCCTCCAGCTCCTGCAAGGTCACCGGGTAGGCGTCGAGAAACACCTGGCCGGCGTCGTTGATCGAGATCGCCTTGGTCTTGGGCTGGGCCAGCGACACCGAGGCGCTGGCCTTGGGCAGTTGCACCTGGATGCCCGAGACCTGGGCGGTGGCGGTGAGGATGAACATCACCAGCACCACCATCAGCACGTCCACCAGCGGGGTGATGTTGATGCTGTCCACCGCGGCGTCGGCGTCGTCGTCATGGGCGTTGTTCACGGATGCCATGGCCGCCTCCTCACGCCGGGACCGACGGGCTGACCGCGCGGCCCTGGGGCCGCTGCGCCGCTTCGCCGGCCTGCCCTTCGCCATGCAGCTCGGCCAGGCGGGTGATGAACTCGTCGACGAACACCCGCATGTCGGCACCGACTTCGCGGTTACGGGTGGTCAGGCGGTTGTAGCCGAACAGCGCGGGGATCGCGACGAACAGGCCCATGGCGGTGGCCAGCAGCGCGGCAGCCATGCCCGGGGCGATGGCGTTGATGTTCACGTCACCGGCCATGGCCGTACCAAGGAACACCACCATGATCCCCAGCACGGTGCCCAGCAGGCCGATGTAGGGGCCGCCGGCAATGGCGTTGGACAGGGTCGAGAGCTTGGATGACAACACTTGGTTCTCGCGGGTGCGCACACCGTCCATGGAGCAGCGGATCGCCTCGATGGTGGCGGCGGACACCACGTTGGTGTCGGCGCCCTGGGCGCGGCGGGTGCGCAGTTCCTGCACCGCCACCAGGTACAGGCGCCACAGCGACGAGCCCTGCAACCGTTGGTGCAGGCCTGGGTCGTCGGCGAACTGCTCAAGGCGCGTACCCACCGTGGCGAAGTGTTCGCGGAACTGCGCGTTGGCGGCGGTGACCCGGCTCAGGGCGCGCTGCTTGCGCAGCATGATCAGCCACGACTGCACCATCATCAGCACCAGCACGGCGATGATCACCCAGGCATCGACCGGCACTGCCTTGAGCAGGAAGCCCAGGCTGCCGAAGCCGAAGCCCGACTGTTCTTCATCGACGCCATAAGCCACCAGGCGCGACTCGGCGCCCTGGGCCAGCACCTGCGCTTGCAGGCTGGCCTGGCTGCGGGCCACGCGGGAGATGCGCAGCTCGTCCAGCGCGCCGACGAAGGGGCCGAAGCTGCTGGCGGGCGCGCCTTCGGTGGCGGGCAAGTCGCCGCCGATGCCCACCGTGCCAGTGAACGCGGCCAGGCTGACAGCCAGGCGGGCCACCGGCTGGCCATCGACCAGCAGGCTCAGGTTGCCGCCCTCGCCCACCAGGGCCAGGTGTTGCCACTGGCCAGCTGTCAATGCCTGGTTGGCGCTGGCACGCTGGCCATCCACCTCGACGAACGCCACACCCTGGGCCAAGCCCAGCAGCAGGCTGTGCCCCGCCTCGCGGCGGGCCAGCAGCAACTGTTCGCCTACCGCCTGGTCCTGGCGCAGCCAGGTGCTGAAGGTGAAGGCCGCGCCGGCCGGCAGTTGCAGCGAAGCACTGGCCGGCAAGTGCAGGGCCTGGCCACCGAGCTGGATAGCCCGGCCGATCACGCCGTCGACCGCCACGGCCTGGCCTTGCAGTTGATTGCCGTACGGGCTGGCATCGCGCGGGCTGGCGCCGTCGAAGTGGTACAGCGCGGTGTAGTCGGCGTCGAAACTGGGCTGGCCGTTGGCAGCCTGGGCCTTGGGGTTGCCGTAGTACATCCACAGGTCCTGGCGCTGGCCGGGCTCGATGCGCGGCACGTCGACCCAGATCAGGGCCATGCCCATCAGCGGATCGAACTGCTCGACATAGTGGTTGAGCACGGTCTTGTCGTCGGCGCCGACGAAGCGGATGTCCGCGCCGGTCTCGCTGACGCCATCGAAGGTGAAATTGCCGGTGTGCAGGCGCACCAGCAACGCGGTGCGGCCCAGTGCCTGGGTCAGGCCGGCGCCTTGCGCGGTGGTGTCCACGGCAATCTGCTTGCGGTACAGCCAGTCGTCCTGCCACCAGGCGCTGGCGCTGCCCGGCAGGGCGAAGCCCAGGCACAGCAGCAGGGTCAATATCAGGCGTTGCATGGGGGTTCTCCGGGGCGATGTCAGTCGGTGATTCAGAAAGTTGCCTGCACGCTGAAGTGCACGCGCGAGGCGTTCTTGTCGGTGTTGGGGCCATCTTTCAGCGGCACGGCCCAGTCGAGGCTGCCGGACAACCAGTCGTTGAGCGTGGCGCGAGTGCCCACGCCGGCGCTGGCCAGGCTGTAGCGGTCGTCCTGCTCGGGCAGGGCATCCTGCAGGCGCAGTTGGGCGCCTTCGGCGAACAGGTAGAAGCGCCAGTCGCTGATATAGCTGCCGACATAGCGGCCCAGGGAGGGGGTGCGCAGCTCCTGGGACAGCAGCACGCCGTCGTCGCCGGTGCGCTCGGCGGCCAGGTAGCCGCGCACCGAGGTGGCGCCGCCGGCGGCGAATTGCTCGTTCGACACCAGGGGCCCGGAGGCCAGCTGGAAGGCCAGCTTCGAGGCGCTCTGCCATTGCCCGGCGAAGTCGAAGGTGTAGCTGGCGTCGCCCTTGAGCGCGGCGAAGCTCGAATTGGCGCGGTAGCGCTTGTAGTCGAACGCCTGGTCATCGCTGTTGTACCCCAGCAGCCCGCGGGTGCCGGCCACCAGGCTCAGGCCCAGGCTCAACTGGTCGTGCTCGGTGAAGCGGTAGCCGTTGTAGCCCAGGGTAATGGGCGAGTACTTGAGCGGCACCGTGTCGTTGTCGCCGCCCAGGCTGACCTTCTCGTCGAAGTCCTTGAAATCGATGCCGATCGACAGCGCATTGGCCCAGGCGCCGACGCCCGGCAGGTTGTAGAGGGCGGACACGCCGTAGGCATGGCCCTTGCCCAATACGTTGGTGCCGCCCACGGTGGCCACGTTGCTGTCGGAATGGTAGCCGGAGAACTGCAGCGTCCAGCGATCATTCAGCGGCGCGGCGTAGGAACCGGACCAGACCTGGGCGTTGTCGCGGTCCTCGGGGGCGGTGAACCAGGTCAGCGACACGCTGTGCCCGGCCTGCCACAGGTTGTTGTAGCCAAGGCTGACGACGCTGCGCAGCTTCTCGGTGTCGGCGCTGTGGTCGTTGTTCAACCCCAGGCTGAGGTTCCAGGGCTGCTTGTCCTCGACTTGCAAGTCGACGTCCATGGTGCCCGGCCGTTGGCCCTCGCGCACCAATGGCAGGACCTGGCGGCCTGGCGTTCGGTTGAGGCTGGCCAGCTCGTTCTGCACCTGGGCGAAGTCAGGCACCTTGCCCTCCTCCAGCGCCGGCACCTGCTCGCGAATCTCCACCGGCGAATAGTGCCTGGCCCCCACCACGCGCACCCGGCCGACCTTGGTCTCGGTGACTTGCAGGTAGACCACCCCGCCCTCGACCTTCTGCTCCGGCAGCTCGACGAACACCGACTGGTAGCCCCGGGCCTGGTAGCTTTTCTGCAGGGCCTCGCGGGCCCCTTCGAGGTCGGCCAGGGTCCGCTCCGGACCGAGGTACGGGTACACCGCCTCCTCGATGGCCTGGGCGTCGAGCACGGTGTTGCCGCGCACCACGTACTCGTTGATCTCGACCCGGCGTTCAGGCTCGTTGGCAAGCGCCGTGGCGGCCAGCAGGCACAGCAGTGCCCCTGCGCCCATGCCGCATCGTTTGAAGAAAAAGTGCTCCACACCGCCCCCTTGAGCGCCAGGAATTCGTTGGGTTTCTAGTGGTTGTGATCGGGCGTGCCCGGCCCGTGGTGACGGGCCAGCCAGCTGTGCAGCAGGGCCAGGTTGAGGCTGAACTCCGGCATCGCCTGCAGGCTGGCGCCGAGCACTTCATCGACCATGCGCTGCAACAGCGACACCGCCATGGCGCTGCCCAGCAGCAACCCCAGGTCGTGGCTGAACAGGTTGAAGTTCCATACCCGCGACTTGAGCTCAAGGCCGGCGAACCAGCGGAACAGCAGGTTGTAGTTGAGCTGTTCGTAGAGCTGCTTCTCGCTGGGCACCGAATACAGCAGCTGCAACAGCAGCACGTGCATCAGCGTGTGCGGGGCGATGGTCATGCCCTGCTGCTCGGCCAGCAGGGCCAGCGGTGCCTGGTACTCGCCCAGCAGTGTCTCGATGCGCGGCTTGAGCAGGGCCAGCGAATGCCCTGGCGGCACGCAGCTGGCCACCTCACGCAGGGCGCCCTGCCAGTCTTCCTGGGAGACGATCCATACCCACGGTGCACCGTAGCGGTACACCGAGACCGGCTGCTTGCGCGCCGCCTCGACGATTTTCGCCAGGCGTTGGTCGAGCTCCTGCATCCCCACTTTGGTGTAGCGTTCCATAGTTCCCATCGCCCCACTCCCCGCCCGCTTCTACGGTGCGCCCGCCCCTTGGGCGAGGCGCGTCGTCCGTGTCCATGGCTTTGACGGAGATGGCGCTTTGCTACCGAACTTTTGTCATGAAAGGTTCATCAGTGAGCGGCTGGGGGTGTGGGCAGGTAGGCGCACAACACCGCCTGGCATACCACCTACGGCTGCTGATACTGGCTCAGGTACTTGTCCAGCACCGCCTTGTCCCCCGCCGCCTCGCCCGCCACCTGCCACAACCGCCGCTCGATGCCCTGGGCCAGCAAGTGCCCCACCGCCGCCTCGATCGCCGACAACACGCACAACTGTGCCGGCTCGTTGGTGGTGTAGCCCACTTCGGCTTCGAGCAGCTTCTTGAACTCGATGAACTTGAACACCCCGGCACTGCGCCCGACCGAGTAGATGGTCTTGCTGGTCATCACATTGGCCAGCACCTGCCCGGTGCGTACGTCCACCGCCCGCAGGTTCACCGTCACCTGGTCGACCCGGTACTCGCGGGAGATGTCGATGCCCAGGTAGCGCGCGCCCTCACCGCCACTGCGCACGTTGGTGTCATAGGCGATGATGCCGCCTTCGAGCATCAGGTTGGCCGCCTGCAGCGGCGGCAGCTCGCCCTGGATGTTCTCGGCGACGTCGGGTTTCTTCTGCGAGGCGCGGATGATCTTGCGCTCGGTCAGCAGGTTCTGCAGGCCCTCGCGTTCGAGCACCACGAACCAGCCGCTGGCATTGAGCGCGTCCATCAACATGCTCGCCGCGCCCTGGGTGACGCTGGTGGAGAACGAGCTGGCCGGGGTCGGCTTGTACTGCCCGGTCTGGTCGCGGAAACCGTACACCACCGCCATCAGCCGCCCGCGCGGGCGAGGCATGTTGATCAGGTCGTAGTAGGTCGAAGCCCGTGGCGTCAGGGTCGGGGTCTCGGCATCCTGTTCGGCGGGCATCGGCTCGCGCAGGCCGCAGCCTTGCAGGGCGGCGAGGATCAGCAACGTGCTCAGCAGGCGTTTCATGGTGTTCTCTCCCCAGTCATGGCCCTGTCCCTCTCAGGGGTTCAGGCCGCTCACGTCGATGATCGAGACTTCCCCCGTGGCGCGGTCGGTGACCCGAATGCTCAGGGCCCCCGAGTCGTCGAGCACATCGATGAGGAAGGCGTCGGTGGCCATGCTGCCGCCCTGGCCGTTGCCGATGTTGTCCAGCAACTGCCCCAGCAAGCGCGACTCCAACTGGTTGCTGAAGCGTTCAAGGGCACTGGTGCCGGCGAACGCCGAGGCACGATCCTTGAGGTCCGGGTCGTCGTGGTCGTTCTGCGCCTGGGCGTTGTTGAGCAGCCAGGTGCCGTTCAGCGGGTTGCCGCCGAACGCCGGGTTGACCGGCGTATACACCAGCTCCGTGGCCAGGGCCTGGCCGGCGAGGCTGGCAGCCAGCAGGCAGGCGGCGATACGCAGGGGGGTGTGGTGGCTCATAGCTCGTCCCTCTCCAGGTCGGTGGTGTCCTGCAGCAACCGTTGCAGCTTGCGCTGGACGATCTGCTGGCGGACCAGGTCCGCGGCCTCGATGGCCTCGTCCTTCAGTTGCGTGGTGTTGGGCGGCAGGAAGCGCCGGTACACCACCTCGCGTTCGTATTCGACGGTGACCAGGCTGCCCCAGCGGGCATCCGGGCGTTCGCGCACCACCAGGTTGAAATCCAGCCGGCTGGTGGCGCGCAGCCGGTCGCTGAAGGCGTAGTAGAAGTCGTGGCCGATGTGCGAAATGGTGTTGTCGACGATGAAACCCATCATCTCGTCCTCGTCACCGGCGTGTGCCTGGCCCGCCAGCGCCAGGCACAGGCACAGGGCGATGGCCAGGCGGTTCATGGCGCGTCTCCCGGGCCGTTGTGCCGGCGCGCGCCACCGGCACCTTCGGCGAAGGCCTGCTCGGCGACGAACTGCCAGTCGCTGTAGTGCTCCAACCCCTCGAAACCGCTCCACTGGGCATCGAAGCCGCTGCGCTTGAGCGGCTGCGCATCGGAGCGGCTGTGCACGCCGGTGATGCGGCCATCGACCGCGCGCAGCAGGCCCCAGTCGTCGCTGCCGGTCAGCGGGTCGGGATACAGCCTGCGGATATGCCGGCGTGGCGTGGGGAAGCGGTTATCCTCGACCAGCTCGCCCAGGCCCTGCGGGTACTGGGCCAACCCCGGCGAGGCACGGTAGTAGCTGCGCAGGGCCTGGGCGTACTGGCCGCCCACCCACAGCAGTTGGCGCTCGTGCTCGCGCTGGGCGCTGGTGGCCCACAGCGTGCCGGTGGCGGCCAGGGCCACGCTGCTGACCGCGATCAGCAGCAGCACGCCCAGGTAGGTGAAGCCGGTTTCACCATTCGGCATAGAGGCTGCCATCGCGCGCCCTCCCACTGGCTCCGCTCTTGATGTCGGCCACCCCGCCCGCCACACCCTCGGGCGGCGGCACCAGTTGCCAGCCATCGCGGCGTTCGCTGATTGGGTCGAGCGGGGTATTGCGCAGGTAGCGCTGCTCCACCAGTTGCTCGAGGGAATCGGGGTAGTGCCCGGTGTCGCCGTAGTAGTGGTCCAGGGCCTCGCGCAGCACCGCCAGGCTCTGGCGCAGGGTCGCCTCGCGGGACGCTTCGAGGCTATTGAAGTAGCGCGGCAAGGCGATGGTCATCAGGGTCGCGATGATCGCCATCACCACCAGCAGCTCGATCAGGGTGAAACCTTGGTTGCGTTTCATCACTGTCACCATTGCCCGTAGGGGATGCCGTTCAGGCCTTTGCCTGTGGCGGTGGAATACACGTCGAACACGTCCTCGCCGTCGCGCGGGTTGTCGGCGCTGCTGGCGTAGGCGCGCAGCCCCCAGCCCCCCTGGTCGTCGGCCTTGGCCGGGCGCAGCGGGTCGTGGGGGATGCGCCGCAGGAAGTAGAACCGCGCGCCCTTGGCGCTGCGCACGTCGCGCACGCCCTCCACCAGCACCTGCAAGCTCGGCGGGTAGCCGCTGGCGTTCAGGCGCTCCTCGATATAGCCGGCGTCGAAAGCGCGCTTATAGGCGTCGATGGCGTCGCGGATCTGGTACAGGGCCTCGCGCAGCTGTTGTTCCTTGCCACGGCGCACCACGGTCTCAGTCAGCGGCGCGGCCAGGCTGGCGAGCAGGCCCAGCAAGGCCAGGGTGAGCACCACCTCGATCAGGCTGAAACCCTGTTGGCGGTTCATGGCCGCGGCACCACGGCCATCTGGCCTTCGACCATGGGCACGCTACCCGGTTGTGCGTCGCCATCGCTCGCGGGCAATGGCCGGGCCATCTGCCGCACCTGCATGCTCGACTCGGTGCCGGTGCCGAATTCCATGTCCGACGGGCTCTGGTACGGCAGGTTGCGCACGATGCGCGGGGTGATCGCCAGCACCAGCTCGGACTTGCTCATGTCGTCCTTGTTGCTGCCGAACAGCCGACCCAGGCCGGGAATGTCCCCCAGCCCCGGGATCTTGTTGCCGCTGGCGTTGTGGTCGTTGCGCACCAGCCCGGCCAGCACCTGGGTTTCGCCGTCGTGCAGGCGCAGGCTGGTCTGGGCATTGCGGGTATCGACCTGGACCGGGATAGTGCCCTGGCGGGTCGCCTCCAGCGGCGTGGCATTGCTTACCTCCAGCGCCACCTTGATCGCCACCTCATTGTTCAGGTGCACGGTGGGCTGCACCTCGAGCTTCAAACCGACATCCAGGTAGGTGACGCTTTCGGTGATCACCGGCCCTTGGGTGGAAGGGACGGAAGTGGCGCTGATGATCGGCACCCGCTGGCCGATGTGGATGCGCGCCTGTTCGCGATTGCTGACCCGGATCACCGGGCTGGCCAGGGTGTTGATGTCCTTGTCCTGGGCGTTGATCTTGGCTTGCGGCGCCGGCGAGATGCTGATGCGGCTGGAGTCGATGCCGCGCAACTGGTCGAGCACGCTGACCGACTTGCCGTCGCTGGTCAGCACGCCAAACGTGTTGGGCCATTGCAGGCCGAGGTCGAGGATGCGCGAGGTGGCCACCTCCATCACCTCCACCTCCAGCACCACCTCGGGGTTGGACTGGTCCTGGGACTGCAGCAGCTTCTCGGCCATGCGCACCGCGTCGGGGGTGTCGCGCATGGTCAGGGTGTTGAGGCGTTCGTCGACGAACACGTCGCGGGTCTTGAGCATGGTCTTGAGCATGTTCATCGCGGTGTTGGCGTCGATGCTGGTCAGGTAGAAGGTGCGCATGACCAGTTCCTGGTAGTCCTTGGTCTTCTGCGGCGAGTCCGGGTAGACCAGCAGGGTGTTGTCGTTGACGATCTTCTGGCGCAGCTGGTTCTGCTCCAGCAACAGCGCCACGGCGTCCTCGATGCGCACCTCGCGCACGAAGATGGTGGCTTTCATGTCCGGGCGCAGGTCGCGGTCGAAGATGAAGTTGATCCCGGCGACCTGGGCCAGCACCTCGAAGATGGTCTTCAGGTTGGCGTCGCGAAACTCCAGGGTGACCGGCCGCTCCAGCTTGCTGCGCAGTAGCGGGAACGGCTGGGCGGTGCGCGCCTGGACGTTCTCGATATCGCTGCGCAGCATGATGCCCTTCTGGTTCTGCGGGTCCAGGCGCAGCACCTCGCGCATGTAGCGCTCGGCGCCGAACAGGTCGCCCTGGCGCAGCGCCGCCTGGCCCAGGGCGACACGCTCGTCGAGGGTGCGGATCAGCTCCAGCTGGCGGATGCCCTCCTGCGCGCGGCGGTTGTTCGGCTCGAGGGTCAGCACCCGGCCGTAGCCCATGCGCGCGCCGGCAAAGTCGTGGCGGATGCGGTCGCTGTCGGCCTGGCCCAGCAGGGCCTCGACCGCCGCCTGGCGGCCATGGGCCAGGGCGATGTTCAGCTCGGTGTCGCGCGGGTCATCGCGCAGGGCTTCCTCGAGCCGGGCGATGCCGGCCTCGTACTGGCCCTCCTTCATCAGTTCGGCGCTATCCTTGCGCACGGCGCTGGAGCCGCATCCGGCGATGGCCACGCACAGGGCCAGCAGCAGGAACGGAGCAGGCGTGCACGACTTCGAAGGCTTCATGGTGCGCTCCCTACAGACAGGGTCTGTGGCTGGTGCAGTGGCAGGTAGACCAGGCTCAGCTCGCTGGCCGAGACCCGGTCGAGGCGGTAGGTGTCTTCGATCACGTCGCCCTGGCGCACGACGTAGAGCTTCTCGCCGTTCTGCAGGAACACCTGCAGGTCGTCGCGGTCGCCCAGGCGGCCGACGAACTGGAACGGCAACGCCGGCGCCGTGGGCGCGGCCACCACGGGGGCGGTGACCACGGGTTGTTCGGTGACGGTGGCCAGGGGTTGCGGTGGGGTCCATTGCTGGGCCGGGAACAGGTCCCTGGAAGCCTGTACCGGCCCTTTCGCCGCTGAAGCCGCTCCTACAGATTCCGTAACCGCCGCCGCCCCTGCAGGAGCGGCTTCAGCCGCGATTGAAGCCAACTCGTCTTCCTTGCCGAACCAATGCCCCGGCGCCCACGCCAGCAAAGCACTGACCCCAAGAAACCCACCCCACAGCACCACGCGCTGAATGTTCATCACGACCTCGACAGGTAAAGGGTCATGCGTACCCGGCCGGTGAGTTCACGCTCGCCGATCCGCTTGCGTTGCAGCTCCAGGTCTTCCAGCACCAGGGTCGGCAGCTGGCCCAGCAGCGCCTTGAGAAACCCGCGGATCTGCGGATAGCTGCCGCGCACCGGCAGGACGATCTGGTAGCGCGCCAGCTGGGTCTTGGGATCGACGCCCAGGGCATACTCGCCGCGGGCCAGGCTGATGCGCTCGGCCTCGGCCAACCGGTACAGGCGCTCGATCAGCTCGCTGGCCTGGGGCTGGCCGGGCAGTTGCTGGCGCAGATCGTCCAGCGCCTGTTGCTCAGGCTGCACCTGGACTTTCAGCTCGCCACGCGCCAGGCGCCGCACCTGGACGCTGGCGTCCGCCTCGCTGGCACGCAGCTCGCGCACCTGCTGCCACAGCGGCAGCACCCCGGCCAAGGCCACCGCCGCCACCAACAGGGCCATCAGGATCGCGGCCAGCCCCACGCGCCCCAGGCGCTGGGCGGCCTCAAGCAGGATCAGGCTAGGGACGCGCATGGCCGGTCTCCCAGGTGGCGGTGAGGTTGAAACGCACGGGATACTCGGCCTGCCCAGCAACGATCTCGTGGTTGAGCAGCGACACATCCGACAGCGCTTCACTGCGTTCCAGGCGCTGGTGGTACTGCAACATGGCCTCTAGGTCGCGGGCCTCGGCCGTGATGCGCACCTGCCCTTTACGCGCATCGGGCGTGAGGCTGAGCAGCGCCACATCCTCCTGGGGCATGGCCTCGAGCATGGCGAACAGCTGCTGCCAGGGCCGTTGCAACTGCTGCGACACGCTGCGCATCTGCGCCAGGCGCTCGGCCTGCTCGCGCACCACCGCGCTGCTTTGTGGCGCGGCGCTGGCCGGGCGGCGACCGAGTTGCAGCTCAAGCTGATGCACACGGGCTTCCAGGCCCGCCTGCTCGCTCACCAGCTGTTGCTGGGCCAGCACCAGCACCGCCAGCGCCGCGCCCCCCAAGGCCAGCAGCGCCCAGGCCAGCGAGCCGTTGCGCCGGGGTTGGAATTCCAGGTCGAGGCGGCGCATGTCAGGCCACCGCCCGCCACATGGCGCACAGCGGATCGGCCTCGCCGGCCAGCGGGCACAGCTGCACCGCACCGATATCCGCCAGCGCCTGCCGCCCGGGGGCATGCAGGTAGACCCGTGGCGGCGGCCCGCCGTACAGCTCGCAAGTGCGCGCGATCAATGCCTGCAGGGCCTGGTCGGTGTCGGCGCAGCCCTGGGCCAGCACCTGTTGCCAGGCGCCGTCCGCTGCCAGCAGCAGCACGCTGCGGCGTGGCTCGGCGAGCACGAAGAGGAAATCCCCCTGCGCCATCCGCGCCGCGCAGTGGTTGTAGGCGGCCATCAGGTAAGGCTGTACCGAGCGCAGGCTCAGGCGGCGCTCCCGGCCCAGCTCCCGCAAGCCCTGCAACAGCGCCTCTGGCAGTGCCGTGGCAATGCGCGCGGCACCGGCAGGCTCCGGCGACAGCATGATGCGCCAGTCATCCAGCGGCTGCCCGTAGAGTTGCTCGAAACAGGCTCGGGCATAGGTGTCCAGCTCGCGGGGCGTGCCGATGGCAGCACTCCAGGGCACCAGGCAGAAGCGGCTGAAGCGCGCCGACAGCAGCACCCGCAGTTGCCCACCCTTCACCGGGTGCGCACCGAGCAGTTCGCCCAGGGCGTCCAGCGCCGCGCCCCAGGCCGGTTGTGCGGCCTGGCAGTCGAACGGGCGGCTGCCCAGCCAGTGATGGTGACGACCGTGCCAGCCTCCCAGGCCGACACCCTCGGCGCCGAGCACGGCGCAATAGTGATCAGGCAATGAATGTGACACGGTTGATCTCCTCCAGTGTGGTTCGGCCCGCGCGGACCAGGTCCAGGGCCGAGGCCCGCAACAGGCGCAGGCCGCGCTGGCAGGCCAGCTGGCGGATCTGCGCCAGGGGCCGGCGTTCGACGATCATCTGCCGCAGGTCGTCGTCCAGGTGCAGCAGTTCGGCGATGGCGCTGCGCCCGCGATAGCCGCTGCCGCGGCACTGGCCGCAGCCCTGGGCGCGCATGAACCGCCAGCCCGCTACCCCGTCACGGCTCAACCCCGAGGCCGCGAGCAGTTCGTCGTCCGGCACGCAGGCCACCGCGCAATGCGGGCAGGCCAGGCGCACCAGGCGCTGGGCCAGCACGGCGTTGAGCGCCGAGACGAAGCTGTACGGGTCGACCTGCATCTGGCTGAAGCGGCCGATCACGTCGAACACGTTGTTGGCGTGGATGGTGGTGAACACCAGGTGCCCAGTGAGCGCCGACTGCACGGCGATCTGCGCGGTGTCCGGGTCGCGGATCTCACCGACCAGGATCTTGTCCGGGTCGTGGCGCAGGATCGAGCGCAGGCCACGGGCGAAGGTCAGGCCCTTTTTCTCGTTGACCGGGATTTGCAACACCCCGGGCAGTTGATACTCGACCGGGTCTTCGATGGTGATGATCTTGTCGACGCCGTGGTTGATCTCGCTGAGCATGGCGTACAGCGTGGTGGTCTTGCCGCTGCCGGTGGGGCCGGTGACCAGGATCATGCCGTAGGGCTCGCTGGCCAGCCGGCGCAGGGCGCGCAGGGTATCGTCCTCGAAGCCCAGGGCCTGCAAGCGCACGCCGCTGGCCTTGTCCGACAGGTCCTGCTTGTCGAGCACCCGCAGCACGGCGTCCTCGCCGAAGATGCTCGGCATGATCGACACGCGAAAGTCGATCTGGCGCTCGCCGATGGCCACCTTGAAGCGGCCGTCCTGGGGAATGCGCTTCTCGCCGATATCCAGCTCGGCCATCACCTTGATCCGCGAGATCACCTGCTCGGCGAAGGCGCTGCCGCTGGCCTTGCCAGCGCCGTTGAGCACGCCGTCGATGCGGTACTTGATGGTCAGGCCCTGGCCGGTCATACCCAGGTGGATGTCGCTGGCGTGCTGCTTGAGGGCGTCATAGAGGGTGGCGTTGACCAGCTTGACCACCCGGCTCTGGTCTTCGCTGATGCTGGTCAACGACAGGCGTTGCAGTGGGTCGGCGTCACTGCCGGCCTCGCTGTTGCTGTCGAGGGTATCGACGGCGTGGAAGCTCTCTTCGTGACGCGCCAGGAACGCCGCCAGGTCGGCGGCGTGGGTCAGGTACAACGGCGCACCCTGCAAGCAGTCGTCGATCCAGGCCAGGCGGGCGCTGTCGAAGGGGTCGGCGAACACACCGACCCGTTGCCCTTGGTGTTCGACCAGAACGAATTCGCGTTTCAGGCACTGGGCCAGGTTGACCTGGTCGAAGGCAGGCTTGCTGTCGAACAGGGCCTGGGGGGCGAGCACCGGGTAATGCAGGGTGGCGGCCAGGCGCTGGGTGAAGGTGGCGGGCGGGTCGTTGGCGAGGCGTTCGAGGTGGGTCAGCAGGCGCTCTTCACCTGCCAGGGTGCGGGCCTGGTTCAGCAGATCGCGAGCGTAGCCCTGCGCTTTTTGTGAGTCTGTATCGAATGCCTGGGACATGGCCTGCGACTCCGCTCAGGGGCGCGTCGCAGGCTGGGGAAGTGGCCGCGGGCGCCGCTATTCCCCGGTGAGCAGTTGGTCGTCAGGTTCGGTGGGCTGGCCACCGTTGCGTCGGCGGTCGGCCAGGACCCAGCTGCCATCGTACAACTGCAAGGGGAACGACTCGTTGCTGTTCAGGCGTCGTTCGACGAAACCCTCGGCCGGGCGGTCCGTGGCCTTGCGCTGGCGCTCGATGCCCATCAGGTCGAAGATCGCGCGGGCCAGTTCCATCAGCGGGAACGGCTTGAACAGAACATGGCTCACACCCAGTTCGGCGGCCCGCTCACGCACCTCGATGGTCGGGTGGGCGGTGATCAGCACAAAATGGCACGGCCTGTTCCTGCGCACGGTCTCCAGAACCTGAAACCCCTCCATGTCGGGCAAGCGATAGTCCAGCACGATCACATCCGGCGCCAGGGTTTCAGCCTCGCTGATGCCGCTGGCGCCATCGTGGGCGACGTGGACTTCCAGGCCTTGCGCCTGCAGATAGGCTTGCAGGTTCTGCGCAAGGGTCTGTTCGTCATCGACTACCAATACTCTGTTCACCAAGGTCCACTCCCATGAACTGCCCGGTTTCCCGGACTACGAAGTGCGGCCTTGTAGAGGCTTGAGCAGGCTTCGTGCCAGGCATGAAGGGGCATTGCGCACCACATTCAACTAACTGTTTCTTATCGAAATTTTTATATCGCCCGGGGCTTGCGTGCGCGCACTCCCCCATAACCGGGGAAGTGATGGCATTTGGCCAAACCCGCTTTCCCCACTGTTGGGGAAACGCCTTGGTGGGCGGCTCAGTCGGCGCGCTCCACTGTAGCGGATTCACGCAAACGTTGGCGCACGGCCTGGCGAGCCTGGCCCTGCAACTTCGCGACGAGCGCATCCCTGGCCAGGCGCGGGTCCGGTTCCGATAAGACAGAAGTAGTATCACTTTGGTTCTGCATCCCTTGCAGTCTTTGCCGGTTGGCGTGTTGGAAGGCCGCGATCTCGGCGGCGCTGGGCTCGTCGACCACGGTCAGCCGCGCGAACGCTTCCTGGGCGGCCATCTCATGTCGAGTGTAGTCAGCGAAGCGGTCGTGATCGAAGCCTGCCTCTTCCAGACGGCGGGCAAACACGGCCGGGCTGCCGAAAGCGGCCTCGATGTCGGCGATCCGCGCCCTCACCTGCTCATCGTCGATGACGATGCCTTGCCGGCGCGCCTCCTGCCACAGCAGCTCCTTGTCGATCAACTCGTCCAGTGCTTGCTCGCGCAGGCGCTGGTACAGGTTGGGGTTGCGGATGCTGGCCACCGCCCGCCCCTGGGCCTGGAGGTACTCGGTGAAGTAACGCTCCAGGCGTAGCGCGCCGATTTCCACGCCGTTGACCCGGGCCACGGGGACGTCGGCAAAGATGGCCGGGGTGACGCCCAGCAGCAGGCACAGCAGCAAGATACGCATGGCAACCTCCTCTCATCGTGTCGTCTGGCACGCCCCTTGTAGGAGCGGCTTCAGCCGCGATCCCCCGCCAGCGGGTGCCCTGCACCGTGTTGGATTCATCGCGGCTGAAGCCGCTCCTACAGCATTCATGGCGCCTGCGCCGCGGCGCGATACGGCGCGACCTCGGTGAAACCCGGCCCCGGCAAGCTCACCGCGACCACATGAGCACCGGCCATGCCCTGCCGCCGCCCCGGGCCAAAGCCCAGGGGTGGGGTGAGGCCGGTGTCGAGCGCATGCAACTGCTCCAAGGCGTTGATCAATTGCTCACGGCTGGCGTCCCGCCCGATCCGCTTCAACGCTTCGGTCAGCAACCGCCAGGCGCACAACGTGCCGACCTGCAGCGACGCCTGCCGGGCATCCAGCCCCTGGCGTTGACGAACCCCGGCCAGCGTCGCCCGGCCCGTGTCGGTCCAATCACCTGGGACGAACGGGTACGCCAGCAACAGACGCTGCGACCACTGCGCCGAGAGCGTCGGCAGCACGCTGGCCACCTGGCTGGAGGCGGCGAACAAGTACGGTGTTCGCCCCTGCGCCTGCAACGTCGCGGCCAGTTCGGCAAAGGCCGGGGCACCACCGAGGAAAAGAATGCCCTCAGCGCTCGGTGCCTGGCCATTGAATGCCTGCGCCTCGGGCAAGGCAAAACCCAGGCTGCGCAAGCGGCCCTGTAAGGCGTTGGCGGCGGCCGCCTGGTTTTCGCCGGCAAACACCACCTGCAAGGTATCGCCGCGCAGACCGAGCCCATCACGCCCATGCACGGCCAGGCTGAGCAACTGCTCGGGCAGTGAGGGCAGCGGGTCGAACACCGGCGTAGCCCCGCCGTCACGCGGCGTGCTGCCGATCAGGGGCACGCCTTCGCGGGCCAGCGTGGCACTGTCCAGCTGCGCGGCCAGTGGCGCGATCAAGGCGAACACCTGCTCCTGATGCAACAACCTGTCCAGCGCCTGCCCGGCGCTGGCCGGATCGTACCCAGGGTCCAGCGCGACCAGCTGCAAGCGCCGCCCATGCAAGCCACCTTGCTGGTTGATCTGGGCGACGCCATCCTCCAGCACCGCTTTCACCACGCGCCCAGCCTCGGCCAGGGGGCCGCTTTGCGGCAGCAGCGTGCCCAAGCGCAGCACCCCCTCCTCCAGCCCTGGGTCGCGTTCCTCACCCAGGCGTTTAAGGTAGGCCGTCAGGTTGCGCTGGTCGGCCAGGCTCAGCTCGAAGCGCGGCATGGCTGGGTCCAGGCGGTTGCCGGCAGGGTCGATGCCGCTGCGGATGACCTGCGCCAGGCTCGATTCTGTATAGGCCGGGTAGCGCCGGCTGTTGGTTTCGCGTACGCCCGGCCCAAGGGCCAGGCGCTGCCAGTCCAGGCTCGCTGGCCGCACCCCGCCCTCACTGCGGCCGCGCCCGTCGTTGCCATGGCAACTGGCGCAGGGCAGCACACTGGCGGGTACCGTGATGTCGCTGGCGCCGACCCGGGCCAGCAGTTGGGCGTCGCTGCTGGACACCCCTTCGCGATACAGCCGCTTGCCGGCCTGCTCCTGGGCTGTCAGGTCGAGGGCTTGGGCCGTGTTGCACATTACCAGGCACAGCAGCAACGCTCTGATGCCTGCCGCCCCCCCCGTAGGCGCCGGCCTTGCCGGCGAACAGCCTAGCCTGGCCACCGCCAGCCCCATGCCCCCACAGCCGATGTGTCGCCCATTGGCCCAGCGGCTCATGATGCTCACCGCCCCGCCAACGGCTGCGCCAGCAACTGCATGCGCTGGGCAATCGCCGCAGGCGGCGCGTCGGGGCGGACCTTGCTCCAGCGCTTGCCCGCCACATCCCCGGCGATCAGTTGCGTCGAGTGCTGCTCGGGGCTGGGCAGGAACTGCCCCAGACGCCCCAGCACCAAGTCGACGCTGGCTTTATCGCCGGTCAGGAACAACCAGTTGGGCCCGTCCACGCCCTGCTTCACGGCAAAGGCCTTGAGTACATCGGGGGTGTCGTTGAGCGGGTCGCTGCTCACCGAGACGAAGGTCACCTGCGCCGCCAGTTCCGCGCCCATCGCCTCGCGCACCTCGCGCAATTTACGGGTGATCAACGGGCAGGCGTCGTTGCAGTGGGTGAACATGACATTAAGCAGCACCACCTTGTCCTTGAGTACATCGCTGTAGAAACGCAACTCGCGGCCGTTCTGGTCCTTGAGCACGGTGTCGGTGAACCAGGTCTGCGCATCACGCGTACCACCGCCACTGGCCATTGCCTGGGGCGCGGGCTGCGGCGCCGGGGCATGGCCCTCATGGGCGTAGGCCACCGAGGCGAGAATCCACAAACAGGCCACCAGCACCACCCAGTCGAAACTGCGCATGCCGGCCGGGCGTGGGTTCAGGCTGCTCATGGCTGCACCTCCTGGCCGGCAATGGCCGTGGTCTTGGCATGCACCCGCCGGGCACTGAGGCGGTTGAGCTCGGTGATCAACACGTTGGGGTCGGTAAAGCCGTAATAGCGCGTCCAGTGCCCGGTGCGGCCGTCGCCCACCAGGATCAGCGGCGGGTGCTCGCTGAGGTTGGCACTGAAGCTGCCCAGGCCCTTGAGCGTTTCACTGATGGCGTAGGGCGAACCGGTCAACCAGCTCCACCCCGGCCCGTGCTGGAAGGCCCGGGCATAGCTGGCCAGGCGCTTGGCATCGTCACGCTGCGGGTCGACGCTGATCGACACCAGGCGGATCTCCTCGCCCACCCGCCCACCCAACTGCTGCTGGACCTTGCCCATGATCGACGACACCACCGGGCACACCGTGGTGCAGCTGGTATAGATGAAGCCCATCACCACCAGGCGGTCCCCCACCAGGTCCTGCTCCAGGCGCACCGGCATGCCGTCCTGGTCGAGCAGCGACACATCGGCGAAGCGCACGCTGGCCTTTTCCTGGTGGGCCGTCGGCGGTGGCGCGGGCGGGCCACCATGGTCGTGCCCGCCATGGGCCAGGGCCAGCTGGCTGGCCAGCAGCAGGCTAAGGGCGATCAGTTGGCGAGGATGGTTGGCGTTCATCGCACACTCCTGGGTTCCCCTTGGGAAGCGGTAGGCGCCGCGGCGGCCGGCAGGACCCGCAGGCTGGTGTAGTTTTCTTCGGCGAACTTGCGCCCCAGGCTCGGCGATTGCACATGCAGGTACCAGGCGCCGGCCTCGGGCAGGGTCAAGGCGGCCTGGTACTCGCCCTCGCCCACTTCGTCGAGCGGCAGGTTGCGCGGCAGCGACGACGGCGCCAGGAAGTAGCGCAGGCTCAGGTCGCCCAGGCCCGTGCGCGGCTTGCCGTCCTCCCTCAGGATGCGCACCCGCGCCATGAACGGGCTGTGCTGCAGCAGCGGCCGGTCGGTACCGATGAACTCCGCGCGCACCGCCTTGTGCCCGCCGGCCTGGGGCAGTGCCGCCACCACGGTGCTGAAGCAATGGATGATCTGCGGTTGATTGAGCAGGAACGCCACGTCGAAGGTGCCTGCGGCCGGCAGCCTGACCGTCGAGCCATACACCCCGGGCGCCACCTCGCGCAGGCTGCGGTCGATGACGATCGCCGCGCGGGCCTGGTGGCCACGGTTGTTGTAGCCAGACATCGGTGCGTTCATGCCTTCGGCATAGAAGTAGGTGGTGTTGTCCACCGGGTTGACCACGAACACCGCGTTGTCGTCGCGGGACACGCTCAGCCCTTGGGCCAGCGGCAGGTCGCCGGCCTGGCGCGGCGCGGCGGGGCCGGCCTCGAAGCCCTGGACGATCGGCGTGCGCCCCTGGCCGAGGCTGGCCAGGTTGATCATGCTCACCTTCGGCGAAGCCAGGCCGCGCACATAGGCGTAGGCCTTGGTGAAGGTCAGCTGGTACGGCTCGGCGGCCACAGGAATGCGGTGGATCAACTGGTCGGTGCTGGCGTCGATCACCAGCGCCTGGTTCTCCAGGGTGTTGAGCACCACGCCAAAGCGTCCGTCGCCGCTGAAGCGCATCGGCCCCAGGCCCTGCTCGGCCTTGACGGTGTGCCGTGGCAGGTGGCTGCGAGCATCGATCACCCGCACCGTGCCTTCCTGGCCATCGACCACGTAAACCGCCTGGGACAGTGGCGAGTAGGTGACGGACAGGGGCTGCGGCCCCACCTCCAGGGTCTTGGCCAGGCGCATCTCAGTGGTGTCGATCACGCTCAGGGTGCCGGCGTCGCGGTTGCTGACGAAGGCGTAGCGCGAGTCGGCGCTGAAGGCGATCTCGTGGTGCCCGGAGCCGGTGCTGAACGACTTCAGCGTGGTGCGGCTGGGCACGTCGATCACCGTCACCCCACCCTTCGCTGGGTTGTCGCTGTTGTTGCCCACCCACAGCAGGCGCTGGTCGGGTTGCAGCGCCACCCGCAACGGCTGCGCGCCGGCCTCGAGGGTGGCCACACGGCGGAAGGTCTCGGTGTCGATCAGCGCCACCTGGCCGCGTTCGGGCATCGACACGAACACCTGCTTGTCGTCGCCGGTGGCCACCCAGTCCATGGGCCGGCCTGGCAGGTCGATGCGCGCCAGGGTGCTGGTGACGCCGCCCACCGAGACGGTCGGGTCGATGACCGTGAGGCTGGCGTCCTTGTTCAGCACCAGCAGGAAGTAGCTGTTCAGGTCCAGCAGCGGCCGCGCGCCGATGCTGCTTTTGAGGAACAGCGCCACCCGCGCCTTGCAACTGCTGTCGCGGTCGCCAGGTGGCGCCGATTGCGCGGGGTCCAGCCAAGCGCCGGGGGCCATGCCCGACAGCGGCTGGCCGCTGCTCTGGTCGCTGACCTTGAAGCGGATATTGGCGAAGTCGCCCTCGCGCAGTTCGCTGCCGGCCAGGGGGCTGGCCTCGAACTCCACGGTCACGCCGTCGCGGCTGAGGCGGTGTTCGGCCAAGGGGTCGGTGGTTTCCTGCAAGAGCTCGCGGGGGTCGCACCAGAGCTTTTCGTAAGCCACCCCCAGGCCGATCAGCGCCAGGCCGATCAGCAACCCCAGGTAGGCGGGGCGCAACTTGCCGCTCATGTTGGCGCGCCTCGGTGGCGGGGGGTTGGATGCGGCGCGCGCGGGGCGGCGCCTTCGAGCGGGATGACCATGCTGCACCTCCACGGAGACCTAGGGTTCTGTGGAGGGAGTAGCAAGCGTTGTGCCACTGATGAAGTGCTTTTAGATCAGTGGGTTGGAGAATCAATGCGAGAAAGTTGGGGAGCAGTCCCCAAGGCGATTCCCCGAAGGCGGGGGGGCACTTGGGGCCGCTGCGCGGCCCATCGCGGGTAAACCCGCTCCTACAGGATCTGTGGTGACCGCAATCCCTGTAGGAGCGGGTTTACCCGCGATGGGCTGCAAAGCAGCCCCGAATATCAATGCACCATGCCCAGCTCGGCATCATCCATCAGCGCCTTGGCCAAGGCACTCAGGTAGTGGGCCGCCCAGACCATGCGTTGGTCGTTCTCCATCACCCCGACCAGGGTCAGGTGGCGCACGCAGTCCATCAGTTCGGAGGATTGTTCGCGGGCGTGCCGGCATGGGATGCCGGGCTCGATGCAGAACAGCGGCTGGGTGTTGTTTTCACCCTGGTAGAAGCGGGTCTGGCCGACGGTGGTGTTGGGGTCTTCCGGTGTCATGGGGATCTCCTTGAAGTGGGCATTTCAGCCATCAGTGCAGGGTTGCCTGCACTTGCGCCAGCGCCGAATCCAGCAAGGCCTTTACCGTCTCCATCTCGTGCAAAGCAGCCAGCACGAGCATCGAGCCGGGGGACCGGGAAATGAGCTGGATGGACTGCTGGGCGACGGCCAGGGCGCAGTGGACGTGTTCGGAGGTCTGGACGAGGGTGTCTTCAAGGATGGTGGGGGGATCGGGGACTATCTTCAGCATTGATCTACTCCTTAGTCGGGCGGTCACCAACCCGCTGTCAAACAGGTGGTGACAGCTGTACGTAGGTTGACAGACCGGCGGAGTTGATCAGTAACCGGCGCACGCGAGCGTGCCCTACGCACAGCCGCCATTGAAGGACTAGCCATGCGATCACCCCGTAGCGGCCTGTCAAAGCCATGTCGCTGATTGCAGCGACCCAGCGAGACTAGAGGGCACTGATTGCCACCGCAACGGAAAAACGGCGCGCGCATTATCTTTGGGAAACGACCTACAAGAAAGCGGCTAAATCTGATGATCTTTTGCGGTTGGCATGCCATGAACCAGGTCGCCGTTTCAACATCGCCCCCTCGCGACCATGATTCGAAGCATCAGGAATGTCGCCTGGCACAAGCGCTGCGGCGAAAGTCACACGCGCTTGCCGGTGGCAATTCAATGGCATTGTTTTTTGCACACTACCTAGAAAGCGCCACAATAGCCATGATGGTGTTAGGTGGGGCTCGCCGCTTACCAACGTCGGAATTGACTAGGGGCTGAAAAAGCTGAGGCTTCGTCTTGCAAATAGGAGCGACCTGGAATAGCTTTGGTTTCGGCTGCTTGCTGCCCGCCCCCTCCGCTAAAAGGTGAAAGCAAGAAACACCTCTGGTGATTCTCACCGGCAGGTCGCAATGGAGGGACGACACCCAAAGGGACGCCGGAATTTGGGGATTCGACCATGCTTACGACCACTGCATTAAAAGAGCAGAGCAAACGCCTGCGAAATCATCTCGCCAAAAACAATATTGTCCTCTCCCATAGTCAGTGCCTGGAGGCCGTTGCAGCCCTGCACGGCCATAGAGACTGGAATACAGCCAGTGCTGTGTTGGGAAAGGCTGAGCCTGTTCCCGACTATCCAGATGCATCTCTCCAACAGAGCCCCGTGTCTCAGTCCTCAACCGGTGCCACCGCTGAGCTGTCAAAAAGTAGCCAGCCTGAATACCCGGCTTACCAGCCATTGAAAGTTATCAACCGCGGGGTGGGCTCGCTTGCAGGATGCCTCAACGCTGAGGGGAAACTCTTAGTTGAGAACACTGACCAAGCGAAGCTTCTCGGCTTCATGCTAGGTGACAGCTCCTTGCAGAATCCTGAAAATCTTTTGATTGTGTTGAAACCATCAAAACTCGCTGGTCATTGGAAATGTGAAGGGCGAGACCATAGGCTTGGTAGTCCTTGGATCTCTCCTCCATTCATATTCAGCTTGGAAGACAGTGATAGCAGCGAGACTTCGAAAGCTCAACAGGCTCACTAGCGCAGGCTGCGCTATCATCGGATCAAAAAAAGCCGTGGCATCGCTCCGGCTTTTGATTTTGAGAAACGGGACAGTGAATCCCTCTCAACGTTTCGCTCAAAGCACCACGAGTGAATGACAGTGGCATGTGGCGCTTCGAAGGCTGCGCTCGGCCGAGCGCAGATCTGAGACACAGCTTGGGATCTGAGAGTCTGAGCGTCGCTATTGTCAGCCAACACCAGGGAATGGCTGCTCTTTATAGCCTTCGCCCAAAAGCATTTTCAGCTCACGATTTTTCAGATCCCATGCTTCCTTTAAAGTGAGAGCTGGAGAATCAACGATCTTCATCAGACCACGTTGAAGGGGTACATATAGAGGGTTTGCTGCTCGAGGGTTGATTACAAGAGAGCCCGGACGCAATAGAGTTTCACAGAGACGATCCTCAGTCTCAGCCTTCTCGCGCAGCAGCATCAGAACGCCGTAGTCCTCCCTTAGCGTCACCTGGAGCACAGCAGAAATTACTGACGCGCGCTGAGCAATTTCGGCAGCCTCATCCTGTTCAGGCGTTTTAAATAGGCTCACAGGCACCGGCCCACGAGCACTACCATCCCGTGCAGGCTCAGGCCGGTTATCCACGATCTCCCTGTACGTGCTCTTCCTAACGTGATTTATCCCCTCGCTGTCCGGCTCCCAGATAGAGTGACCAAAGCCATAAACGGCATGCTCAGCAAGGGATTGGCCACCAACCCCAGCATCAGCGTTGTGACTTACTCCGTAGAAGAATGAATCAGGACAAAGGAGCGCATCGTTCACTACGATTACAAGTACATCCTCAGTGCCGATCACTCCATCTCTCAGATAGCCTTCGTATTTGCCGAGCTTCTCTGCAATCGCCGCAGTCACTCTGAGTAACGTTCGTTGCCGTAACTCAGTCGCAGCGTTAGGGCAAGGACGCAGCGGATCATGAGATTTGAAGAGCTCCTTGATTTTTGTGTCGTCGCCGGTCGACGGAGTGATTAGCTCAAGACAGATTTGCTTTCCATCTTGCCGCACCAGGAAATCCGGTCCCCAGCCATTCGGCGATGGTTTGGGGTCGTACCCTGCATGCTCAAGGCGCTCAAAGAGCAAGATTTCGCCCAGGCGCTGGGCAGATTTATTGACGTTTGCAGAGCACAGCTCGTTAAGAAATTGTGCGTCGGCGCACCCACTGGCATTAAAGCGCGCGTAGGCGGCCAGTAGGTTTTCATGAGCTTTCTCGACAAACTCGGCAGGAAAGCCTTGCCCGTACCGCCGATGTAGTGTTGCCTTCCAGCGCTGGAATACCTCTTCGATGTTCATCACCGCCTTCACCTCATCCTGAAATTCGCCCTGCAGCCGAAGCCGCGTCAAGGGCACAACGACTTCCGTAGAGCCTTTGCTACTCAATTAGCTCGGCGCCGACGTAGCCTACCCCAACCTACACGGGGATTCCACACGCACTTGGACACTGACTCCACGGCCACTTGGACAGTGTTTTTTCACCGATCAGTCCCAAGCTCAGGTGAGCAGCGACTCAGGATTATTCACTACCATCGACCTCATTTATCGAAGCGAGGATGGTCAGATACTCAAACATAATGGCGCTTGGTGGCAGATGATCTCTCTGTTGAATGCTCAGGCGACAGTTGGAGCTGTAGACGGAAAGGGAGCGGTGCAGATAGCTACGCAAAACCAAGGTTGGTGTGGTAACTGGGTGAAAAAGTATCCCCCCTCCAGACAAGCGCCCTCAGGAGAAGGCGCTGATGAGGCTCGCTAAGCTACCGCGGCACGACGTTTGATCAACTGGTCGCGCCAGGCCCCGAGAGTCTCCAAATCTTGGCGCAGCTCAGGTTCATCCGGAATCACGATAGGTATCTCACTCGACTGACTGTGCTCATAACAGCTGTATTTGGTCATGAAATCATCAAGCAGCTTGCAGTCCTCAAGCAGAATGCCCCGGATGTCACGGAGTCGACCATCGGTCTGGACACCTCGCCTATGCCTTAGCACGACCTTGTTGAGTAAGTCCTCTTCGATAGTACGCTCCAGAAGCTTACGGAACTCGCTGCAAATACTCTGAGCCAGGCGTTGATAAGCCGCTGCACCATCCGCCTCCCCTGCTTTTTTCGCGACTGCCAAGCGGTTGAGCAACAAGTTATTGGCTTTCTTAGTCGTCGCATTCCACACCTCCTGGTCAGCAGGATGTCCAGCAACACCTCCGTAGGATTCGATGCGCATCTGTCGGAAGTGCTGTTTTTTCCATTCGTCGCCGACCTTCCTGGCCAGCTCGTCCAGAACGCCATACAGAGATAGGCGGTGGGTCAGGATTATCACCTGACGGGTTTTCGCCAAAGCTATTAGCCGGCAAGCGACGGCCCATTCAAAGTCGTGATCCAATGAGGAAATCGGGTCATCGAAGATAAACGGTGCGGAGCCCGGCCGCTCGCAGACGTCAGCTAGAAATGCCGCCAGCGAGATGATACGCCGCTCCCCTTCACTCAAAACCCCGTGCGGCTGGATCTTCGCGTCCTGGGCACCCTTAAGTCGAATTTGGTGCAGCACTACGGCGTTGCGGGTTCGAGCTTTTACCAGTTCGACCTGGATACCATGGGCCCCAAGTGCCTTGAGCTCTTGGTTAAACCGAGCGACATAAGCGTCGGTCACCACTGCTAACGTTACCTCGGCTGCTTTGGTGGAGATCGGTCGAGAATTGGTCAGCGCCTTCCAGTCCTCATACTCTTTGATCTTCTTAAGCCGCTCCACCTCAGCGCGCACTGCGGCGGCCTGTTGGGTGATCCATTTGCGCGCTTCCAGAGCAAGCTTCTCTCTCGTGGCGTGAGCACGGTCAAATTGCACAGCGTCAGCTTCATATTGTGTGGCAGTCTCGGCCAGCTCCTCACCATACTGGGTGAGCGTCTTGATGTTTGTCGTTTGAGATGCAACAGGTAGTGCGGGTGCATCAGCCTCATGATTAATCAGAGCTGCACGCGTCAGCGCAGCGTTCCTCCAGAAGCCTTTCAGGAAATCTGGCCACTCCTGTGCACCCAGTCCAGCAGCTTCGCATTGAGTCGCTATTTCCTGATCGCCCTGGATTCTGGGAAGCGCCTCCAGGGCTTGCGTATACAGCACTTCTGCTTGCTTGGCATCGGCCTCAAGTTTTCCCTGAACGTACTGTTCGAAATCCTTAAGCCTGCGCTGGGCCTGTTCATCCAGGGTCTGTTGGCAGAGGGGGCAGCGAGCCTGGTCATGGGTGGCTGGGAAAGGGTGCTGCGGATATGGCGTGGACGAGAAAGCCCGTGCTGCCTCCCACATAGCTCGCCAAGTGGGAATTCCGACCCCGTCCAATTCCGCCATGTTTATTTTGGCGCTCTCGACGGCAGCCTGTCGCTTTTGTGCTGCGGTTTGCCTGAGTTCGCGTAAAGACTGGAAACTGGCGCCCCCATAGGACTGCTCAGCAATGGTCAATGCTGTGATGACCTTTTGTAACTCGGCTTTTGTCCGTCGCTTCTGAACAGCTAACGCTGCCGGATCCTCAGCCTTCAGCCGTTCTGTGAGCGCAACAAGCTGCTTTTCATCATCCGCCTTCCAAACCAAGACTTCATCCAATTCAGCTGCGGTCGCTGTCCCAAGACCCTGGTATAAGCGTTTGCCTGGCGTGCCATCGTAAATGGCGGGCAACTGCGGCAGCGCGGTTACTAACCTTGACTGTTCTGCGGTCAAGGCATCGCGAACCTGTTCAACAACGCCAGCGAGCTTTTCAAACAGACTTACAATGGGCGGGATGTAGGTCGCGGCACTCTCTGCAGTCAAATAATGGCTAGCCTCATCGCTGTCGAAGATATCTATGTCGCGAAGCGCTTCTAACGTAGGGTGACCGACATGCCATTCATGTGCCGTTTCCTGGCCGTTGAGTTGGACGGTGACGTGACATTTGCTAGCTGCCGGAGCGGCTTTGAACACGTTGGCTTTCAGCTCGCTGGCTCGCGGCTTGCCTGAGAGTTTTTTCAATATCCGGGTGTAGCTAGATTTCCCTGATCCGTTGTGACCGTAGATGACGGAGAGATTTTCAGATCCGAACTCCAATGGAACACGAGGTGCCAAATTTTCGATTCCAGATACCTCACTAATCTTTACAAGCCGAAGTTCCCGGTGTGCGGTATTTCCCTGACTGAGCTCCGCAAATGGCCTGTGCTTCGAGGCCTTGCGTCCATCCGGTGTCTTGATAATGGCAACCAGAGCTGCGATATCAGTCCCATCCACCTGCCCTTGCTTCAAGAGTCGATCCGCCGCCTCTTGCAACCAATCGCTTTGTCTATGAAGCCACGAAAGGATATCCACCTGCGCCTGCATACTTGCCCACTCCTAGACAGTTAGTCTTGGCAAAACGCTAGCAAAGGGCCATGAACCTCGCCATTTTCTACCAGTATTGCCTGGTAGATCTTTGACGGAGCGATTGACAATTTACGTGGACAATCGACTCTAAGCTTTGCGGGGCAATGCCTGGGAGCTGGCGAAGCCTTCGATGCGCCGCGCGGGCGGCGCTCGATCTCATAGACGCAACATCTCTCTCACCAGGCGCCCTCCTTCACTGCGCCGGCGCCACCGCTGGCGGCGCCTCGTTGGTCACCCGCATAATCCCCCACAACCCCGAGGTATTCCCATACGCCGCATAGTCGCGGAACAGGTAATCCCCCGGCACCGCGTTGGCCCCGCCGGCACTCGGCAGCATGAAGCTGAAGTGCGCCGCCGGCAGCACGCTCTCCTGGGCGCCGATGTACATCGCCATCGGGTTGTAGCCGAAGCGCACCGAGCCAATGCCCGGCAACCCCATGGGGTAACCGTCCACATCGCTCTTCTCGGCCTGGTAATTGTGCAACGGCCACACGTGCCCATCGAGCTGGTAGGTCATGCCACGGCTGCCGCCACTGGGCATCACGATATGGTTGCGCAGCGGCTGCCCCGGCTTGGCATACAGCACCGGGGTCTGCGGATCGCCACCGACCAGGGCGTTGCTATACGCCATGTGCACGTTGGGAATATCCGCGAACCCAAGTCCGTCGGCACGGCCGAACGGTGCGTCCGGCGCCACCCCAAAGCGCAGCCACAGCGGCTCGGTCTTGTAGTTCACCGCCATGTTGCCGTTGTCCTGCGGGTCGCCCGCCGCGCCATTGCCCTCGGTATTGATGCCTGCCACCGGGCGACCATCGGCCCAACGCATGTTCAACGCCCGCTGCCACACCGTGACGAAGTCGCGGTAGTCCGGCTGGCCACTGACCTTCACCGTGGCCTGGGCGCGGCTGGCCGTGTCCTCGGTCCAGGTGGCGGTCTGCGGCAGGATGCTCATGCCCCCCACCAGGCCCTTCTGCGGTTGCTTGATGACATCCGCCGGGGTGAGGTTGAGGCCGCCGAACTCGATGGCGGTGGTGTTGATGTTGTCCACCGTGCGCCCCAGTTGCAGGGTCGGCTTGCCTTCACGCTCCAGGTGCCCGGCGTAGTACTGGTACACCTTGGTCGGCCAGGCGCCGCTGCCGCCACTGCGCGGTGGCACGGTCTGCACCGGGTTGAGGCCGACGTTGACGCCGTCCGACTTGGTGATGTCGTAGGCCAGCAGTTGGGCGTGCAAGCCCACATGGCTGGACGGGCGCATCAGGTTGTTGGCAAAGGCGGTGGCGCCCTCGCTGTCGAAGCGGTCGCGCTTGACCACGTTGTGCATCACCGCGGTGCTGGGCAGGTCCGGCATCACCAGCGGCAGGCGGTTTTCCAGGGTGATGCTGATGCAGTCGCCGGCGTTGGCACGCAGGATCAGCGGCTCCACCGGTACCCCGGCCTTGAGCTTGCCGGTGCTGGCGTCGAGGTCAGCCTTGCGCACGTACAGGATGGCAGTCGGGTCGTGCAGTGGCGCGCTGTGGCCACCGATGGTGAAGGTCTCGCCATCCTCCGGGTCGACCCCGCTGACCAGCGGGATGCTGGTGCGCCGGCTATTGAACACCAGGGTGCCGCCGTTGGCCTTGAGCGGGCCGCCGACATGCTGGCCGATCCCGGCCGGGTCGTTGATGCTCACCCCCTGGCGGTTCTCGAGGATGTCGTTGGCCAGTGCCGCCACCACTTCATAGCTGCGCTTGACCGTCGGCCGGGTGCCCACGCCAGTGGGGTTGGCCGTGGTTTTCGGGCAGATGCCGTCGAAGTTCACGGTGTTGCGCATGGCCACCGGCTGCGGGTTGTTGGGCAGCGCGAACAGGTCGGCGCGCTGGGCGGTGTAGTTGCGCATGATGCCCCAGATGCCGTTCCAGTAGCCCTCCAGGGCCGCATCCAGCGAATACAGGTAGTCACCGTTGGTGGCGGCGGAGCTTGAAATCATCGACACCGGCGCCATGAAGCCCAGTTGCTCGGAGATGCCGATCATCTGCGACGACTTCCACCCCGAGTTGGAGCTGTTGCCGAAGCCCGAGCCGTTCTGCAGCCACTTCACGCCGTGCAGGGTGACGTTGTGCTCTTCTTCATGGCCACCGGCGTGCATGCGCAGGCGCACGTTGTCGCCGGAATAGGTGCGCAGCATCGGCGTGAAGGGGTCGCCTGGCTCGCTGCCAGCCTTGTTGATGTGCGGCGGGAACAGCGTGGTGCCGCCTGTTGGACCGACCGCCTGGGTGATCGCCGAAGGTGCCAGGTTCATCGCTGGGATGGCGCGGTCGGTGCGGGTCTGCAGGGCGTAGGCCAGGTCGCCGCCCAGGCCGTCGGCCTGCATGCCGCGCTTGCCGTCGGGGCCGACCTTGTTGGGGTCGAACACGCGCAGGGCCAGGGGTTCGTTGCGGTAGTTGACGACGAACATGCCGGGGTCGTCCACCGAGATCGCCTGCGGGCACGGCCGGCTTGGGCAGCCGGGGTTGAGGCCGCCACGGGTCTCGACGATGGCCTCCAGCAGGTTCGAGGCCTTGCCGCGCACGGGCGGGTTGATGGCGTAGCGGAAGCTGTCGGCGGTGGCCGGATAGCTCTGGCCGTCGGGGATACCGTTGGGGCCGGCGCCCACGTACACACCGGCTTCATAGGCGTGCTGGAAGTCGCTGTACTCGAGGAAGAACTCGCGGTAGCTGTCGTTCTTGCCGTCGCCGTCGTGGTCGCCGGTCTGGATCACCGCCTGCCACGAGGTCGGGCCACCGTCCTGGCGGCTGGCCGGGTTGTACAGTTGTTCGCCGGTTTCGGCGTGATACCAGGTGGAGCCGGCCGGCTCGGCCAGCACGGTGGCATACAGGCCCAACTGCTGGTGGGTCGATGGGCCGAGGTGGTCGTGGGTGAAGATGGTGCCCAGGCCGCGGTCGACGTTATGCACGTTCACCAAGGGGTCTGCGAACCAGCGTTGCATGGCCGTGCGCGCACCCAGCCAGTCGGCCCGGCCGAAGCGCCCGAAGTACGGGTGCTGCTTGGCGTTCGGGCAGGCGGCGGTGCCGTCGCGGGCATCGCCTTCGGTGCAATTGTTGAACGCGCGGATGGCATGCACCCGCTCCACCACGCTGCCGGGCGAGAGAATCCCGTCCTCGTAGTTCCAGCCGTTGGCCGAGCCGTCGGCGGCGGTCAGGTCCCACTTGGGCAGGTGGATATGCTGGCCGATCACGTCGGTGGGCGTGCGTACCTGGTAGTCGTCCATCTCGTAGAACGATGGGATCAGGTTGGTGTGCACGTACTGGGTGCAGTCGAAGGTGTTCATGCGCAGCACCATCGGCTCTGGTGGGCGCTGCTTGGTGATCACCGGCCAGGCGTCCTCCCACAGCGCCAGGATGCGTGCCTGCGGGAAGTGGTAGCCGACTTTGTTGTACACGGCGTCGAACTGGATGTTGGCGGCCTTGTAGATACGCGGCCGGTCGGCGGTGAAGGTGGACGAACCGCGGAAACTCATGCCGGTGAGGTTTTCACCGCTGAAGAACTCGCCAATGCCCGAGGACTGGGTCAGGCGCTTGCCACGGTCATCCATGCACGGCTCGTAGTACGGCGCGCCCGCCGTGGGCAACGCGCCGTTGGTGCGGAACGCCTTGGCCACCGGCGAACTGCCGGGGATCAGGGCGAAGCTGGGGTGCTCGGCCTTGGCATGGAACTGCATGGCCGCCTGCTCGACCTCGGTGCCCTCTTCAGGCAGGTAGATCGGCTTGGCCTTGTGCACCACCTTGGAGAAATCCAGCTTGGTGGTGGTGGTCACTGCCTCGCCGCCAGCCGACACGCCATCCAGCGCGTGGCGCCCGAGGCCGCCGTCCCAGCCATCGACCTGATTGGGGTCGAGGTTGGCCCACAGCGCCTTGCCGCTGTCTTTGAGCTGGCGCGCCAGGGCCGGGTCGAGCATGTCCAACGGCGGGGTCGGCGGGCGCTGGCCGACGCTGCTTTCCATGCCGCCGATCCAGAACGGGTAGCCGGGGTTCTTCAGCGAACCGTCGGCGTTGCGGTTGGTCTCGCTGCGGTCGACCAACGCCAGGGAGCCGACAGCGCGTGGCGTGGCAGGCGCGTCCGGGTGGTCATCGCCCTCCTCGCCCTCGTCATGCTCGGCCACCAGGGTTTCGGACAACTTCGGCACCACGGTCACGTTGCCGGGCATCGGCGCCATGGCCTTGCCGGGCAGCGGCACGATGGCCGGGATCGGCGTGCCGGCAACGATCTCGCCGTCCGGCAGTGCCCGGGCGCCCGCAGCGGGTTTGCCGTTACGCAGGGCAAACGGCGTGCTGTGGTAACCATTGGCGCCCTCGCCGCTCACCTCAAGGCGAGTACCCGGCTCGAACACGTCGTGCACCCGCCACATGGCCCACATGCCCTGGGCGAAGTGCGGGTAGAAGTGGCAGTGGTAGATGGCGTCGCCCGCCACGCGGTTGCGGTTGCCCGAGCCGCCGTTGGCGATTTCATAGGTGTAGCCCACACCCGGCCCGATGCCCTGGGCATCGATGTAGTCAGAGTTGTCGTCGTTGGGGTTGAACAGCCACTGGTGGCCATGCAAGTGGAATATGTGCTGCTCGTGGCCATTGTGGGTGTTGCGGAACTTGGTGAAGTCGCCGATGTAGCTGTGGTGCACGTTGGCCGGCTCGGCTGGGTACAGGGCCATGGTCGCCTTCACACCCGTCGCGCTGGCCGGCGGCACTTCGCCTGGGCGGATGTGCTCGAGCCCGACGTTGGCCGGGATGTCCACCAGCGTGCCGATGTCGCCCACGGTATGGGCGCTGAGGAAGAACTCTTCATAGGCGCACGACAGGCAATCGTGCATCGGCCCCACCCCCAGCCGGTTGGCCACCACTTCGGCGCCCATGCCGCCGGCGGCGTAGTTGATCATGAACGAGTCGCGGGCCGGTTCCAGCACATGGCCCATCACCGGGTCCGCCCAGTAGCCGGGGAAGGCCTGGGTGCCGGCCACTTCATCGGCGAATTGCGCGGCGAAATCACGGAACGCCTCCAGCCGGTTGGGCAGCGCCGGGTTGCGCTTGCCCACGCTTTCCAGGGGGTAGGTGGCTTTCGGGAAACTGCCGTCCGGGTTGGGGCCCATGACGATGGCATCGGTCTCGCTGTTGAGGATCTCGTTGCCGTCGACCATGGCGATGATCGGCTTGCCGGCCTTGCCTTCGGCGATCCACGGTTCTGTCTGCGGGTAGCGCGCCGCGTAGTCGATCACCGGCTGGCCGGTGGCCGTGCGCCCAGTGGTGGCCAGGCGCATTTCTTCTTCGGTGAGGGTGTTGCGGTAGGTGCGCCCGCCTTTCGGTACCACCACCACCTGGCCGAACAGGCCGTTGGCGACGTTGCCGGCGTTGCCCTCGCCACCGAATGGCGCGCCACGGCTGGACACGGCGAAGGCGCCTTCGCGCTCGGCGTACAGGGTGTAGCTGCGGGTGCTGCCCGGGGCGACCAGGAAGTTGCCGTTGCGCCCGGTGTTGGCGGCGATATCAGCGATGCTATTGACCGCCTGCATGCCGTTGACCTGGAAACCGGTGTGGCGGTCGGTGACCTGCTGATCAGCGACGAAGTGCTCGTCACCCTCGACCTCCGGCACCTCGGCCTCCTGCCCCTCTTCGCCTTCAGGTTCTTCTGGGTGGATGCCGTGCTTGTTGGGGTTGGCCTGGTAGGCCAGCAGGTTGGTCAGGTTGACCGTCAGGCAGTCGCCTGCGGCCACCCGCAGCACGATCGGCCGCGGGCGCTTGTCCGGGCGCAGGGTGACCTTGCCCGGCACCGCCGCGCCGCCCTTGTTCAAGGGCACCTGGTGCTCATCCACCACGTCCTGGCGCAGGGCGAACATCATGCCGTTGGCGTTCTGCGCGCCAAGGCGGTTGAACATCAGGGGCTGGTCCAGGGCCACCACGTTGGCCGTCAGCGTGCGCTGGCACTGCACGGCGGCCTCGCCGCTGGCCTGCCAGCCCAGCAAGGCCAACAGCAAGGTGGACAGAACAGGGCCTTTGCACGGGGTCGACATGGGGCACCTCCGGAGGACACGGGGACTCTGGAGGGGTGGGGAGCAAGTCTTATGCCACGAAAATAGGCATTGATTTTCAATGGCCTGAAACGACAAAGGCAGCGCACTGGGGCCTATTCCCCAGCCGCTGCCCCTGAATCGGGTGAAGCTCAGCTAACGGTGTGCCCGGCTTTTTTGCCGGCCTGCTCCAAGCGTTGCATGAACTGCTCGGGCGGCACCGGTTGCCCCAGCAAGTACCCCTGCAGCGAATCGCACCCCAGGCGGGTGAGGAAATCCTGCTGACGGTCGGTCTCCACGCCTTCGGCGACGATACGCAAGCCCAGCGCCTGGCCCAGGGCGACGATGGCCGAGACAATCGCCGCATCGTCGCTGTCCTGCTCCAGGTCGCGGACGAAACCACGGTCGATCTTCAGCTCGTTGGCCGGCAGGCGCTTGAGGTACATCAGGCTGGAATAACCGGTGCCGAAGTCGTCGATGGACAGGTCGACGCCCATGTCGGACAGGCGCTGCAGCACTGTCAGGCTGGCGTCGGCGTCGCGCATGGCGGTGGTTTCGGTGATTTCCAGGGTCAGCCGGTTGGCCGGCAGGCCATTGTCGTTCAACGCCCGCGCCACGCTGTCCACCAGCCCGGCATGGCAGAACTGGATCGCCGACAGGTTGACCGCGATGCGCCAGTCGGCGTGGCCCTGGTCCATCCACTGGCGCATCTGCCGGCAGGCTTCGCCCAGCACCCACTCGCCAATGGGGATGATCAGGCCGGTCTTCTCGGCCAGGCCGATGAAGCGGTCCGGCAGCATCAGGCCATGGTGCGGGTGCTCCCAGCGCAGCAGCGCCTCGGCGCCGATGGGCTGGCGCGCCGCTGCGTCGAACTTGGGTTGGTAATGCAGGCGGAACTGGCCCTGCTCCAGTGCCGTGCGCAGGTCCTGCAGCAGTTGCAGCTGCTGGCGCGCATTGGTGTTCATCGAGGCGTCGAAGAACCTGTAGCCGTTCTTGCCGGCGCTCTTGGCGTGGTACATGGCGGCGTCGGCGTTGCGCAGCAGTTCGTGCTGGTCGGCGCCGTTGCCCGGGTACAGCACGATGCCGACACTGGCCGTCAGTTGCAGGTCGTGCTCGGCCACGCGGAATGGCCGCGACACCAGGTTGACCTGCTTGACCGCCACGCCCATGGCGTCGTCCGGCTCGCCCAGCTCGACCAGCAGCACGAACTCGTCGCCGCCGATCCGCGCCAGGGTGTCCTGGCTGTGCAGGTGCCCGCGCAGGCGTGCCGCCACCGCCTTGAGCAGCAGGTCGCCGACATGGTGGCCGAAGGCGTCGTTGACCGGCTTGAAGCCGTCCAGGTCGATGAACATCAGCGCGAAGCAGCCGCCCTGCTCGGCTACCCGGCCAATGGCCTGGTCGATGCGGTCGGCCAGTAGCGTCCGGTTGGGCAGGCCGGTCAGGGTGTCGTGCAGGGCCAGTTGAGTGAGCTCCTGGTTGGCCAGGGTCAGCGAACGCGCCAGCTCCGCCGTGCGCGCCTCCAGGCGGGCATCGAGCACCGAGGTCAGCAGCGCCACCGCCAGCACCGCCAGGGTGGTGATCAGCACCAGGTAGTCCAGGCCATCGCCGGCCAGGCCGTCGACCAGCGCACCGCAGTAACTGCCGGTGGGGAAGTTCGCCGCAGCCATGCCGGTGTAGTGCATGCCGACGATGGCGATGCCCATGACCACCGCCGCCAGCCCCCGGAACTGCCGCACGTAGGGCGTGTGCTGGCGCAGGCGGAAGGCGATCCACAGTGCGGCAGCCGAGGCACCGACGGCGATGGCCAGCGAGGCGCCGAACAGTGTCGGGTCATAGTCGATGCCCGGCTGCATGCGCAATGCCGCCATACCGGTGTAATGCATGCAGGCGATACCGCTGCCCATGATCAGCGCGCCAAAGCCCAGTTGCATCAGTGGCAGTTTCGGCTGGCTCACCAGCCACAGGGCAAAGCCCGAGGACGCCACCGCGATCAATAGCGACAGCGCCGTCAGCGTGGTGTCGTAGCCCAGGCTGATCGGCAGGCTGAACGCCAGCATGCCGATGAAATGCATCGACCAGATGCCGATGCCCATGGCGAAGGCGCCGCCCAGCATCCACAGGTGCACCGCCCGGCCCTTGGCCGTGGCGATGCGCCCGGTGAGATCCAGGGCCGTGTAGGAGGCGAGAATGGCCACGCACAGCGAGATCAACACCAGCGAGGAGGAGTAGCTACCGATCAGCATGTGCACACCCAGGAGCAGGCCACGGAAGGGCCCAGAAAAAGCCGATGATTGTACTCAAGCTTTGGCGAAACGCACGGGGTTTTCACGCGGCGTAACGGATCCAATCAGGGGGGTTCACCGGGCAAGATCAGGCATATGCAGCGAACGCCCGAACCAGATGGTCGATCACCACGCGCACCCGGGCGGTGTGGCGCAGGTCCTGGTGGGTCACCATCCACACTTCATAGGGCTTTGCCCGTGTGAGGTTTGGCCAGAGCCGCTGCAGGCCGTCACGCAGGCCAAGCTCCACAGGGATTTCACCAATGCCCAGGCCCTGGCCGATCGCCCGGCGCAGCATGAGGCTGGCATTGGCCGCCAGGACCACCCTGCCCTCGCCGATGGGCACGTCGACCAGGGCGGGCCGGGCCTGGTCGCGCCAGTACGGCTCGTATACCACCAGTTCATGGCCCGCGAAACTGCCGACGGCCGGCACGCCCCGGCGCTGCACATAGTCCGCCGAGGCGAACAGCCCCATGGTCCAGCTGGCCAGCTTGCGCAGGACCAGGTCGGGGTTGTCCGGGCGCAGGTTGCGGATGGCGATGTCGGTTTCGCGCTGGGACAGGTTGACGACCTCCGAGCTGCCGCTGAGCAGCACGCGGATGTCGGGGTATGCCTGATGCAGCTCGGCCAGCGCCGGGATGACGAAATCCTGGGCCAGGGAATCGGTGGTGGCGATGCGCACTTCGCCGGCCAGTTCGTTGTCGGCGCCGCCGATGCGCCGGGTCAGTTCGAGGGCGGCCTGCTCCATCTTCAGCGCCGCTTCCACGGCTACCTCGCCGATGGCGGTCAGCTGGTAGCCGGCCGGGGTGCGCAGGAACAGGGTCGAGCCCAGGTCCGCTTCCAGCGCCGCCACCCGCCGGCCCACGGTGGCCTGGTCGACCCGCAACACCCGTGCGGCGCGGCGCAGGGTCTGTTCGCGGCTCAGGGCCAGGAGCATGCGGGCGTCGTCCCAGTTCAAATGATTCATTCCTCGCGGGGGTGTGCTGGCCGTATGGGCCTGTTCGCCAGCAAGGCTGGCTCCTACAGGGTCATGTTGCCTGAAGCAATTTCGCAACGCTGCGCCGCAAAATCGCCGCGCGACCCCATTGTGGTTGTTCCCTACCCTGTCATCCAGCGGGCCAACCAGGCCCTTGTTCAGAATGACAGAGGTGCCCATGCGTCACATCATCCCGTCCCACATGACCGCCATCGACATCACTCAACCCGGTGGCCCGCAGGTCCTGCAACCCACCACTCGCGAAACGCCGCGCCCAGGCCCACGGGAAGTGCTGGTGCAGGTCCATGCCGCTGGCGTCAACGGCCCGGACCTGCTGCAACGCAAGGGCCTGTACGCGCCACCGCCCGGCGCCTCGGATATTCCAGGCCTGGAGATCGCCGGCAGGGTCGTCGCCGTCGGTGAACAGGTCAGTCGCTTCGTCATCGGCGACGCGGTCATCGCCCTCGTGCCGGGCGGCGGCTACGCAGCGTACGCGGTGGCCGACGAGCGCACCAGCGCACCGCTGCCGCATACCCTCACCATGGTCGAGGGCGCGGCGCTGCCGGAAACCTTCATGACCGTCTGGGTCAACCTGTTCCAGCGCGGGGGGTTCAAGGCGGGCGAATCGGTGCTGATCCACGGTGGCGCCTCGGGCATCGGCACCACCGCCACGCAACTGGCCAAGGCCTTCGGCGCCTCGAAGATTTTCACCACGGTCAATGGGGCCGGGCAACAGGCCGCCAGCCTCGACCTGGGCGCCGACCTGGCCATCGACTACACCCGCGAAGACTTCGTCGAGCAGGTGCTGCGGCATACCGACGGCCAGGGCGTGGATGTGATCGTCGACATCATCGCCGGTGACTACGTCGCCCGGAACTTCAAGGCCGCGGCCATGGATGGGCGCATCGTGCAGATCGGCGTGGTCAAGGGCCCAGCCACCGAAGTGGACCTGTTCCCCCTGCTGGTCAAGCGCCTGACCCATATCGGCTCGACCCTGCGCGCGCGCAGCATCGACGACAAAGCCTCGATCCTCGCCGATTTGCAGGCCAGGGCATGGCCCCATGTACACAGCGGTGCGGTGAAACCGCTGATCCACGCGACCTTCCCGCTGGCCGCCGCGCGCCAGGCCCATGAGCTGATGGAGTCTGGCCAGCATATCGGCAAGGTGGTGCTGAGCGTGGCACACCAGGGCTGAAGCGATCAGCCCAACGCGCCACTGCCCAGGGCGATCCTGATCGCCTGGGCGGTGGCGGCCACGCCAACCCAGGGCCCGCCCAGTAGCCGTTACGGCTGCTTTCCGGCTTGGTCTTTCAGTATCGAAGCTCGCGCCGCCCAGGTTTTAGGGAAATCCAGAAGAAGACTTCCCAAGTCGGGTGACGGCCTCATGGGCGACTATTCCTTTACGAAATGCACCTATGTGAAGTCCAGACAAAGCAAATGTCTTCACTCAACCTCTAGGGTATGTACTGCGCATTAACACTATGCACATAAGAAGTTCTCCCTTGAATAAATATTTTTAGCGCAAAACTTCTTGGAGCATAGGAGGTGGTCAGCGTCCACGTTATCCCTTCGTTCAAGTAAACCAATCTACCGAGGTCTGGCCTCGACGTTAACCACGGGACATCATCAACTTCCAACTTAGCCTGTAAAGCAAGATCGCGTATAGGGCTGCCAGGCCTAGGCTCAACCGACAACGCAAGCTCAGTATCTTCACGAAACAATACTGGGTGAACGCCATCGTAGGGTTCACCATTAACCTTGATCTCTAATTCATCAAGAAATCTTGCCGACGCTAGCACTATATTTTCCCAGCTAAAACCCTTGAATCCCACCATATGAAAATCAAGTCCAAATAGGCCACTGGTGCCCTTCTTACCACTGATCTCCCATTCCAACCCCTCCTCCGTCATACAGCGTTCTTCGCCGTAGTCCGGCTCGACTTCCACATTCACCTTAGGCAGGCCGCCTTCCTTGAAGCCCAGGCTGACGGGGCCATCCCCCAACAGCAGCGCACTATCACGTTTCGGCTTGACTTTTAGAGAATATTTTACGCCTCGTAACAGTATCGGTTTCAACGGCCAAAGCACGGTACTGAGTGTGACATTCACTTCATCAATCAAGTTTTCCGACCGCAATATCGCGTCCCTCGAGACAGTCGTCACGAACCCCGGCATTTGAATATCAAGTCCGAATGTACCCCTGGCCGTACCCTTTACCTCCCACTCCAACCCGCTTGCGGTCAGGGCCCTCTCTTCCTTGTAGGGCGGAGATGCCGGCACCTGACTCGCGTCGGTCAGGCTTTTAGCTATGAAATCCAATTTGCATTTTTCGCCCAGGCTCGCCAGTGGGCTGCTGGGCTCGACCCTGATCTTGCGCGACTTCTCTAGATGGAAGATCAACAGATCATTCCCCGTATCGCCATCGACCATCACCGTCACTTCGTCACTTAAATTCGGTGACAGCAGCACCACCCTCGTCAACGTCGTCTTGCCCTCAAAGCTCTCGACGTGAATCGCCAGGCTCAAGCTGCCACTGACGCTCGCCCCCGTCAGTGTCCAGCTCAGCCCCTCTGCGGTCATTTCCTGCATGGCGGCATAGTCTGGATTCGCGGGTACCTGCCCTTGCTGCAACTCTTCGCTGGCAAAGGTGATCCAGCCCTTGAGCGTTGTGCCTCCCAAGCCACTGTTCGGTTGCGGCTTCAGCTTGATCATGAGCGGTGTGTTGCGACGCAAGACCAGCATGTCATCGCCTAACGGGATATCACTGTCGTCGATGAATACCTGCGCTTCCTTGTCCAGCTCGCTGAACAGCGCCAGCGCCTCTGGTAGAGCCAGACCAGCGGTGAAGCCAGGCATCTCGACCCGCAGGCCAAAGCGGCCGCCGTTACCCGTGATCAGGGGGGTGAGCGCCCACTCGACGCCCCCCTCCGTTACCTCGCCTGTCTCGCTGCCGTAGGCCGGGATGGCGGGCGCCTGGCTTGCCGGGAAGCGGCTTTCGATTTCGTTGAAATGCAATTTGGCGGTCAGTTTCATCTGGGCCAGCGGGCTCCCTGGCTTCGGCACGATGCGTACGGCCTTGGCCACCCCACGGTGGAAGATGGGCCACTGAACCTGCGGGTCGACATCGACGTTGAGCTCGGCTTCGTCAGCCAGCTGGGTCGACATCTGCACCCCGGGCAGCTGAAATGGCATCTCAAGCTCCGGCACTGTCGCCTCCAGGGCGAACACGCCACTTTCGGTGCCGCCAGTCACATCCCAGCTGAGCCCGTCCACGCCCATCACCTGCGCACCCTTTGGCATGAAATCGATGCCCAGTTGCTGGCTCTCCGCTCGCCAGCCCAACGTGACCGACTTGCCGATAAAGTAACTCGTGTCGAGTTTGGGCTTGATGACCAGCTGGTACTTGCCCGCGCGGTTCAGGCGCATCCCCAGCGCCGAAGGTTCCGTGACCGGGCCATCCAACGCCCGCAGCTCCACCGTCAGCTCGTCAGCCCAAGGGCTTTCGAGAAACGCCAAGATCGTGACCTCTTGGCAGCTCGACTGCTGCAGCGCATCCTCGCAAGTGGCCGTGAACATCAAGCCCTTACGATCCCCCACTTCTTCCGCCGTGGGCTTGTACACCAGCTTCGACTCACCGCTCGCGTCGGTCGGGATGCGCTGGTACTCCTTGCCTGCGAGGTACCACACCACCATCGCATCCTGCAGGGCGTGTGACTCATCGAAGGGGGTCTTCACCGTGGCCGTCAGGGTGGTGCTGTTCCCGCTCTCGACAATCGGCACGATCCCGTCCCATGTCAACTCAGTGATGCCGTGGCGAAAGTGGCCCACGCTGGCTTCGATCAAGTACTTGGGCGCCTGCCAGTAGCTGCTCAAGGCTACCGTCACATCACCGGATTTCAGGTGCTCGCCAGCGCGCGCCGACAACTGCCACTTCGTGCCATCACCAGTTCCCTTTCTCTGTGCCTGCTGGCGTTCACCGGCGAGCAGAACCTGGTAGCCGTCTTCCCCATCGCCGTCATCGTCGACAAATTGAGGGGTAGCGCTCAAGCCGTAGCCGCCTGGAGCAGTGTCACTGGGCGCCACCCAGCGCAGCCCGAGTTTCTGCCCTATCCAGCTACTGCCATCCGGCGCTCTGACTTGCAGCTCATGTTCGGCACCGTGACACAGCTTCAGCGGCGTTGTCGTCTGGACGACATCCTCGGAGCCATCCGGCTTGAACAGGACCAACCGCAAAGGCGAAATGGCCGCTTCGTGGGTTTGGAGTGAAGTGAGCGTTTGGGGGACTTCGTTCTTGGTCATTGCGATCTCCGGCCGGCGTCTGCACCGTGTGACGAAGACCTTAGCGAACGTGCCTGGCCAGCGAAACTGGCAGAAATGCTAGGTATCCAGCCTGTGAAGGCTCAGCTGTTCCCTGCCCGAGGCGTGGTCGGCGTGCATCCTGCGAGGTGTTTTGGCCGGCAACGATCGTGAAATGCGAGCAGAGCACGCTAGCCGAGCGCAGCCGGCGTATCGACGTCGCGCAATACCCCGGCGTCGCTCACCTCGACCACCCGCCAGTGTTGCCGATGCCGTTGCAGCACCGAACGCGCGCCCGCGTCACCCGCCAACTGGGCCAGTTCAGGCCAGTAGCTGCGCCCGAACAGCACCGGATGCCCATTCTGCCCCTGATGACGTGGCACCACGATGGCCGTTGCACTGGCCGCTTCGATCAGGTGCCGGAAGGTCTGCGCCTGAACCCAGGGCATGTCGCCCAGCACGATGGCCACGGCTTCGGCGGCGCAATCGTCGAGCGACGCGGCACCGGCCGCCAAGCTATGGCCCATGCCATGTCCCGCCTCGGGGCTGGCGACGATGCGACAACCCGCGGGCAGCTCCAGGTCCTCGCCCTGCTCGCCAGCACGCAACACCACGCGCACTTCGTCGAACACCGCCAAGGCGCGTTCGACACTGTGCTGCAACAGGCTGCGGCCATCGGCCAGCAACGCGCGACGCTTGTCAGCACCGAAGCGCGAACCTTGCCCCGCCGCCAATACCAGCGCGACGACGCTCACAATGCCTCGCGGGCAATGCCACTGCGGGTACGCAGGATATCGGCGAGCACTGCCAGGGCGATCTCGGCCGGGGTCTTGCTGCCCAGGTTGAGGCCAATGGGCGCGTGGATGCGTGCCATCTGCGTGTCGTCCAGCCCGCCGATACGGCGCAGGCGCTCGCGGCGCTTGGCGGAGGTTGCGCGCGAGCCCATCACGCCTATATAGAAAGCTTCGGTCTGTACGGCTTCGAGCATGGCCAGGTCATCGATCTTCGGGTCGTGGGTGAGCGCCACCACCGCAGTGTCGCGGTGGCAGCCACCGTTGGCGATGAACACCGACGGCAGCTCACGGCGGATTTCTACCCCGTCGAGCACCACGTTGTCCATCACCTCGTCCCGGGGGTCGCACAGCACCACCTCGAACCCCAGGCCCTTGCCGAACTCGGCGCAGAACTGCGCGACGCTGGAATAGCCCGCCAGCAACAGGCGCTGGGCGGCGCCGACGCGCAAACGCACCCGGCCCTCGCCCTGCTCCACCCGTGGCCCCTGGCTGTGGTCGTCGCACACCTGGCGTTGGCCGGTGCTCAGGTCGACCTCGCGCAGCAGGCGACGGCGCCCGCGCAGCGCCGCCTCCAGTTCACCGAGGTGGGCCTGGGTGGCACAGTCGCCGGGCAGGTTCTCCACCAGCACGTCGAGGATGCCGCCACAGGGCAGGCGAATATTCGAGCGGCTGTCGCTGCCGTCGCCATAGCGCACCACAGCCACCGCCTCGACGAACTCGCCGGCGGCAACGCGTTCGAGAAAGTCCTCCTCGACGCAGCCCCCGGACAGCGAACCGACCCAGTGCCCGTGATCGTTGACCGCCAGCAGCGAGCCCGGCGCACGTGGCGCCGAGCCGTAGGTGCAAAGCACCGTGCACAACCAGACGCGCAAGCCATCGCGCGACCACTGCGCCGCCTGTTGCACCACCTGCAGGTCAAGATGCTGCACGGGTCAGTCCGCCTTCAGCTGGGCCAGCTGCTCAGTGGTCAAGTCGCCCGGCAGGCCGCCCCAGGCTTCGCGCAGGTAGTTGACCATGTCGGTCAGTTGCTGGTCGTCGAGCTTGTCGGCGAAGCCCGGCATCGGCTGCATGCGCTCGAAGCCGGTGAACTGCTGTTCACGGATGCCATCGACGATCGCCTTGACCAGGTTGCGCGAGTCGGCCTGGCGCAGGATGGTGTTGCCCTGCATGGCCACGGCGATGTGCGGCTTGCCCTCGCCTTCGCCGCCATGGCAGCCGGCGCAGACGTTGAGGTACTGCTGGCGGCCGCGCTTGGCGCTCTCGCCCAGGGTTTCGTGGGCGACGGCCTGCACCACCTTGGCCGCCGGCGGCTGGTCGCCCAGCAGGTAGGTGGCCATGGCCGACAGGTCGCTGTCCTGCAGATGCTGGGTGCTGTGGTGCACCACCGGGTACATCTCGTTGAACATGCTGCCCTGGGCACTCATGCCGTGCTTGAGGAAGGTGGCCAGGTCGGCGTGGTTCCAACCGCGATCAGCCAGGTCCTGGGCCAACAGGCTCGGGGCCAGGTAGCCCTGCAGCAGGCCACCGGTCAGGCGCTTGTCTTGCTGCAGCGCACCAATGGGGTTGCGCGGGGTGTGGCACTCGCCGCAATGGCCGAGCACCTCGACCATGTACTGGCCGCGCTTCCAGGCCTCGCTGTTGCCCTTGCCCTCCTCCAGCCGCACGCTCTTGCCGTACAGCATGTTCCAGCCCATCAGGCCCAGGCGCACGTTGAACGGGAAGCTCAGGCTGGTCTCTGGCGCCGGGCGGTTGATCGGCGCCACGGTCTTCAGGTAGGCGTGGATGGCGTCGGCGTCCTCGCGCGGGATCAGGTGGTACGAGGTGTAGGGCATGGCCGGGTACAGGTTGGCGCCGTCCTTGCGCTTGCCTGCGGTGAGGGCGGCGAAGAACTCGTCGTCGCTGTAGTTGCCGATGCCGTACTGCTTGTCCGGGGTGATGTTGGTGCCGTAGATGGTGCCGAACGGCGAATGGATCGGCAGGCCGCCGGCATACGGCGCGCCGCCTTCGGCGGTGTGGCAGGCCATGCAGTCGGCGGCGCGGGCGAGGTACTCGCCGCGCTTGACCTGTGCCGGGTCATCGGCCTGGGCGCTGAAGGCCATTACCGCGCCGATAGCCATCGCCAGGCCACTCAGAACGTGCTTCATGCTCAACCCTCCTTGACCAGGCCGAGGTCGCCCAGCACTTCGCGGGTGGCCTCGTAGTAACGCACATAGCCGGTGCAGCGGCACACGTGGTGGCCAAGGCTGGCCTCGATGGCGTCCTCCAGCTGGCTCTTTTTCAGCGGTTGGCGCTGGGCCTTCTCCACCAACACCGTGGCGGCGTTGACGAAGCCGGGTGCGCAATAGCTGCACTGGAAGGCGAAACGGTCGACGAACTTCTGCTGGACCGGGTTCAGCTCGCCAGGGTTGCCGGCCTCATCGAGCTTGGCGTGGCCCTCGATGGTGCGCACTTTCTTGCCTTCGAAGTAATGCGCGCCGGTGATGCAGGTGCGCACCTCCTCGCTGGTGCCGTCGGGGTTGTCGACGATCACCACGCAGGCGTGGCAGATGCCCTGGCCGCAGCCCAGGCGCGAACCGGTGAGGTTCTGGTATTCGTGCAGGTAGTCGATCATCGCCAGGTCGTCGGGGACCACTTCGGTGACGACAGGTTGACCATTGAGGGTCAGTTGCAGCTTGCGGTCAGCCATTGAGGGCCTCCTTGACTCGGGCGGGGGTGATGGGCAGGTCGCGCACGCGCTTGCCGATGGCGTGGGCCACGGCGTTGCCGATGGCGCCAACCACCGGGATCATCACCACTTCGGCGATGCCTTTGGAGGGGTCGGTGGGTGACAGCGGCGGCAGGATCTCCGAGGTCTGTTTCCACACCGCCACATGTTTGGCCATTGGCAGGCGGTAGCGGTTGAAGTTCCAGTCGCCCTCGCCCGGGCCGCCCTCGTACAGCGGCATTTCTTCCAGGAGTGCGTGGCCGATGCCCATGGCGATACCGCCTTCGAGCTGGCCCTTGACCAGCTCCGGCACCAGCACCCGGCCGCACTCGACCCAGCTGTGGTGGTTGAGTACCGTCACTTCGCCGCTGCCCTTGTTCACCTTGACCTCGACGAGGGTCGCCACCGGGCTGTAGTAGGTGACCATGGCGTTGTTCAGTTGGGTGGCCGGGTACGTGGCGTTCTGCCGGTCCAGCAGGTGGAAGCCGTTGCTGTTCATCTGCGCTTTCTTGGCGTTTACCGCGCCGTCGCCGTACTTCACCGCCACGGCGTCGAGCGGCAGGCGTTCGCGCACGCCGTCGATGACGAAGTCGGCCTCGGCCCAGCTCCAGCGGTTGAAACCGTGCACGCTGACACCGGTGACCAGGCCCATCTCATGGGCTTTCTTGGCCAGCGTGGCGAATGGAATGGGCGCCAAACCGTTGCCGGTCAGCTCACCGTTGACCCACACCGCGTTCTCGCGGCGCACCACCAGCGGGTTGGCCTGGCCGCCATACGGGCCTTGGCTCCACAGCGCCATGGCCGCCGGCCACAAACCGTGGTTGAACAGCACGCGGGCGGCTTCGCGGGTGGCGTGGCTGAAGTAGAACGCCGAGTTGGTCGCCGACGACGGCGAAGCCAGTTTGCCGACCCAGCGCGGGTTGCGCAGCGCGGCGTCCTGTTCGGCCTGGCTGATCAGGTACGGGTTGCCGCTGGTGCTCAGTTGCAGCTCCGGCCACTCGGTCTGGGCGGTCTTCACTTCGTCGGCGACACGGCCGAGGAAATCGCTGACCACCAGGGCTTGCGAGGTCGACATGCCAGTGCCCAGTTCAGTGCCGATATGGCGCAGGCTAATGCGCCCATCAGCGGTGAACTCGACGGCCGCCATCGGCGCCTCGGAGCCGGTGCCGAAATCTTTCTGGGTGATGGCGAAACCAACCCCATACCAGTTGTCGTGGTCCTTCTTGTCCTCGGCCTGCTTGCGCGCATGGCGGTTTTTCCACCAGTCATGCTCGGCGGCCTTGTCGAGGATTTCATGCAGGCGCAGGGCACCGGCAGGCACCGCGCCCTGGGTGTTCTTCATGCCCGACTTGAGCGCGTTCTTGCGGCGCAGGTCGATGGCGTCAACGCCCAGGCGGTCGGCGATCTCGTCGACCATCATCTCGGTGGCGGCCATGCTCTGCAGGGTGCCGTAGCCGCGCATGGAACCAGCCTCGACGCCGCGGGAATGATAGGCGGTCACCGACAGGTCGTTCTGCGGCATGTAGTAGATCGATTGCGCCGCAGTGGCGCCCACGGCGGCCACCGACGGGCTGTAGTTGATGCGCCCGCCGCCGTCGACGGTCATGTCGGCGCGGAAGATCTTGAAGCTCATGTCCCGCTTGTCGACGGCCAGCTGGTAGCGGATGTCGAACGGGTGGCGCTTGATGCCGCTCTGGAACTGCTCGTAGCGGTCGTTGGCCAGGCGAATCGGCACACCGGCACCGTACAGGGCGGCGACGGCGGCGTAGAACACGAAGATGTTGTTGTCCTTGGAGCCGTAGCCGACGGTGTAGCCAGGGTGCATGTTCAAGTGCTTCAGGGCGAAACGCGACGGCTTGATCATGTGCACGCATTCCTGCGCCACTTCGAACGGGCACTGGGTGGCCACGACGAAATGCAGGGTGCCGGTGGCCGGGTCGTACCAGCCGTTGCCGTTGTCCGGCTCCAGCGCGGCGGGCTCGATCGACGGGGTCTTGTAGCGTTCGTCGAACAGCAGCCAGTCTTCGGGCGGCTGCTTGAGCTGCTCGTCGATGCGCTGGGCGTAGAACATGCCCTGCTCGGTGAGGGTGCCGTGCTGCTTGGGCTCGGCGGTCCATACCGGTTTGCGGGCGAGGATGGTGGGGAACAGCATGGTGTTCTTGAGGCTCGAGTACTCGTCCTCATCGAACGGCGTCTTGCCGCCCACGCGCACGAAACGGAAGCTGCCGTAGGGGTCGCGCTGGTACAGCGGGGCCTGGGCGCCGTAGCGGATCGCCTTGTCGTTGAACTGCAGCTTGAGCTTGGCCTTGCGGAAGCGTTCGAAGTCGTTCCAGATCAGGATCGCCACCGGGTGGCCGATGAACATCGGTACCTGGCCGGGCGGCAGTAGCGGGTCTGGCGAATGGGCTTCAGGCCAGGCGATGCCGTCCTTCTTCAGGTCGTCGGCGGTGACGATGCGGTCGGGCTGCAGGTCGGCGCCGAGCAGCGACAGGTCATGGCCTGCGTAGATGCGGTCGGCCTTGGTGGCCTTGAGCAGCATGGCGTGGCCTTGCTGCTGCGGCCAGCCGGGCATGTCCTTGGCGCGGATGTCGCGGGCGAAGACTTTGTTGCCGCAAACTTTGGACAGCGCGTCGTTACGGAAACGCGCCTTGCCGTCGTGGTTCATCCACTTCTGTGGCGAGGTGGTGACCTTGTTTTCCATCAGGGCGGCGAAGGCCTGGCTGCCCAGCGGGGCCAGGGTCACGCCGACACCGGCGATCAGCCCGCCTTGCAGGAACGAGCGCCGGGAAATATCACGGTTGGACATGGTTGATCCTCTGGGCGGTCGGGCGCCGCCCATGCTTTGTTCTGGTGCTGTGAGACACGGAGGGCGCGCAATTTCACAAAATCTGACCTTTAAGTCAAGATACACGGCTTGTTACATGCGCTTAAAGTCAAGCAGACAACTTGTCGCGGGCTGGGGAATTGGCTTCGGCTTTCAGCGTGTGGGTTTGGGGTTTTGTGGGCATATCCATCGGCGATGGAGACGCTGATTCACCTTTGCGCCCTTGCGGCGGCCTACTTTTTTCTTGGTGTATGGGCTGGAGACATGGTGAATCGGGCATCAAGATCAAGAGCCCGGCGAGGCTGCTGCGCGCTCACAGAAGCGAAGAGCGGAAACTTTGATGGGTTTGTAATGGTGTAATAGTCGGGGTGTTTGCACCCATGATTCGCCGGCAAGGCCGGCTCCTACACGGGTGGTGTACATCGCCCGGTAGGCGCCGGCCTTGCCGGCGAAAGGGCCTGTTCGGTCAGAACAACCCCCTTGTCCCCACGGTGAACAGGTGGCGCCTATCGGCCGGCCACTTGCCACAACCGCGCCACATCCTCCGCCCGCGCCTTGAGCAGCGCACCGGCCTCGGCGCACGCCTGCTCCAGCGTCATCGGCCCGCTGGCCAGGGCGAACGCGGCATCGATACCATGGGCATACAGCTGCTGGTAACCCGTGCCCAAGGTCCCGGCCAACACCACCACCGGCACACCATGGCGCTTGGCCGCCCGCGCCACACCCAACGGGGTCTTGCCCCGCAGCGTTTGCGCGTCGAATCGACCCTCGCCGGTGATCACCAGGTCGGCGCCCCGCACCAAGGCGTCCAGCCCGGCCAACTCGGCGACGACCTCGACACCTGGGCGGAAACGTGCCCCCATGAAGGCCTTGGCCGCAAACCCCATGCCGCCGGCCGCGCCGCTGCCTGGCTCTTCACGTACATCCTTGCCCAGCAAGCGGGCGCAGTGGTCGGCAAAGTGCCCCAAAGCTTGGTCCAGCGCCTGCACCTGTTCCGGGCTGGCGCCCTTCTGCGGGCCGAAAATCGCCGAGGCACCATTGCTGCCGCACAGCGGATTATCAACATCGGCAGCGACCTCCACCCGCACCTCGGCCAAGCGCGGATCCAAGTCGCTGGCGTCAATGCGATCCAACCGAGACAACGCCAGCCCACCTTCTGCCAGAGGCTGGCCGTCGACATCGAACAGACGCAGGCCCAGCGCGCGAAGCATGCCGCTGCCACCGTCGTTGGTGGCGCTACCACCAATGGCCAGGACGATACGCCGCGCACCGGCTGCCAAGGCCGCTGCGATCAGCTCGCCGGTACCCCAGGTGCTACTGCGGCAGGCATCGCGCTGGGCGCTGGGAAGCAACTGGATACCACTGGCCTGGGCCATCTCGATCACCGCCGTGCGGCTTTCCGGCAGCCAGCCCCAACCAGCCTCGACAGCCTCACCCAGCGGGCCACGCACCTGAAGGTGACGCAGCTCGCCATGGCTGGCGGCGAGGATCGCCTCCATGGTGCCTTCACCACCGTCGGCCATCGGGCATTCGAGCAGTTCGGCCTCGGGCCAGACTACTGAGAGGCCGCTGGCGATGGCCTGGGCGACGCCAGCAGCATCGAGGCTGTCCTTGAACGAGTCGGGGGCGATGACGATCTTCATGGGATTCTCCTGTCCTGATGACCGCATGCTGACAGGTACGACCTACCGGCGCTTTGGTCGGATGCACAAAACAGGAAGTGGCGTGTTTGGGCGTTTCCAACACCCCTGGGGCCGCGCAATCCCCCGGCACCGCGCGCCTCACAGTGTTTTCAGGTATTCGAGCAAGGCCATGCGCTGCTCGGGCTCGAGCGAACCGACACCATAGTCGTGGCCTGCGTTACTGTTGCCTCGCAGCGTGGTGTCGAAGCGGAAGCGGTTGCCCTGCCCTTGCGTGGTGACGAAACCGACGTTTTTCGGGTCGAACTCGGTCGTGCCGGTGTAGAACACTTTCATGCGCTGCGTCGGTGGCAACAGCAGCTCATACAGGCTGGCAACAGAGCCGTTATGCAAATAGGGAGCGGTTGCCCAGATGCCCGTAAGTGGCCGTGCCTTGTAAGCCAGGGTCGGCACACTGTCCGCTGCGTTGTAGCAATTGATTTCGCGCAGGTCTTGCTCATCCTTGGCGGTGAACAGCGCGCGGTTACGTAAACCGCGCACGCGCTCAGGTTTTACCGGGACGCCCAGGAAGCCCCCGGCGACCAGTTCGGCGACATCGTGGCGTTGGCCCAACAGCGTTTGCTTGACCGTTACCGCCAGCATGTTGGCAACCCGGTCATAGGGCTGGACAGGCTGCGACTTTTCGCCCTTGAAACTGGGTGCCGACATGCCTGCCAGCACGCCGGCATCGGATTTGTACTGATAGGCGTTGCAGGCCATCCCCGGGTCGGTGCCGATGCGTTCGGGGGACTGGGTTTCCTGGCTGGCGATCGTCACCATGTGCGCCTTGATCGGTGTGCGCAGGTCGGTGCGTTCGAGCTTGGCATGGCAACTGTCGCACTTGAGGTGGTCGTACAGCCTGGCGCCTGTGGCCACCAGCGCCTTGTCGGGCACGCCCAGCACCGCATCGGGCCAACGCGGTGGCTTGAGCGTACGCAAGGACTCCTCGAGCACTTCCAGGTTCTTGACCTTCACGCTGGAGACGAAGCCTCGCAGCCATTTAGGGTCCTTCACGGGCACCACATCGGCGAACACACCGATCACCTCGCCGACATTGCGCCCCAGCGCGCCCACATCGATGCTCTGATGCTTGAGCACAGTCAGGCGCTGGTTCTGCACCATGCCGTTCCACTGCACCTTGTCATGCTGCGGCACGTTCCACAGGAACGGGTAGCTGACCGGTGCGTCGGCGGCGTTGGCCTGCGGGTTGGCCGCCCCGCTGATCTGGCTGACTTTGTTGAGGATATGGCCGACCGCATCAAGCCGCCCGGGGCCGTACTCGATGGCATTGCCATTGAGCTCGCGATTGCGGGCATAAAAGGCGTTAAGCCGCGCCAGCGACTGCATCAACTGCTGGCGGTTGCCTCGGCTGTCCTGGTTACCCAGCACAGCCTGGGCAAAGCGTTCAAACTTGGTGGCGTCGCGCTCGGTTTCCCGCATGGCGCGTTCCATGTCGTTGAAGAAGGCCTGGAAGTCCGCATTGGTCGGCCCGCCCTGGACCACCATGGCCTGCCCTTGGTAGCGCACGGTGCTGGTATGGCAGGCCGAGCAGTTCATGCCCAACCAAGCCTCCCGGTCACCCTGACCGGCATACCAGCGCAAGCGGGTGTAGGACAGGTGGCGGTCATTGTTGTCATCGGGGACGAAGCCGGCCGGCAGGAGCAACGTACGCCCTTGATACTGCGCCTGATACGCCGTGTAACCGTAGTTGGCCAGGTTGCGCTCGGTGATGAAACGGCTTTGCTGGCCGGGAGCCTCCAACGCTTGGGCCCAGGACAATGGTATGTAGCGCGACCCTTGCGATAGCTGCTGCCAGTTGCCGAGCGTCTGGCCATCCCAGCCTTGGTCCAGGTCGACGGCGTGCGCGGTCGTTGCCAATGCAAACAGCCCCCACAACAGCGTCACCTTCCTTGATGTGCGCATCGCAGCAACTCCTTTGCTTGTCCCGATCAGCGCACTGTAGCCCAGCACCTGCAGGACACCAGGGCGATGGCATAACAATGGCGGCATTAGCAGAACGTAGCGCTAGCAAGAATCAGAGTTACCTACGACCCTCTCTCAAGCCCGAATCAGTTGCAGCCCCAGGTACAGACTGAGCATGCCCTCCATCCGCAACGGATCCACCTCGCCGACTTCGGCAATCCGCTCCAGTCGGTAACGCAGGCTGTTGCGATGGATCCCCAGGGCATCGGCGCAGGCCTGGCTCTGCCCGTCATGCGCACACCAGGCACGCAGAGTGGCGAGGAGCTGGCCACTGGTATCCTTGGCGCGGATACGCTGCAGCGGCTCGAGCAGTTCGTCCAGGGCATCATCGTTGCGGTGGCGCCAGAGCAACGCGGGCAGGCGGTAGCGCGCCAACGAGAGCAGGCATTCACGGGGCAGCACTTCACGGCCGTAGGCCAGCAGGTCGCGTACCCGCCGGTATCCGCGGCGCAGTTGGTCCAGGCTCTGCGCCGGGCTGCCCAAGGCCAACCGCTCGACGCCCCAGCCATGGCGTTGCAACCGCTCGACCAGGCGCGCCTCGTCCAGCACAACGCCCGCCGGCCGGCACCACAGCAGCGATTGCCGGGCGGGGCTGACGCACCAGCTGTCCGGGTAACGGCTCATCAGCCACGCCGACAGTGCCTCGGCCGGTGGCCCCGATTGCAGCTCGAACAAGCAGGGAATGCGTGGCAGGTTGGGCTTGAGGCCAAGCTGCTGGGCTTCATCGACCAGCCGAGGCGAATCGCCACTGCCGCCCAGGAGCAACGCCAACAGGTCATCGCACCGCTGGCGCCGCCACTGCTGCTCCACCTGCAGGTGGCGCTGGGCCAACAGCATCTCGGCGGTCATGCGCACCAGCTCGCCGTAGGTGCGCAATTGCTGCGGATCACCGGTCAGCCCCAGCACGCCGATCAGTCGGCCGTCGAGCATCAACGGCAGGTTCACGCCGGGTTGCACGCCCTTGAGGCATTTGGCGGCCTCTACGTCGAGCTCGACGATCCGGCCATTGGCCAGCACCAGTTGGGCGCCTTCGTGGCGGGTGTTGATGCGCTCGGGTTCGCCACTGCCGAGGATCAGCCCCTGGCTGTCCATCACGTTGACGTTGCACGGCAGGATGGCCATCGCCCGGTCGACGATGTCCTGGGCCAGGTCGTGGTCCAGCTCGAACATGCAGGGTTCCTTGCAGTGGCGGGTGTTGTTCAGTAGCACAGCCGCCCGCGCCCGGCGCTGTGCGAAAGCACAAAGACAGCCGCGCTACACTCCCCGAGACTCTTCGAGGCGAGCGCCGGAACAGGCGACGCGGTGCACAACCATAACAAAAGAGAACCCGATCATGGCACATAGCCCCGCCCTTGACCAAGGCATCGAGATCACCCGCGACGCGCTGTACCGGCGTGTCACCCTGCGGCTGATCCCGTTCATTTTCATCTGCTACCTGTTCAACTACCTGGACCGCGTCAACGTCGGCTTCGCCAAGTTGCAGATGCTCGACGCCCTGAAGTTCAGCGAAACGGTGTACGGCCTGGGCGCCGGCATCTTCTTCATCGGCTACGTGCTCTGCGGCCTGCCCAGCAACCTGGCGCTGAACCGCTTCGGGCCGCGGCGCTGGATCGCGCTGATGATGATCGCCTGGGGCAGCTTGTCCACCTGCCTGCTGTTCGTCACCACGCCCACCGAGTTCTACACCCTGCGCCTGCTCACCGGCGCCGCCGAGGCGGGCTTCTTCCCCGGCGTGGTGCTGTACCTCTCGCGCTGGTTCCCGGCTGATCGCCGTGGCCGGATCATGGCCCTGTTCATGTCGGCAATCCCGGTTTCCGGGCTGCTGGGTGGGCCGTTCTCCGGTTGGATCCTCAACCATTTCGCCGCGGGCCAGCATGGCCTGGCCGGCTGGCAGTGGATGTTCCTGATCCAGGGCCTGCCCACCGTGGTGCTGGGTGCGCTGGCGATCGTGCTGCTCAGCGATGGCTACCAGAAGGCCGCCTGGCTGAGCCCGGCCGAACGCCGGATGATCGAGGCCGACCTCCAGGCCGACGCCGCGAGCAAGCCTGCCACCCGCGGCGGCAGCCTGCTCGCGGTGCTGACCAACCCGTTGATCTGGACCTTCGGTTTCATCTACTTCTGCATCCAGAGCGGGGTCTACGCGATCAATTTCTGGCTGCCGTCGATCATCAAGAACATGGGCTTCGACAACCCGTTGCTGATCGGCTGGCTGAGCGCCATCCCCTACCTGCTGGCCGGGGTGTTCATGATCGTCGTCGGCCGCTCGGCGGACCTGCGCAACGAGCGGCGCTGGCACCTTGTCGTGCCGATGCTGATGGGCGCCCTGGGGCTGCTGATGGCGGTGAACTTCGCGGCCAACCCGACCATCGCCATCCTCGGGCTGTCGATCGCCACCATGGGCGCGCTGACCGGCCTGCCGATGTTCTGGCCGATGCCTACCGCGCTGCTCAGCGCTGGTACCGCTGTGGCGGGCCTGGCGATCATCAACTCGGTGGGGCAGATGGCGGGCTTTCTCAGCCCGTACCTGGTGGGGTTCATCAAGGACCAGACTGGCTCGACCGATGCAGCGCTGTATGCGCTGGCGGGGTTGATCTTGGTGGGTAGCATCGTGGCATTGCGGGTTTCGCGCGCGGGTCGCAGTACACTGGTTCAAGCCTAGGTCTCGCTGGCGAACGGGGCGACGCTGAAATCGGCGTTGGCCCGGTTCGCCAGCAAGGCTGGCTCCTACAGGTTAGCGGGCCGCCGATTTCCAGCCCGTTTGATGTAGCGCCGTCAGTAACGTGTCCCCCTCCAGCGCCGGCACCACCAGCCCACCCTTGCCCACCATCGTGCGCCCTGCCAGCAAGGCATTGACGATGGCCTCCTCCACCGCCTCCGCCGCTGCCATGAACAGCGCCGAGATGTGGTCGTTGTTGAGCATGCGCACCTGGGTGCACTGCGCCAGGTCCTGGCGCGCATAGTCGGCCGGTGGCAGCCCTTCGTTGCCGGTGGCGAACGCCAGGAAGATATCGCCACTGGAGTCCTCGGTGCCGCCACCAGTGCGGGCGATACCGATCGACGCCCGCTGGGCCAGGCGCTGGCACTGGTGTGGCAGCAAGGGTGCGTCGGTGGCGATCACCACCACGATCGAGCCCATGCCCGGCGTGCCGCTGCGTTGCTCGGCAAACGGCGATGGCAAGTGCCCCAACTGGCGCCCGACCGGGTAGCCATCCACCCGCAATTCCCGGCGCTGGCCATGGTTGGCCTGGACCAGAGCGCCAACGGTCCAGCCGGCCTCCAGGCGCCTTGAGGCGGTGCCAATGCCCCCTTTGAACTCATGGCAAATCATCCCCGTGCCACCGCCCACCGGCCCTTCTGCCACCGGCCCCGAGCTGGCGGCATCCAGCGCCTGGCGCACCTGCGCCGGCGTCACATGCTGGCCCCAGATGTCGTTGAGCACACCGTCGTAGGTTTCCATCACCACCGGCATGCACCAATACACGGCCTCGTCCGGCAGGCGCTCGCGCTCGGCGGCGATCAGCGCGTCGCGCACCACGCCGACGCTATGGGTGTTGGTGATGGCGATCGGTGTGGTCAGCAGGCCGGCCTCGCGGATCCACTCCAGCCCGGTGGCGTCGCCATTGCCATTGAGCACATGGCAGCCGGCGAAGCACGGCTGCAGGCGCGCCGCGCCGGGGCGGGGCTCGATGACGGTCACCCCGGTGCGGATCGGCGCCGGGCGTTGTTCGTCGATCAGGGTGCTGTGGCCAACCCGCACCCCCGGTACATCGGTAATGGCATTGAACGGGCCCGGGGTGCCGTGGCCGAGGGTGATGCCCAATTGACGCGCACGCATGTCTGCTCCTTGGATGTTCACAGTTTCTGGAAGGTCGGGCTCAGCCGACCGTGGGTGCTGTAGAGGGTGATCGACACCGCCAGCAACCCGAGGATGATCAGCAAGTCACGCCACGACGCCTCGCCCAGCAGCGTTACCAGCAACCAGCCGGCGCCGCTGACCGCCAGCAGTGCGGGCAATGGCCACAGCGGCATGCGATACGGGTGTTGGTGATCGCGGCGCAGTACCCGGCTGCACAGGGCGCAGGCGGCGACCACCAGGTAGATCAGCAACAGCAGCAGCACGGTGAAGGTAGTCAGCTCCTCCAGGCTGCCGGACAGGCTCAGCAACGCCGAGGGGACCGCGAAGAACAGCGTCGCCAGCCACGGCGACTCCCAGCGGGGATGGATCACGGTGAAAGCGCGGTTCAGGCCAGGTGTCCAGATCGCGTCGCGGCCACTGCTGTAAACCACCCGCCCGACTTGGATGACGATCGCGACAATGGCGTTGAACACGGAGAGGAAGATCCCGGCGCTCACCAGCCGCGCCAGGGTTTCGTTGCCATGGACGGTGAGCAGGTAGCCGATCGGGTCACCGCTGATCAGCATTGCCTCCAGCGAGGGCGCGCCAATCAGCAGCGCCGCCAGGGGGATCACCTCGATGGCCACCACCACCGCCAGCGACCACATCACCGCGCGATGCACGGTGCGGCCACGGTCTTTCATGTCTTCGGCCAGCAACACCGCGCCGCCATAGCCGTTGAAGGCGAACAGCGCCATGCCCACCGCCCCCAGCACGAGTGCCCAGGGCACCGCGGTCAAGGCACCCTGCTCGAGCATCTGCGGCTGCAACAGGCTGGCCGCTGGTTGGCTGGCGTGGCCGAAACCCAGTACCACGATCACCAGCAGCGCGGCGACCTCGCAGAATAGGAACAGTCCGGTGATCCAGGCGTTCAGGCGGATGTTGAGAATGCCCAGGGCATAGCTGGAGACGACGATCATCAGTGCCACGGCCTGAGTATCGAAGCGCGTACCCAAGGCGTTGTTCAGGTAAGTGGCGGCGCCCGCGGCAAGCACCGGCGGGATGAACAACATGGAGGCCAATACGGTGAGGAAGGTGGCATAACCCGCCAGCCCGCCGAACACCCGCTTGGCGTATACGTATTCACCGCCAGCGGAGCTGTGGGCACGCCCCAGTTCGGCATAGCACCAGGCGAACATCAGTGCCAGGGCCGCGGCCATGACGAAGGACAGGAAGGCACCGCTGCCGGCCTGCTGGATGGCGAACGGGGCGATGACGAACACGGAGCTGGCCGGGGTGACCCCCGACACGGTGATGGCGACCACATCGAACACGCCCAGGCGCGGCTTGAGCGCGCTGGCGGGAGCTTCGCTGGAGCTCATGGCGTTTTTCCTCTGAATTGTTATTGGTGGTGAGGGGAAAACCGGTCGGGCGGCCGCGGGACCTGGGCTGGACTGTAGTGTGTGGCGGCGGGGCGGCCAATTACCCTATGGGGGTACGCCCCTTGACGGAAGGCAAGCAACATCCCAAGACTGGGCATGGCCGTTGTAGAAGCGGCTTCAGCCGCGAAGGGGGCAGCACGGTGGGTGGCACCGGCTTCGCCGGTGTTCGCGGCTGAAGCCGCCCCTACAGGTGTGTGCCATGTCGATAGAGACCGCGAACAACAGCAACGGGGCCGCATGCACAACTTGTTTACCGAAGCCAGTACCCACGCGGGCTTGGCCCGCACCATCGAGCAGATCGGCCAGCCACGCTTCTGGCGCCAGTTGATCCTGCTGGTGCAGCAGTGGCTGCCGTTCGACAATGCCCTGGCGATGCTCTACCCCCGCGAAGGGCTACCCAGGGCGTTGGAAATCCACGATACCCGGGGCGAAGGCAACCCCGAGGCCATGGCCCTGTACCTGAGCGGCCTGTACCAGCTCGACCCGTTCTACCAGGCATGCCAGGAGCGCATCGGCGATGGCCTGCACCGCCTTGAAGAGGTGGCACCGGACCAGTTCCGCCAAAGCGAGTACTACCTCAAGTATTTCCACGACCATGTGCTGGAGGACGAGGTGCAGTTCCTCCTGCAACTGGGCGATGCCGGGGCACTGTCACTGTCGCTGGGGGCGCGCGAACGGTTCGACACGGCGTGCCAGGGGCTGTTGGCGATGATCAGCCCTTGGGTGTTGGCATTGATGAGGCAGCACTGGCAGGGCCAGGGCCAACGCCCGGCCATGGCCAGCCAGGTGCGCGATGCCATGAGCCTGTTCGGGGCGAAGGTGCTGTCGGAGCGCGAGCTGGAGATTGCCCGGCTGGTCCTGCGGGGGTATTCGTCGAAGGCCATGGCCGAGCGGCTGGCGATTTCACCGGAGACGGTCAAGGTTCACAGGCGGCACTTGTATGCCAAGCTGGATATCTCATCGCAACCGGAGCTGTTTTCGCTGTTCCTGCAATCATTGGGGCATGATCCGCAGGATCCTTGAGCAACATCGCGGGGCAAGCCCGCTCCCACCGGGTTGTGGGCGCGGGCTTGCCCCGCGATGGGGCGTCAGCGTCTACCCACCAGGCGCGCGGCACGGTCCACGGCAATCCGGGTCTTCTCCACCAACTCGTCCAGCTCCGAACGACGGGCCACCAGCGCTGGTGCCATGATCATCCGCCCCAGGGTCGAGCGGATGATCACCCCTTCCTCGAAGCCGAACGTGCGGCACTGCCAGGCCAGGTCGTTCTCGTTGGCGAAGCGCTTGCGCGTGTCTTTGTCCTCGGCAAACTGCAACGCCGCCACCAACCCCGCGCCCTGCACTTCGCCGATCAACGGATGGTCGCCGAACACCTCACGCAAGATGCGCTGCAGGTACGGCCCGGTATCCTCCTTGACCTGGCGCACGATCCCCTCGTCACGCAATGCCTTGAGGTTGGCGATGGCCACCGCCGCCGCCACCGGGTGCCCGGAATAGGTCAGGCCATGGGCGAACACCCCGCCACGCTCCACCAGCGCCTCGGCAATACGCTTGCTCAGCACCAGGCCGCCCATGGGCACGTAGCCGCTGGTCAGGCCCTTGGCGATGGACAGGGTGTCGGGCTCGAAGCCGAAGTGCTGGTGGGCGAACCACTCGCCGGTGCGCCCGAAGCCGCCGATCACCTCGTCGGCGCACAGCAGTACATCGTACTGGCGGCAGATACGCTGGATCTCGGGCCAGTAGCTTTCCGGCGGGAAGATCATCCCGCCCGCGCCCTGGAACGGCTCGGCGATGAAACCGGCGACGTTCTCGGCGCCCAGTTCGAGGATCTTCTCCTCCAGTTGCAGCGCGCAACGGCGGCCGAATTCGGCCGGTGTCAGTTCACCGCCCTCAGCGAACCAGTACGGCTCGTCGATGTGCGCGACGTCCGGAATCAGCCCCCCCATCTCGTGCATGAACTTCATGCCGCCCAGCGCCGTGGCCGCCAGGGTCGAGCCGTGGTAACCGTTCCAGCGGCCGATCATGATTTTCTTCTGCGGCTGCCCGACCACCTGCCAGTAGCGGCGCACGGTACGGATCAGCACCTCGTTGGCCTCGGAGCCGGAGTTGGTGTAGATCGCGTGGCTGTAATGCCCCGGCAGCAGGCTGAACAGCAGCTCGGACAGCTCGATCACCGCTGGGTGGGTGGTGTGGAAGAACAGGTTGTAATAGGCCAACTGGTCCATCTGCGTGGCGGCGGCGGCGGTCAGGTCCTTGCGGCCGTAGCCGAGCTGGGTGCACCACAGGCCAGACATGCCGTCCAGGTAGCGGCGGCCGTCGTTGTCCCACAGGTACAGGCCTTCACCACGGGTGATGACCCGTGGCCCCTCGGCATTGAGCGCCTTCTGGTCGAGGAAAGCGTGGATGTGGTGCGCGGCGTCGCTGGCCTGGTAGTCGCGGGTGTCGCGCTTGGGCGAAAAAGGTGCATTCATTGTTGTTCTCCTGGGGTGAGGATCAGCGCAGCTGGATCCAGGTGGTCTTGAGCTGGGTGTACTTGTCGAACGCGTGCAGCGAAAGATCACGGCCAAAGCCGGACTGGCGGCCGCCACCGAACGGCACGGTGACGTCCAGGGCGTCGACGGTGTTGACCGACACGGTGCCGGCCTTCAGCCGTCGGGCCACACGGTGGGCGCGGTTGAGGTCGTCGCTCCATACCGACGCGGCCAGGCCGTAGAGACTGTCGTTGGCCAGGGCGACGGCCTGGTCCTCGTCATCGAAAGTGCTGACCGCCAGCACCGGACCGAAGACTTCATCGCGGGCCAGGGCCATGTCCTGACGCACACCGGTGAAGATCGTCGGCAGGATGAAATTCTGCGAGCCGTTCACGCTCAGGCGTTCACCGCCGCACAGCAGGCGCGCGCCCTCTTCCCGGGCTTGGCCGATGGCAGCCTCGATACGCGCGGTCTGCGCGGCATCGACGATGGCTCCGGCGCGGCTGGCCGGGTCGAGCGGATCGCCCGGCAGCCACTCGCGAGCCTTGAGCACCAGGCGCTCGACGAACGCGTCATGGATCGAGCGGTGCACGTACAGCCGCGAGTTGGCCGAACACACCTCGCCCTGGTTGAAGAAGATGCCGAACGCGGCCTTCTGCGCCGCCAGGTCGAGGTCACGGCAGTCGTCGAACACCAGGTTCGGGCTCTTGCCACCGCACTCCAGCCACACCTGCTTGAGGTTCGACTGCGCCGCGTACTGCATGAAGTACTTGCCCACCTGGGTGGAGCCGGTGAACACCAGGCCGTCCACGTCCGGGTGCAGGCCCAGGGCGCGCCCGGCGCTTTCACCCAGGCCCGGCACCACGTTGAACACGCCTTCCGGCAGCCCGGCCTGCAACGCCAGCTCGGCCAGGCGCAGGGCCGAGAACGGCGACTGCTCGGCTGGCTTGAGCACCACACTGTTGCCTGCGGCCAGCGCCGGGGCGACCTTCCAGGCGGCCATGTCCAGCGGGAAATTCCACGGCACCACCGCACCGATCACCCCCAGCGGCTCGCGGGTGATCATCGCCACGGCGCTGCTGGCGGTCGGCGCGACCTGGTCGTAGCGCTTGTCCAGCGCCTCGCCGTACCAGGCGAACACCTGGGCCGCGCCAGGTACATCGATGCTGTAGGCGTCCATCACCGGCTTGCCCATGTTCAGTGAGTCGAGCAGCGCCAGCTCCTCGCGGTGGGCCAGCATCAACTCGGCCAGGCGCACCAGCACGCGCTTGCGCTCGCCCGGCGCCATGCGGGCCCAGGGCCCCTGCTCGAACGCGCGTCGGGCCGCGCGCACCGCCAGGTCGACTTCGCTGTCGGCGCAGGCGGCGACTTCGGCCAGGCACTGGTTGGTCGCCGGGTTGATGGCCGCGAAGGTGGCGCCGTCGCGGGCCGCGACCGGGCGCCCGTCGATCAACGCGGTGGTGATGAAGCGTTGCCGTGCAGCGCGTTGCTGCCAATTGCTTTTCGTATGCACGCAGGTCTCCCCTCCGGCCACGCACGGGCCGGTGATTGTCGTTTTATGGATGCGCTGAAGCGGTGGTTCAGCGCCGTCGCAGGTAGCTTTCCAGCGGGTCCTTGCTCAGGCCTTCCTGGGCCTGGGCCAGCGAGGCGATGAACAGTGAGAACAGCTCGGCCTGGGTGGCGATGTCGAGCTTGGCGTAGAGGTGCTTGCGGTGGGTCTTGACGGTGTCTTCGCTGATGCCCAGGCGCTCGGCCAACGAGCGCGTGGAGTGACCGCGCAGCAGGTACTGGGCGATATGACACTCGCGCTCGGTGAGCAGTGACGAACCGAAATTGTTCAGCGCCGCGTTGATCTGCCGCCCCAGCGCGCTCTCGAAGCGCCCGCCTTGGTTGTCGGCGTCCAGGTGCCCCCAGTGCCGGCGCACCACCGCGACTATCCAGGCGGCGATGCACTTGAGCTCGGCCACCTGGCGACTACCCAGGCGCCGGGTACTGCCCAGGGCCACGGCGATGGACAGTTGCTCATCCAGCGGCACCAGGTAGTTGAGTTCATCTTCCAGGTGGGCATGGCGATAGAACGCGGTGTAGTACTCGCTACGCGTGAAGTGGTCGGGAGCGACATCGCTCAGGCGGTAGCAGCCTGCGCGCATACCGTCCATGCAGGCGCGGTAGAACGGGCATAGCAGGTAATAGCCATCCAGGTACTTCTGCACATTGCCCTCGGGCAGCCAGGGGCCCTCTTCGTCCCTGGCGAACAGCGCCGATGGCAGGCCCTTGCGCGGATAGAGGAACACCGAGATCGCCTGGCACGGCGCCAACTGGTTGAGCGCGGCGAACAGCGCCTCGACGAAACCGGGCGTGCCGATGGCATCGACCACACGGGCCATGCGGGCGTACCAGTCGGGTGAGTTCAGCTGGGCGTTGCTCATTATTGTCGTCCCCGCCAGGGTGAGTGCTGGGCGGGATTGTTTCATGGGGGCGCTGGAGCGGCTATCACCCTTCGGGGTGAGCGCCCTCACGCAACCGGCGCCCTGCGACAACCCCCTAGGAGCCGGCTTGCCGGCGCACACCGGCAAGGCCGGTGCCAGACACCGCGGTGCCTGTTTCGCGGGTGAACCCGCTCGCACATATTGCTACAGTGCCGCGTCGGGCCAGGAATGCGCAGAACGACAAAAATGCAGGATAGCCCTGCAGATTTGCCAATTGTGCAGGGCAAATTTGCATGACAGGATCCAGCGACCCGCCCGCGCACTCCAGGACTTCACTTGGAAAATCAATAACAAAGCAGGGAGACCGCGATGACCGCGTACGCTCAACCCTCGGCAACGGATCATGTACTGGCCGAGGTCCGCAATCACATCGGCCACCTCACCCTCAACCGCCCCGCCGGCCTCAACGCCCTCACCTTGGAGATGGTACGCAGCCTGCAGCGCCACCTTGACCAGTGGGCCCTGGACCCGCAGGTACATGCCGTGATGCTACGTGGCGAAGGCCCCAAGGGCTTTTGCGCCGGGGGCGATATCCGCTCGCTGCACGACAGTTTCAAGGCCGGCGAGACGCTTCACGAAGACTTCTTTGTCGAGGAATATGCCCTCGACCTGTGCATCCACCGTTACCGCAAGCCGATGCTGGTACTGATGGACGGTTTCACCCTCGGTGGCGGCATGGGCCTGGCCCAGGGCTGCGACCTGCGCATCGTCACCGAGCGCAGCCGGCTGGGCATGCCCGAGGTGGGCATCGGTTACTTCCCGGACGTCGGCGGCAGCTACTTCCTCTCCCGCGTGCCGGGCGAGCTGGGTATCTACCTCGGTGTCAGCGGCAACCAGGTCAAGGCGGCCGATGCCCTCTATTGCGGCCTGGCCGACTGGTATCTGGACAGTGAAAAACTCACTGCCCTGGATGACGGGCTCGATCGCCTGACGTTCGGCGCCAACCCGCTCAAGGACCTGCAAGGGCTGCTGGCCAAGCTGGGTACCCAGTCGCTGGAAGACGCGCCACTGGCAAAACTGCGCCCGGTGATCGATCACTTCTTCGCCCTGCCCGATCTGAACAGCATCCTCGAGCAACTGCGGGCCGTGGCCATCGGCGACAGCCGCCAATGGGCGCTGGATACCGCCGACCTGCTGGAGACCCGCTCGCCGCTGGCCATGGCCGTAACCCTTGAGCTGCTGCGCCGCGGCCGACGCCTGGCGCTGGATGACTGCTTCGCCATGGAACTGCACATCGACCGCCAGTGGTTCGAATACGGCGATATCATCGAAGGCGTACGCGCCCTGATCATCGACAAGGACAAGCAACCGCGCTGGAACCCGCCCACCCTGGCAGGCCTGACTGCCCAGCGGGTCGACCAATTCTTCGAAGGCCTGTGAGCCTGGGAGTACACAGATGCAAGACCTTGAACTGAGCGAAGAGCAGATCATGATCCGCGACATGGCCCGGGACTTCGCCCGCGGCGAGATCGCGCCCCATGCCCAGGCCTGGGAGAAGGCCGGCTGGATCGACGACGAGGTGGTGCGCAAGATGGGCGAGCTGGGCCTGCTCGGCATGGTCGCCCCGGAGCAGTTCGGCGGCAGCTATACCGACTACGTGGCCTATGCCCTGGCGGTCGAGGAGATCTCCGCCGGCGACGGCGCCATCGGCGCGCTGATGAGCATCCACAACTCGGTGGGCTGCGGGCCGTTGCTGGCCTACGGCACCCCGGAACAGCAACAGGCCTGGCTACCCCGGCTGGCCACTGGCGAGGTGATCGGTTGCTTCTGCCTGACCGAGCCCCAGGCCGGCTCCGAGGCGCACAACCTGCGTACCCGCGCCGAGCTGGTCGATGGCCAATGGGTGATCAATGGCGCCAAGCAGTTCGTCAGCAATGCGCGCCGGGCCAAGCTGGCCATCGTCTTCGCCGTGACCGACCCGGAGCTGGGCAAGAAAGGCCTGTCGGCGTTTCTCGTGCCCACCGACAACCCGGGCTTCAAGGTCGACCGCAGCGAGCACAAGATGGGGATCCGCGCCTCCGATACCTGCGCCGTGACGCTGGACAACTGCCACATCCCGGCTGCCAACCTGCTTGGCGAGCGCGGCAAGGGCCTGGCCATCGCCCTGTCCAACCTCGAGGGTGGGCGTATCGGTATCGCCGCCCAGGCCCTGGGCATCGCCCGCGCGGCGTTCGAGGCGGCATTGGGCTATTCCCGTGACCGCATTCAGTTCGGCAAGCCGATCAACGAACACCAGAGCATCGCCAACCTGCTGGCCGATATGCAGGTGCAGGTCAATGCCGCGCGGTTGCTGATCCTGCATGCCGCGCGCCTGCGCACGGCGGGCAAGCCGTGCCTGTCGGAGGCCTCGCAGGCCAAGCTGTTCGCCTCGGAGATGGCCGAGCGGGTGTGCTCCATGGCTATCCAGGTGCATGGGGGGTATGGGTATCTGGAAGACTACCCGGTAGAGAAATACTACCGGGACGCGCGGATCACCCAGATCTACGAAGGGTCCAGCGAGATCCAGCGCATGCTGATCGCGCGGGAGTTGAAGCACTACCCGCTGTGAGCCGGTTCGCCCGCAAGGCTGGCTCCTACCTTGGACGGTGGGGGCCTGCCTTGCCCGCTGTACCCGACTAGACTCAATGGACGACACCCTGGCCGCAACGCACGGTCAAGGCCAGATAGACCAGGCAAGAACGGGGGGCTGCCACACGTGGAGGTGTGCGATGAGCCAGTTCAAGCGGTTGTTCGTCATGCTCGGCCCGCAGATGCGCTACAGCCCTGCCTTGCAACGGGCGGCGGCGCTGGCCGAATCCAGCGGCGCCCTGCTGGATATCAATATCTTCGTCGACGATGTCGATACCTTCGGCCTGATGGCTGACAGCCGTGAGCGTGAACGCCTGCTCGACGACAATCGCCAGTGGCTCGCGGACGCGGCGGAGCAACTGCGCGACAGCGGGCTGGATGTCTCGACCGAATTGCTGCTGACCCGCGACCCACTGAGCAGTGTCATCGAGCAAGTCGAACGCCTGGGCTGCGACCTGCTGGTCAAGGACGTGCAGCACGAACCCGTGCTCAAGCGCCTGCTGGTCACACCCCTGGACTGGCAACTGCTCAAGGATAGCCCGGTGGCCGTGCACCTGGTCAGCGATATCCGCCTGCCCCTGCCGCGCCAAATCGCCGCCGCGGTCGACCTCAACAGCCATGGCGCCGGCGAACACCTGGACGAACAGGTGATCCACAGCGCCCATGCCCTGGCCCTGCAATGCAACGCCGAACTGCACTTGCTGCACGTCTGCGACGCAGCCAGGACCCATATCGCCGACTTCGGTGCCGGCACGGTGACCATGCCTGGGTTCGACGGCAGCGTGCGCGTGGCCCAGCGGGCAGCCTTCAACCGCCTGGGCGATCATCATGAAATTGCCTTGGAGCGCCGGCATTTTCTCGAAGGGCCGGCGATCAAGGCGATCGCCCACTACATTGCCCAGAGCCGGGTGGATGTGATCGTCATGGGCAACCACCGGCACGACGCCATGCAGACGTTCCTCGGTGGCACCACGGCGCATGTGCTGGAGCACCCGCTGTGCAACGTGCTGGCGATCAAGGCCGCGCGCTGACGCAAACACACACCCTGTAGGAGCCAGCCTTGCTGGCGAACCGGGCCACCGCGGTTCGCCAGCAAGGCTGGCTCCTACAGGGTCAGGTGTGGGTTCAGAAGCCCTTGCTGTAGAACAGCGAGTACGACTCGATGCCGTCGTTCGGCTGCTTGAGGCCGGCGTTGGAGTAATGCATGGCGCGCAGGCCGATCTTCTGGTCGGCCGGCAGTTTCAGGCCAAAGCCGATACGGTCTTCGAAGTTGACCGACGAGCCCATGCGCTGGTCGCCCACGTCGGTCTTGGAGAACGCCGCCAGGCCGATGCCGGCCTCGATGAACGGGGTGTAGGTGAAGCCGCTGAACTCGTAGACGAACACTGGGCTCAGCGACAGCGAGTGAGCACCGCTGGCATCCCCCCCTTCCCAATAGGTGTACGCGGCGTCCCAGTAACCGGTCACGTAGCCGGTGTTGCTTTCCAACCACTTCTTGTCCCAGTCGAACGACAGGCCTATGCGGTAGGTCATGTCGCCTTGGCCTGTAGCGCCTACGGCACCGGAAACCTGCGCGGCCTGGGCCAGGTTGGCCCCGGCGAAAGCCAGCACGGCGGCTGCCAAGGAAGCGGCGAGACGGGTTTTCATCAATGACTTCTCCTGATGGTCTTCACGAACAGGCCATTGCCTTCCTGGCCTGTGGCAAGCGGGGGCTTCAGCCCCTCGTTGTGCACGTGCGACCCGACACGCCCCCACCGGGTCACAAGTGGTAATAATTTTTCGATTATTGTCTGAATAATCTCAAAGTTGAAGTGTTTTGCCACTATTGATGAAAGACAGTCCGTCCCATTCGCAGGTTCAATCGTATTCCGACTCCACATGCTCGCCCAGCAACCTGCGTTGTCTTGGCGTAGCCGCCGCCAGCACTTCGGGGTTGAAGTGCCAGTTGAGGTAAGGGGAAAACTTCTGCGCCACCATCCGCCGGCCATAGTGCACCTGGAGCATGTCGCGAATTTGCCCGTTGCTGCGGTTGGCGCCACCGGCATGCCAGCAATCGCTGCGAAAGACCAGCGCGTCACCGGCCTTGCAGAGGATGGGCACGGCACCCTGCCCCTGCCAGGTGTCTTCACCCGACCTGGGCGCACGGCCCGCATGATGACTGCCAGGCACGACCCAGGTCGGCCCCAGTGTCAGGTCGATATCACAGAGATAGAGTTGCGCGGTGAGTATCTGCATGGGCTGGGTGAACCGTTGCAGGCTGCTCAGCCACTCGGGCAACTCCATGGGCAGGTGATCCAGGTGCAACCCCAGGCCAGGGTAGCCGGGGTGGCTGCGCCATGCCGTCTGGCCAATCACGTGGCAATCGGCGCCCAGCGCGGCTTCAGCCAGCTCTATCAACGGTGGCAGGTCGAGAAACGGCAACCACAACGGATCGCGGTTGAAGACGCACTTGTAGTGTTCCAGCAGCCCTTGGTAGTCCCAGTGGAACGGTTGTAGGTCGTCGATGGCACAGCGCAGCAATGCGATTTGCAGCGGCGCCAGCACACCGGGAATCACGGTGTACCCCTCGCACAGCGCCTGCAAACACGATTCAGTACTCATGCTACCCCCCTTGTAGGGGCCGACTTGCCGGCGAACCACCCCCCAAGCCAACCCAAAGAGAACATTTGTACTCCTGTCAAATCAACGCCAAATCAATGCCAATTCAGGTCTACCCTGGCAGGCGTCTTGCCATCCACCGCCACCAGTTGCTGCAAGGTCTGGCCATCAGCTGTGCCCGTTACCCGGTAGTGTCCCGGTGGCAATTGCACGAAGATCAGCGGGCCAACATCCTGCAAGGTCAATACCGGCTGCCCCTGGGCCGACTGGATATCCACCGTGGCACCGCTCTGGAACTGGCCATCGCGGCCGATGGAAAGGGTGATGTGCAAATCGTAACCTTGAGTACGACGCAGGGCGTTGGCTTCATCCTGGCCGATGCCACCCTGCAGGTAGCGGATGCCGTTCTGTTGCTGGGGTTGCAGCTGCACGCCTTGTGGGTCGATCGGGGCATTGAGGTCGGCGGCGGCCGCCAGGGTCCAGGGCATGGCCAGGGCCAGCATCAGTGCCGCGCACAGGCCGTAGTGATGGGTACGCATGGTGCATTCCTCCCTCTGGGGGATGGTCTACACAGTTTGGATAATTTCCAGGCGCCGTCGTTCGCACATCTGCGCGCCGTTAGTCCGTGCATCGCGGCTGAAGCCGCTCCTACAAGGCTGCGTCGCGACGCTCTTCAAGCAACTTGATGAACATGCTCAAGCTGCGCGATACCGTCCCACGCCGCCACACCAGCCAGGTCTTCAGGTAGCGAAAATCCTCCGCCATCGGCCAGGCGCTCACCGTGCTGCAACCCGGCATGTTGTCGAGCATGCTGCGCGGCATCATGGCAAGCCCTGCGCCGGCACTGACGCAGGCGAGCATGCCGTGGTAGGACTCCATCTCGTGGATCTTGCCCGGCACGGCCTGGTCATGAACGAACCAGCTTTCGAAATGATGGCGGTACGAGCAGTTGGCACGGAAGGCATAGATGCTCGCGCCGTTGACGTCGCGGGCGCGGGTCACCGGGGGGTGGTTGAGCGGCGCGATGACCATCATTTCCTCCTCGAACACCGGCATGCCCTCGAGGGTCGGGTGCAGCACCGGGCCATCGACGAAGGCGGCGACCAGCCGCCCGGACAACACCCCTTCGAGCATGGTCCCCGAGGGCCCGGTGGACAGATCCAGGTCGACCTTGGGGTAGCGCTGGTTGTAGGCCGCCAGCAGCGCCGGAATGCGTACCGCCGCCGTACTTTCCAACGAACCCAGGGCGAAGGTGCCCTGCGGATCCTCGCCGGCCACCGTCAGGCGCGCCTCGTGCACCAGGTCGAGGATGCGCCGGGTGTATTCCAGGAAGTTCCACCCGGCAGGCGACAGGCGCAGCCGGCTCTTCTCGCGGATGAACAGCTCGACCCCCAGGTCCTCTTCCAGCTGCTTGATGCGGGTGGTCAGGTTCGACGGCACCCGATGGATATGCTGTGCGGCAGCGCTGATGCTGCCGTGCTCGGCCACGGCCTTGAACATCTCGAGTTGCACCAGGTCCACAATCATTCTCCAAACGTGAATGTTTCGCTCAGTATTATTCAGTTTTCATTAAAACGCGCCACCTCTAGTCTGGGCCCACCCCTTTAGAACAATGAGCGTCCTGCCATGAGCGAGATCAGCAGCCTGACCCACGCCATCTCCGTCGACCCCTTCAGCGGCGAACAGATCGGTCACTACGCCTTCGACACCGACGCCGCACTGGAAGCGGCGCTGCAACGCGCCAAGGTGGGCTATGGCCAGTGGCGCAAGGTGTCGCTGGGTCAGCGCAGCGAATACCTGCTCGCCCTGGCGCAGGCCCTGCAAGCCAATGCCGAAGCCTTCGCCCAGATGATCGCCCGCGAGATCGGCAAGCCGATCACCCAGGCCCGTGGTGAAGTCAGCAAGTGTGTCGGCCTGTGCCAGTGGTACGCCGAGCACGGCCCGGCGATGCTCGCCCCCGAGCCGACCCAGATCGATAAAGCCCGCATCGAGTACCGCCCGCTCGGCCCGATCCTCGCCGTGATGCCATGGAACTTCCCGCTCTGGCAGGTGCTGCGTGGCGCCGTCCCGGCCCTGCTGGCCGGCAACACCTATGTACTCAAGCATGCCCCCAACGTGATGGGCAGCGCCTACCTGTTGGCCGACCTGTTCAAGCGCTCCGGCCTGCCTGAAGGCGTGTTCGAGGTGCTCAACGTCACCCCCGAAGGCGTCACCCGCGCCATCAACGACCCGCGCATCGCCGCCATCACTCTGACCGGCAGCGTGCGCGCCGGCATGGCCATAGGCGCCCAGGCGGGTGCTGCCTTGAAGAAGTGCGTGCTGGAGCTGGGGGGGGCCGACCCGTTCATCGTGCTGGCCGATGCCGACCTCGATGCTGCGGTCAAAGCGGCGGTGATCGGCCGCTACCAGAACACCGGCCAGGTCTGCGCCGCGGCCAAACGCCTGATCGTCGAAGAAAGCATCGTCGAGGCGTTCACCGAGAAGTTCGTCGAAGCCACCCGAGCGCTGACCGTCGGCAACCCGCTTAAGGACGCCACCTATATCGGCCCGATGGCCCGCTACGACCTGCGCGACGAGCTCGACGGCCAGGTCCAGGCCACGCTGGCCGAAGGCGCCACCTTGCTGCTGGGCGGGCACAAACTCGAAGGCGTGGGCAACTTCTACGCACCGACCGTGTTCGCCAATGTCACCCCTGAGATGACGGCGTTCAAGCAAGAGCTGTTCGGCCCGGTGGCAGCGATCATCAGCGCCCGTGACGCCGATCATGCGGTGGAACTGGCCAACGACAGCGAGTTCGGCCTGGCCTCGACCATCTACACCGCCGACTATGCCCTGGCCGAGCGCATGACCGAGGCGCTGGACACCGGTGGCGTGTTCATCAACGGCTACTGTGCCTCCGATCCCCGCGTGGCGTTCGGTGGCGTAAAGAAGAGCGGGTTCGGGCGCGAGCTGTCGCACTTTGGGGTGCGTGAGTTCACCAATGCGCAAACCGTGTGGCTGGATCGTAACTGAGGCCGCCATCGCGATGACCGGGCATCGAGCCAATCGCAGCTACTGCCCGCGCCCTCGCCTGAGGGTTTCACTCGGCAGCTCCCTGAACAACTGCCGGTAGCTGTCGGAGAACCGCCCCAAGTGCCAGAACGACCAGCGCATGGCCACCTCGGCCACGGTCGCATCGCCTGACAGCAGGTCGCGCCGTGCGCCATTGAGCCGGCGCAGCCGCAACCAAAGCGCCGGCGGCATGTCGGTAAAGCCCTTGAACGCCTGCTGCAACTGGCGAACCGACACATTGGCGACCTTGGCCAACGCCACCAGGTTGAGGGTTTCGTCAGGGCAGTCGGCGGCCCATTCGCTGACCCGGCGCATGATCGCCCGCGCTTCGTCACGCCGCCCCAGCGCCTCGCGCGGCAAACGTTGCCCGGCATTGTCGAGGATGAACAGGCAGTCCTCCAGCAACTGCTCGGCCAGCGCCCTACCCTCCAGCGGGCAATCGGCCTGGCCAAGGCGGGTGAGCGTAGCACTCAGCCAATTACCGAACAGGGCGTTCTGCTGGCAGGCCAGCGGCACCATGAACAACCCGCGCAGGCGCTCTACATCCAGGCCATGGTTGGCCAGGAACGGCTGATCGAACACCACCGCCACCTCCTGGTAGTTCTCGGGCGTGATCCAGATGTTGCGGCTGTCTTCATTGAGCAGGTAGAGGCTGTTTTCGCTGCGGTCGAAACAGAACGCCAGCGCGCCGCTGGGGGCGCGGAAGAACTGTTCGACCCGGGTATTGAGGCGCTCTTCGTACACCTCCACGCCCTCCAGCCCCAACCAGCGCAGCTGGCCATTGAAATGCCCCGGGGACATCTGCCGGTACTGCTGCTGCCAACCAGGGGTGGCGCGGGTTTGCTCGGTCACATCGGTGGTACGGAAGTCCTGGACTTGCAAGGCGTTTGGCGTTGTCACGCACTGTCCTATTGCACTCTTTTGGTGCATTCAACGGCGAAGAAAGTGGATAGATCGCCCTCGCGGGCTGCGCCCAAGATAGTCCCCAGCGTCACCCGTGGGAAGTGCCCACTGGCGAGCGACGCACAACAACCCAACCAAGAGGTCTGTATGAACGCCCCCTTCGATCAGCTGTCCACCTGGCTGAAAGAACACCGGATCACCGAAGTCGAATGCGTGATCAGCGACCTGACCGGCATCGCCCGCGGCAAGATCGCCCCGACCGCCAAGTTCCTCCACGAGCGCGGCATGCGCCTGCCCGAGAGCGTGCTGCTGCAGACCGTCACCGGCGACTACGTCGATGACGACATCTACTACAGCTTGCTCGACGCCGCCGACATCGACATGGTCTGCCGCCCCGACCCCACGGCGGTGTACCAGATCCCCTGGGCCATCGAACCGACCGCGATCGTCATCCACGACACCTTCGACAAGCAGGGCAACCCCATCGAGCTGTCGCCGCGCAACGTGCTGAAGAAGGTGCTCAAGCTGTATGCCGACAAAGGTTGGCAGCCGATCGTCGCGCCGGAAATGGAGTTCTACCTCACCCAGCGCTGCGAAGACCCGGACCTGCCGCTGCAAGTGCCGCTGGGCCGTTCGGGCCGTGCCGAAAGCGGTCGTCAGTCGTTCTCCATCGACGCTGCCAACGAATTCGACCCACTGTTCGAGGACGTCTACGACTGGTGCGAGATCCAGGGCCTGGACCTGGACACGCTGATCCACGAGGACGGCCCGGCGCAGATGGAGATCAACTTCCGCCACGGCGACGCCCTCGACCTGGCCGACCAGATCACCGTGTTCAAGCGCACCCTGCGCGAGGCGGCGCTCAAGCACAACGTCACCGCCACCTTCATGGCCAAGCCGATCACCGACGAGCCCGGCAGTGCCATGCACCTGCACCAGAGCGTGGTCGACATCGCCACCGGCAAGCCGATCTTCGCCAACGACGACGGCAGCATGAGCGAGCTGTTCCTGCATCACATCGGCGGCCTGCAGAAGTACATCCCCAAGCTGCTGCCGATGTTCGCGCCCAACGTCAACTCGTTCCGCCGTTTCCTGCCCGACACCTCAGCGCCGGTGAATGTCGAGTGGGGTGAGGAAAACCGCACCGCCGGCCTGCGCGTACCCACCTCCAGCCCCGAGGCGATGCGGGTGGAGAACCGCTTGCCCGGCGCCGACGCCAACCCGTACCTGGCGATCGCCGCGAGCCTGCTGTGCGGCTACATCGGCATGGTCGAGAAGATCGAGCCGAGCGCGCCGGTGCAGGGGCGTGCCTATGAGCGGCGCAACCTGCGCCTGCCGATCACCATCGAGGACGCGCTGCAGCACATGGAGGATTGCGAGGTGGTGCGCGAGTACCTGGGGCAGCAGTTCGTCCAGGGTTACGTCGCGGTCAAGCGCGCCGAGCACGAGAACTTCAAGCGGGTGATCAGCTCGTGGGAGCGGGAGTTTCTGCTGCTGAGCGTGTGATCCCTGATTGATTTGAACGACCGCTGCAGGAGCGGCTTCAGCCGCGATCACCCGCGAAGCGGGTGCCAGCACCGCGTTGCCTGCATCGCGGCTGAAGCCGCTCCTGCAACGAACGCCGCCACACCGATCCATCGTTAATACCACGACCAAGAAAAAGACCAACGAGGTGTCGACATGCGTCATCCGAAAACCCTGATCCCCGCAACCTTTGCTCTGCTGTTCTGTGCCGCCGCGCACGCCCAGCCGACGGTGAGCGTGTACAACTGGACCGACTACATCGGTGACACCACGCTGGCCGACTTCCAGGCCAGTAGCGGGATCAAGGTGGTCTATGACGTGTTCGACTCCAACGAGACCCTCGAAGGCAAACTGCTGGCCGGGCGCACCGGCTATGACGTGGTGGTGCCTTCGAACCATTTCCTCGCCCGCCAGGCCCAGGCCGGCGCGTTCCTGGCGCTGGACCGCAGCAAACTGCCGAACTGGCGGCACCTGGACCCGAAACTGCTCAAGCAGCTCGAGCAGAACGACCCGGGCAACCAGTACGCCGTGCCGTACCTGTGGGGTACCAACGGCATCGGCTACAACGTCGACAAGGTCAAGGCAGTGCTGGGTATCGAGAAGATCGATTCCTGGGCGGTGCTGTTCGAGCCTGAGAACCTCAAGAAGCTCAAGCAATGCGGCGTGGCGTTCATGGACTCGCCTGACGAACTGTACCCGGCCATGCTCAACTACCTGGGCATGAACCCACGCAGCGAGAAGGCCGACGACTACAGGCAAGCCGAGGCCCGCTTCCTCGAACTGCGCCCCTACATCACCTACTTCCACTCCTCCAAGTACGTCTCCGACCTGGCCAATGGCGACGTCTGCATCGCCTTCGGCTACTCCGGTGACGTGCTGCAGGCCGCGCACCGCGCCGAAGAGGCCGGCAATGGCGTCAAGGTCGCCTACAGCATCCCCAAGGAAGGCAGCAACCTGTGGTTCGACCTGCTGGCCATCCCCAAGGACGCCAAGAACCCCGAGCAAGCCCTGGCCTTCATCAACTACCTGCTCGACCCCAAGGTGATCGCCAAGGTCAGCAAGGCTGTCGGCTATGCCAACGCCAACCCGGACGCCCAGGCCGACATGGACCCGGCGCTGGTGAACAACCCCGAGATCTACCCACCACAGGAAGTGCTGGACAAACTGTATGTCTCGACCATGCAAAGCCCCGGGATCCTGCGGCAGATGACCCGCTCCTGGAGCAAGATCAAGTCCAACCGCTGAGCCGAGCACACCCATGCCACAGATGACAGAACACACCGCCTCCTACTACGCCGCGAGCGCGCGACGGAGCACCCTCTATCCCGTGCTCGACCAGGACCTGCAAGCCGACGTGTGCGTGGTCGGCGGCGGCCTGACCGGCGTCAATGCCGCCCTGGAACTGGCCGAGCGCGGCCTGTCGGTAATCCTGCTGGAGGCCCGGCGCATCGGCTGGGGCGCCAGCGGGCGTAACGGTGGCCAGCTGATCCGAGGGATCGGCCATGACGTAACAGGTTTTGCCCGGCATGTCGGCCAGGATGGCGTGCGCTACCTGAAGCAGGCGGGTATCGACTCAGTGGCCTTGGTCGCCCGGCGCATCGAACAATACGGCATCGACTGCGACCTGCGCTGGGGCTTCTGCGAACTGGCCAATACCCCGGCGCAGTTCGCCGCCTTCGAGGAGGAACAGCGTGACCTGGCCGAGCTCGGCTATCGCCACGAGACGCGCCTGGTCGAACCCGGGCGCATGCATGAGATCGTCGCCAGTGACCTGTACGCCGGCGGCCTGGTGGACATGGGCTCCGGGCACCTGCACCCGCTCGACCTGGTCCAGGGCGAAGCCCGTGCGGCCCATGGCCTGGGTGTGCGGATCTTCGAGCAAAGCCCGGTGCTGCGCATCGAGCACGGCAGCACCGTGACCTTGCACACCGCACGGGGCAAGGTCCGTGCCCGGAGCCTGGTGCTGGGCTGCAACGCTCATCTGGATGAGCTGGAACCGCGCCTGAGCGGCAAGGTGCTGCCCGCGGGCAGCTACGTGGTGGCCACCGAGCGGCTGCCTGAGCCGCTCGCCCGCAGCCTGATCCCACAGCATATGGCGCTGTGCGACCAGAAGGTCGGCCTGGACTATTACCGCCTGACCGCCGACAACCGCCTGCTGTTCGGTGGCGCCTGCCACTACTCCGGGCGCGACCCGAAGGATATCGGCGCCTACATGCGGCCCAAGGTGCTCAGGGTATTCCCGCAACTGGCCGACGTGCGCCTGGACTACCAGTGGGGCGGCATGATCGGCATCACCGCCAACCGCTTCCCCCAAGTCGGCCGCCTGGGCCAGCACCCCAACGTCTACTATGCCCAGGGCTACTCCGGGCATGGCCTGAACGTCACCCACTGGACCGCGAAACTGCTGGCCGAGGCTATCGCCACCGAGCACAGTTACGGGTTCGATGTGTTCAGCGCCGTGCCGCACCTGACCTTCCCCGGCGGCAAGGCCCTGCGCTCGCCGTTGCTGGCCCTGGGGATGCTTTGGTACCGGCTGCGCGAGGCGTTAGGCTGAAGCGCGCAAGCCCCTGTAGGAGCCAGCCTTGCTGGCGAACAGCCCCAACGCCGGTCTAGAGGCCCGCTTGCGCCGGGTTCGCCTGCAACGGTTGTGCGAGCAAAGGGCGCTGGCCATCCGCCAAGCACCTGCTAGCGTTGTTCTGGCCATCCCCCTCACGGAACCCGCCATCATGATGCACCTGCCTCGCACCACCCTGTTGTGCGCCGCCCTGCTGGCCCTGGTCGCCTGTTCCAGCAACCGAGTCGACCCCAAGGACTATTCCGGCTTTCTCAAGGACTACAGCCGCCTCAAGCCCGCTGAAAGTATTTCAGGCGCACCGGTGATGCGTTGGGTCGACCCAGACATCAAGGCCAGCCAGTACACCAAGGTGTTCATCGAGCCGAGCCAGTTCTATCCCAAGCCGCAGCCAACCAACGTGATCTCCGCGCAGACCCTGCAGGAGATCACCCGCTACTTCAACGACGCCATGCGCCGGGAACTGGGCAGCGTGCTCACCCTGGTCAAGGAGCCCGGCCCGAACACCATCGTGGTGCGCCCGGCGATCACCGCAGTGTCCACCAGCACCGAGGGCCTCAAGCCCTACGAAGTGATCCCCATCGCCCTGGTGGCCGCGGCGGTCAACACCGCCGCCGGTGGCCGCGACCAGGACGTCGACATCGCCGTTGAGGCCGCCTTCCTCGACGGTGCCAACCAGAAGGTGCTGGCCCAGGTGGTGCGCAAGGGCAGCGGTAAAGAGCTGGAGAACGACACCACGCAATTGACCCTGAACGACGTCAAGCCGGTGCTCGATGGCTGGGCCAGCGATATGCGCCGCAGCTTCGTGGCCATGCGCGACAAAAAGCGCTGAGCCACTCGTCGGAGATAATGCAAAAAAGCCATCACCGCCTGCCGGGCCTGCTTAACTCAAGCGGGCTGCCAGGCAGGCGGCCCGTATACCACGGATGGGTTGCCCAAGTTGGCTGCCAACAGCCTCTCGCACCCGTCGGCCCGTTCTCATGACGTAGCCCGACGGCCTTTCGAGCGCAAGCCAGCTCGAACGCTCTCCCCTCCTACCGCCTGCGCCAGCTGACATAACCGTTCTTCACTCATTGAATGCAATGGAGGCAATCATGTCTGAATCGCTGCTCGCACCGTCGGAAGGCCTCTTCCCGGTGTCCTACCTGATCGGCACCAACGCGCCAGGCGCCCCGCGCCTGCAGCTGGACCTGCTGGTCTACACGCCAGACCGGAGCGTCAACGGTCACGCGACGATCACCCAGGCCACCAACCCACCGTTGGACCTGAGCCTGGATGTCTGGGGCACCTACAGCTACCTCACCGTGCAGCCGCCAAGCGAAGGCAAGATCCTGCTGACGGTGCGCGGCAACCACGGTGGTCCGCATGCTAACTCGCCGGAGCAGTTCGAACTGCAGGCATTGCTCGACCAAGATTGGCAGAAAGGTACGGCCAACTACCGCTATTACAACGGCCAGCGCTGGATCGAGGTGGACAATGTACCGGTCGTGCTTGATCCGAAGCGTGTCCAGACGCTAGCGAATGTCGACCTGTCGACCGAACTGCACACCGCCACCCTGGAGGCTGTTATCGCCACCGGTGACGTGGCCCAGCTCAAGCAACTCGCCAGCGGCGCCGTGGGCAAGGCTCTGGACCAAGCCCTCGCCTCGACCAAGAGCCCGGCCTCCAAGGCCGCCAAGAAAGCCTGAGCAGACAACAAGGAGAATCAGCATGACCATCGGACTGTTCCATACCCGCCTGAACGTCAGCAACGGCTCGCTCGGCGCGCCGAACCTGACTCTCGACCTGATTGTGAACACCGTGTCGAAGAAGGTCACCGGCAAGGCCACCGTCATACAGACCACCCATCCGGTACAGGTCTTCCATGCCAACGTATGGGGCAAGTACAGTGAACTGCTGTTCGCACCGCCCAGCAGCCACTCGATCATCCTGCACCTGGACGGTAGCCCTAGCGGCCCGCTCAGCCAGATCGCCCAGACCTTCCACCTGCAAGGCCTGCTCGATACCGGCTGGAACAACGGCACCGCCAGCTACCGCTACTTCACCAACGGTCACTGGGTCAACCAGCACGGCCGCGTGCGCAAGGCGCCGGAGATCGTCCACCAGCACCAGCCGGCAGAACGCCTGAAAGCGGCCATCCGCCACCTCGAAAGCGTCTGATTCACGTCATGTGACTGTGCGGGAGCCGGCGTGCCGGCTCCCTCATCGTTTGGCACCATGCAGTTATCCTCATCACTCCCTGCAGAAAACAACGTTTTTTCCAACGCACACTCCCCGCTAGGCTGTGTCCGTAACCGACCACGGACCCACGCCCATGCTTGCGCTGCTGCTGACCACCCTCGTGCCGATCATCCTGCTCATTGCCCTGGGAACCTGGCTGCGGGTACGCGGCTTTCTCGCCGAAAGTTTCTGGCCCGGCGCCGAGCGCCTGAGCTATTACGTGCTGCTACCGTCGCTGTTCCTCCACGGCCTGACCACCGCCAACCTCGATGGCGTGCCGGTGCTGGGCATGGTCGGCGTACTGATGCTCTCCACCCTGCTCGTAGCCCTGCTGCTGGTGCTCTACCAGGGGGCGGCGAGCCACGATGGCGCCGATTTCACCTCGGTGTTCCAAGGCGGCGTGCGCTTCAACAACTACATCGGCGCCACCCTGGCCGCCGGCCTCTACGGCAGCGCCGGGATTGCCCTGGCGGCGGTGGCCAACGCCGCCATCGTGCCCCTGGTCAACCTGCTTTGCGTGCTGGTGTTCGCTCGTTTCAGTGCCCGCCACAGTTCACCGGCCACGGTGCTCCGGGCGATCTTCGCCAACCCGCTGATCGTCGGCTGCGCCGGTGGCCTGTTGCTGCGGGTCAGCGGCCTGGGCCTGCCCGCAGGGCTGGAACCCACGGTGAAAGCGCTCGGCCAGGCTGCCTTGCCCCTTGGACTGTTGTGCGTGGGCGCGGCGCTGGGCGGTGCGCGCCTGGGCCAGCAGGCCAAACCGCTGCTGGCCGCGTCGCTGTTCAAGTTCCTGGTGATGCCCATGACCGCCTGGGGCCTGTGCCGGCTGTTCGGGCTGGGCGGCCAGGCCGCGGTGGTGGCAGTGCTGTTCCAGGCGCTGCCAACCGCCTCGTCGTCCTATGTGATGGCCCGGCAAATGGGCGGCAACGCGCCCCTGATGGCGACCATCATCGCCCTGCAGACCGTGGCAGCCGCCGTGACCCTGCCCCTGGTGCTGAGCCTGACGCTGAATTGAACACGCACGGCTAGACTCACAGGCAACCCACCCTGCGAGACCTCGACCATGCGCCCACTCTGGATGTGCCTCGGCTTGCTCCAGGCCCTGCTCGCAGGCTCTCTCGGCGCGGCCGACAACCAGAAGGCCGCCGTGGCCGAGGACAAGGCGCACAAACTCGAGGAAAAAGTCGTCGAGGACGCGCCGCCCCCCAAGCAGCAGGAAAAACTCAGCCCGGGCGAGGTACAGGCGGTCGACCCGGCCGGGCAGGCCCCCATGGACGACAGCATCACCTGCCTGGCCCGCACCCTCTACTGGGAAGCGAAAGGTACCGACGCCCAGGACATGAGCGCCGTGGCCAGCGTGGTGCTCAACCGCCTGGGCCACGATGGCTTCCCCGATAGCATCTGCGCAGTGGTCAAGCAGGGTGTGGAAAGCAAGAGCTGCCAGTTCTCCTGGTGGTGTGACGGGCGTCCCGACCAGGTGGAGGAAGAGGAACGCTATGCAGTGGCCAAGGAAATTGCACGCAAGGCCCTCAACCAGCAGCTCAAGGACTCCACCGATGGTGCGCTGTACTTCCACGACCGCAGTGTGAGCCCCGACTGGGCCAAGACCTACCGCAAGACCGCCGAGACCACCCATTTCCTGTTCTACAAGCCGAATCAGGCGCTGGCCAGATAGGCCGGACATGCGAATACTTATCAAGTGACCGCACTTTTGCCATCATCGACGGTCTATTGCCCCTTTGCCGCACTGCACAGGGCCGGGTCAAAACCCGTGCGCTTGTGTAGGATGAGCAGCGCGGACCGGCTTGCACCCCGGCGCTGCCAGTCATAGGGAGATCCACATGCGCGTCCTGTCATCCGTTGCCTGCCTCTTCGGCCTGTCGCTGCTGGCCTCGACCAGTGCCCTGGCCTTTACCGGCGAGGAAGCGCAACTGATCGATACGATCAATGTCTATCGCAGCCAGGCCCAGCGCTGCGGTGGCGAAGCCTCACTGGAACTGCCGCCGCTTAACAGCGACACCCGCCTGGCACTGTCGCCGGAGGGCACCCGCGACCTGCAACAGGCCATGAGCCGCGCCGCCTACCCCATGGTCAACGTCCAGGCCATCAGCCTTAGCGGCCCGCGCGATGCCCAGGCGGCGATGAGGGCCATCGAGGAAAGCTTCTGCCAGGTCGTGCTCGACCCACAGTTCGTCGATATCGGTGTCAGCCAGGAAGGGCGCGACTGGCGCATCGTCCTGGCCCGGCCGCTGCTCAGCGGCCGCCTGGGCGACTGGCAGGCCGAGGGGCAGAAGCTGTTGCAGGCGATCAACGCCGCGCGCAACGTGCCACGCCAGTGCGGCGGCCAGCCCTTCCCCGCCGCCCCGGCGCTGGCCTGGAACAACACGCTGGCGGGTGTGGCCGCCAACCACACGCGCAGCATGGCCAACCAGAACTACTTCGACCATATCGACCGTGATGGCCGCACTCCCGGTGATCGCGCCGAGCTGGCCGGCTACCTGTACCGGCAGATCGGCGAGAACATCGCCGCCGGGCGCGACACTGCGGGCAAGGTGGTCGATGGCTGGCTGGCCAGCCCCGGGCATTGCGCGACGCTGATGAACCCGGATTACCGCGAGTTGGGGGCAGCGTATGCGATCGACCCGAAGAGTGATGCCGGGATCTACTGGACGGGGTTGTTCGGTACTCCGCAGTAGGTGTTACCCTTTTCGCCAGCAAAGCTGGCGCCTACAACAAACAGACCGCCTGCAACCCATAGCAGCCAGCCTTGCTGGCGAACGCAAGGCACAGCCTTGCCTCTATCGCTCCCTGCGCAACGCCAACGCCGTGCAACCGAACCGCCGCTTCACCCACTTGCCCAGGTAACTGGCATCCCCCATCCCCACCTCGTCGGCGATTTGCGCCAGGCTGTGGCTCGAGTTGAGCAACCGCCACCGCGCCTGCTGCAAGCGCATTTCCTGCCACCAGGCCTTGGCACTCATGCCGTGACTGGCCTGGAACTGCCGGTCGAGCTGACGCCGGCTGATGCCCAGCTCTGCCGCGAGCTGTTCGATGGACAGCCGCGCCGCCAGGTGATGGCGCATCAATGCCAGGGCACGCTGCACCTGGCGCCCCTGCCCCGGCCCTGCCTCCAGTGAACGCAGGGCGTGGCGGCTGTCACGGCTTTCGTCCACCAGCATGTCCGCCAACCCCTTGAGTGCCCTGGCCCGGCCACAGGCGCGCGCGATCAGTTCCACCGCCAGGTCGATGGCCGCAGTGCCGCCCGCGCAGGTAATGCGAGGGCCGTCGAAGCAGTACAACTGCTCGGTCAGTACCTGTACATGTGGGAAGCTGGCCCGGAACTCGGCCTCGTGGCGCCAGTGCACCACTACCTTGTATCCATCCAGCAAACCGCAAGCTGCCAGCAGGAAGGCGGCATTGTCGACGCCGACCAGCTTCACCCCGGCCTTCACCGCACGCCTGAGCAAGGCCCGATACGCAGGGGCCAGCACCGCCGTTGCGCAGGCGTTGCGCCCGCCGAACACCACCAGGTAGTCGAACTCGCGCCACTCGACCTGTTCCGGCGTCACCTCCACCTGCAGCACCGCGCCGCTGCTCGACGGTACCGGCTGCCCGTCCAGCCCCAGTACGCGCCAGTGGCAGTAGCGCTGGCGGCTGTAGTCTTCGTCATCGGCGGAAAAACGCAGCTTGTCGAGAAAGGCGCCCAGGGGCAGCAGGGCGAACTCAGGCAAAGGCAAGATCAGCAGGCGCAAGTCGGGGGTCATGCAGAGCGTCCAGATATCACCATGAAATGACCAGATCATACGCTGTGTCGGCAGCGACCTGTTTCATACTGGCGCCCTGAAAACCCCCAAGGCACCTCTCATGGCACTCGATACCTGGCTCATCTACCTGCTTGCCTGCATCGGCCTGTCGTTGACTCCAGGCCCCAACAGCTTGCTGGCGCTCACCCATGGCGCGCTCTATGGCGCCAGGCGCACGCTGTTCACGATCATTGGCGGCGGCGTGGGCTTCACGGCCCTGATCGCCCTCACCCTGTTTGGCCTGAGCGCGCTGTTGCTGGCCTCGGCGTCGTTGTTGAGCGTGATGAAGTGGGTGGGCGGCGCCTACCTGGTATGGCTGGGCATTCAGCTATGGCGCACGCCGGCGTTGCATCTGCAACCACTTGAAGCCAAGGCGAGCCTGAGCAATGCCGGCCTGTTCCGCCAGGGCCTGCTCTCGGCCGTGGCCAACCCGAAGGTCCTGCTGTTCTATGGTGCCTTCCTGCCCCAGTTCATCGACCCGAACCGGGGGTTGACGATGCAGTTCGTGGTGCTGGCGGCGACCTTCGCCTGCGTGGAATGCCTGGTCGAATGGCTGCTGGCACGCCTGGCGTTTCGCATCCGCCCCTGGCTGGCCAAGGGCGGCAGGGGCTTCAACCGTTGCTGTGGCAGTCTGTTCGCGCTGATCGGCATGGCGCTGCCTTTGGGGCGCTGATCAGCCTTTGCGCGAAACCATCAGGAATGCCAGCAGCGCCAAGGCAGGCAACGTGGCGCCCGCCAGTGCCACGCCGCTCCAGCCGAACTGCGCGTAGACAGCGCTGGCCACCGCCGAACCCACGGCACCGCCCAGGAAAATGCTGGTCATGTACAGCGCGTTGAGCCGGCCACGGCTGGCCGGATCGAGTGCGTACACCTCACGTTGGCCGATCACCATGTTCATCTGCACCGCGAAGTCCAGCAACACGCCCGTCAGCCCCAGGCCGATCACACTCATGCCAGGCGCGCTCAGGCCGATCAGAAGCGCCACGGGTGCCAGGCCCATCGCCAGCAGCGAGCCGCGCCGGGCGTGTCCCGCGTCGGCCAGGCGCCCGGCCATCGGCGCCGCCACGGCCCCCACCGCCCCCACCAGGGCGAACAGCGCGATCTGGCTCTGCGACAAGCCATGCTCGCCTGCCAGGGCCAGCGGCACCGCTGTCCAGTACAGGCTGAACGCCCCGAACATCAGCGCCTGGTACAGCGCGCGCTGGCGCAGCAGCGGGTAGCGACGCAGTAGAACGACCAGCGACACCATCAGCCCGGCGTAGCTGGCCTTGTGCTCGGGCATCCGGCGCGGCAGGGTCAGCGCCAGCAGCAGGATGATCGCCAGCATCACGCCTGCCGCACCGATGAACACCGCCCGCCAGCCGAAGTGGTCGGCCACCAGGCTCGACAGTGGCCGCGCCAGCAGGATACCCAGCAGCAGCCCACCCATGATGTTGCCCACCACCCGGCCGCGTTGCTGCTCAGGCGCCAGGTGGGCGGCCAGCGGGATGAGCATCTGCACCGCCACCGAACTGAAACCGATCAGCAAGGCATAACCGAGGAACAACTGCCCCTGCCCATGGCCGCTACTGCCCGCCAGCAGCAGGCTGACGGTGGCCAGCACCGCCGTGGCGATCATCAACCGGCGGTTTTCCAGCAGGTCGGCCAACGGCACCAGCAATAGCAGGCCCAGGGCATAGCCAAGCTGGGTCAGCGACACGATCAGGCTGGCCCGCTCGGTGGACAGCCCCAGGTCCGGGGCGATCAGGCTGACGATTGGCTGGGCGTAGTAAATGTTGGCGACGATGGCGCCGCAGCAGAACGCCAGCAGCGTGACCAACGCCCGGCTCAGGCCTGGAGCCGACGGCTGGGCGACAGCGAGGGAGGGATTCATAGGGGGTTGCCTCGGGAAACGACGGAAAGTGCGTGCATGGTGCCGTGCAACGCCTTTGCAGAGAATCCGGTGCCAGCGCAACGGGCCTTTGCGCTGGACGCAACGCTCTCGACGCAAGCGTTGCGCTCTACAAGGTTACCGCCAAGCACCATCTCCTCACCCCGCCAGCAGCGCCTCGCAGAAACCGACAAAAGCCATCACCCGCCTCGACCCCCGATGATTGGGCAGGTACAACGCATTGATGCTGGTACTGGCCGCCCCGGGGCTGGCCTGCCAATCGTTGAACAACCGCTGCAGCCGGCCAGCGGCGACATCCTCGCGCACCAGCCAGTCGGCGAGCAGGGCGACGCCGCTGCCGGCCATGGCCGCCTCGCGTAGCAGGTCGGCATTGGCACTGCGCAAGGGGCCGGCGACATCCAGCTCCAGCGCCTGCTCGCCGCGCTTCAAACGCCATGGCCTGGCCGACTGGCCATAGCGAAAACGCAGGCAGGCGCAGTCGGTCAACTGCCGGGGGTGCTCCAGGGGCGGGCGCTGCGCCAGGTAGGCCGGGCTGGCCACCAGCCAGCGCTCGAAGCGCCCCAGCGGGCGGCACACCAGTTCATCGCTGGGCGCCGGCTCCCCCAGGCGAATGGTCATGTCATAACGCCCATCGAGCAGGTCGTCGAAGCGGTCGCTGAGGTCGATGTCCAGCTCCATCCCTGGGTGGCGCGCCAGGAAGGCGCCCAGGTGCGGTGCGATCACCCGCCTGCCGAACTCCACTGGCAGGCACAGGCGCAGCACGCCGACCGGCTCCTCGCCCCGGTCGGCCACACGGGCATCGGCCTCGGCCAACGCCTCGAGGATGTCCCGCGCCCGCTGGTAGTAACCCGCGCCCGCCTCGGTCAGGCTGACCTGGCGCGTCGAACGGTTGAGCAAGGACGCGCCCAGTTCGTGCTCCAGCGCATCGACCAGGCGGGTCACCGAGGATGTCGCGACCCCAAGCTTGCGCGCGGCGGCGGAAAACCCCTGGGCCTCGACGGTGGCCATGAACACCTTGATCGCCAGCAGCTTGTCCATTGCGATTATTCCTGGGGCAAAACCCGGAACCTTCCTACAATCAGCGGCTGTAATCAACCACGCCAGAGGCCGCCATGCTCGCCAACCTCTTCACCGCCCTGCCCACCCCCGATCCACAGGCCGCCGAGCAATTCGACGACCTGCTGCGCCGCCCTGGCCTGCGTATCGAGCGCATCGTCTCCAGCGGCCAGGCCAGCCCAGCGGGCTTCTGGTACGACCAGGCCGAAGGCGAGTGGGTCGTGCTGCTCAGCGGCAGCGCAGGTTTGCGCCTGGAACACGAGCCCCAGGCACGCGTACTGCGCCCCGGCGATTACCTGGATATCCCGCCCCACTGCCGCCACCGGGTGGAATGGACCGAGGCCGGCGTGGCCACGGTATGGCTGGCGGTGTTCTACGGCGCCTGAAGCAGCGCCTGCTCTGCCGGCCGGGCCTGCAACCAGTAGAAGCGCCAGGGCAGCAGCAGTGCCGCCACGGCCAGGCCACAGGCAAAGCCGACCCACACGCCCACCGCCCCCAGTTCGGAATGGAACGCCAGCCAGTAACTCAACGGCAGTGCCAGCAGCCAGTAGCTGACCATGGTCACGCCCACCGGCCAGCGGTAATCCTGCAACCCACGCAACGCGCCCAACGCGGTGGACTGCAAGCCATCGGCCACCTGCATGGCGGCTACCACCACAAACATCGGCACGGCGATGGCGACGACCTGCGGGTCATCGCTCATGGCTTCGGCGATTCGGCGCCCGAATACGGCCAGCAGCACCGTGGCGATGACCATCCAGGCGGTCACGCTGATGAAGGTGGCGCTGCCGATGGCCCGCACCCTTGCCGGCTCGCCACGCCCCTGGGCCTGGCTGATGCGGATGCTCACCGCCGCGGCCATGCCCAGCGGCAGCATGTACAGCAGCGCGCCGATCGACTGCACCACCTGGTTGGCCGCCAACGCCGCATTGCCCAGCCAACCCAGCATCCAGGCGGCGATCACCACCGCACCAGCCTCGGCCAGGTAGCCCAGCCCCAACGGCCAGCCCTCGCCCAGCAGCGTCCGCCAATGCAGGGGTTGCCCACGAGGTGCCTGGCGGTAGCGCGCCAACGACGGTGCCAGCCGCCAGTACGCCAGGGCCAGCAGCACAGCCAGCGACTCGGCGATCACCCCGGCGATACCGGCGCCCACCAGCCCCAGCGCGGGCAGGCCGAAATGGCCATGGATCAGGCCGTAGCTCAACGGGATGTTGAACAGCACCGCGCTCATCACCAGCAGCACCGCCACCCAAGGGCGGCCGATGGCTTCCAGCACATCCTTGAACACCACCGCCAGGCAATACGGGATCAGGAACACCGCCATGGCTTGCCAGTAGGGGGTCAACAACGCCACGTCCGGCAACGGCACACCCAGCCACTGCAACACCGGCAGGCTGGCGAGCATTGCCAGGCAGCCGAGCACACCGACCAGCAGCCCATAGCCAAGGCCGGCGCGCAAGGTGCGCGCCACCGCGCCCGGATCGTCGGCACCAAAAGCAAGGCCGGCACGTACGCTAAGCGTGGCGAGCATCCCGTAGAGCCCAGCGTGAAAAATCAGGCCGGCGCTGGCGGTCAGCGACACACACGCCAGCACCAACGTACCGAGCGATGCAAGCAGCACGGTGTCGGTCAGGCTGATCAATTCGGCGGCCGACAGGCCCAATACCAGCGGCAAAGCCAGGCGCAACAGCCCCGGCAGCTCACCCAACCAGGCGCTCTGCGGGCGCAGGACAGAAGCAGTCACGGTGAAAACCTCCATTTGACATACGCAGCGTATGCTAATGCCATTTATTGACATACGCAACGTATGCTAATTTGCAGTCGCCACCTTACACTTGGAGAACCGTATGCCCGCCCCCCGTCGCAGCCGCGCCGCCATGAGCGCCGACACCACCGAGCGGCTGATCGCCGTGGCCCGCCGCCAGTTCAGTGAAAAAGGCTTTGCCGCCGTGGTCATGGACGACCTCTGCGCCGAGGCCGACCTCACTCGAGGCGCGCTGCATCACCACTTCGGCGGCAAGGCCGGGCTGTTCACCGCCGTGGTGCAAAGCCTGCTGGAGGACATCAATCGATTGCTGGACGAGCGCTTCGCCCTGCATGACGACCCGTGGGAGGGCTATATCGACACTTGCCTGTACTACTACGACCTGCTGCACGACCAAGCCTTGCGCCGCATCCTTCTGCAAGACGCCCCCGCGGTGCTGGGCACCCGTCTGCGCGAGCTTGAGGAAGCAAGCTACATCGGGCCCATGGCCCAGGGGCTGGTGGAGTTGCAGGAGGCCGGCAGGTTGCGGGCGTTCGACGCGGTGGCCATGGCCCATCTGATCAATGGCGCGATGGGCGACAGTGGCATGTGGGTGATCGCCCAACAGGATCCGCAGGCAGCCGCGGAGCGCGTGAAAACAGCGTTGCGCTGTTTGTTGGAGGGGTTGCAATGCTGAGGTCGAACGCCCTACGCCAAGGTGGACAACCCCGCCTGGAAACAGGCGGCAAGCGGCGCCAAATAAAATGTACTAACTTGTTAATTAGCTTGCTAAGGGCATACACTGCGCCGTATTCCACCTGCGAGATCCCTGCATGAAAGACACACCGCGCGCCTCAACCCTCATCCTGGTCGGCCTGGGCGTGGTCATCGCCCTGCTCGGCCTGTTACTGGCCGCCGGCGGCATGAAACTGGCCGGCCTGGGCGGCTCCTGGTACTTCCTCATCGGCGGCCTGGCCATGGCTATCGCCGGTGTGCTCATCGCCCGCCGCAAGCCGGTCGGTGCCTGGCTGTACGCCGTGTTCCTGACCGGCACCGCGCTCTGGGCGGTGAGCGACGCCGGCCTGGTGTTCTGGCCGCTGTTCTCACGCCTGTTCATGTTCGCCGCGATCGGCCTGGTGGTGGCGCTGGCCTACCCGCAACTGGTGCGGCGCAAGGCCCGTGGCGCCTATTATGTGGCCGGTGTGCTGGCCGTGCTGCTGGCCATCGCCGCGGGCAACCTGTTCGTCGCCCACCCCAGCGTCGCCCCCACCGGCAAGGGCCCGGGCCTGACCCCGGTCGAGGCCGGCCACCAGCAGAAAGACTGGGCCCACTACGGCAATACCGAGGGCGGCAGCCGCTTCGCCGCGCTGGACCAGATCAACCGCGGCAACGTCGACCAGCTCAAGGTGGCCTGGACCTACCACACCGGCGACGTGGCCATCAGCGATGGCAATGGCGCGGAAGACCAGCTGACCCCGCTGCAGGTCGGCGACAAGGTGTTCATCTGCACCCCGCACAACAACCTGATCGCCCTCGATGCCGATACCGGCAAGGAACTGTGGAAGAACGCGATCAACGCCCAGTCCAAGGTCTGGCAACGTTGCCGCGGCATGGCCTATTTCGACGCCAGCGCCCCCATCGCCCAGCCCACTCAACCGAACAGCTCGCCAATCACCACCGCCAGCGTACCGGCCGGCGCCAACTGCCAGCGTCGCCTACTGACCAACACCATCGACGGCCGCCTGATCGCCGTCGACGCCGACACCGGTGCGTTCTGCCAGGGCTTCGGCGATAACGGCCAGGTCGACCTCAAGGCGGGCCTGGGTGACGTGCCCGATGCTTACTACCAACTGTCTTCGGCGCCGCTGATGGCTGGCACCACCGTGGTGGTGGGCGGCCGTATCGCCGACAACGTGCAGACTGACATGCCCGGCGGCGTGATTCGTGGCTTTGATGTGATCACCGGCGCCATGCGCTGGGCCTTCGACCCCGGCAACCCGTTGGACCGCAATGCCCCGGCCAAAGGCAAGAGCTACGTGCGCAGCACCCCCAACAGCTGGGCACCGATGTCCTACGACCCGGCAATGAACACGCTGTTCCTGCCGATGGGCTCCTCCTCCACCGACATCTACGGGGTCGAACGCAGCCAGCTGGACCACAGGTACGGCGCCTCGGTGCTGGCCCTGGACGCCACCACCGGCAACGAAAAGTGGGTGTACCAGACGGTGCACAACGACCTGTGGGATTTCGACCTGCCGATGCAACCAAGCCTGGTCGACTTCACCCGAGACGACGGCCAGACCGTGCCTACCGTGGTGATCGGCACCAAGGCTGGGCAGATCTATGTACTCGACCGCGCCACCGGCAAGCCGCTGACCCAAGTCGATGAGGTGCCGGTCAAGCCCGGCAACATTCCCAACGAGCCGTATTCCCCGACCCAGCCGAAGTCCGTCGGCATGCCGCAAATCGGCGCACAGACACTAACCGAGTCGGACATGTGGGGCGCCACCCCCTATGACCAACTGCTGTGCCGCATCGACTTCAAGACGATGCGCTACGACGGCCTGTACACCGCGCCCGGCACCGACCTGTCGCTGAGCTTCCCAGGCTCGCTGGGTGGCATGAACTGGGGCAGCATTTCCACCGACCCGGTGCACGGTTTCATCTTCGTCAACGACATGCGCCTGGGCCTGTGGATCCAGATGCTCCCGTCGCAGAACCAGGGCTCGGCGGCCTCCGGTGGCGAGGCACTGAACACCGGTATGGGTGCGGTGCCGCTCAAGGGCACCCCTTACGCGGTGAACAAGAACCGCTTCCTGTCGGTGGCCGGCATCCCCTGCCAGGCCCCGCCGTTCGGTACCCTGACCGCCATCGACATGAACACCCGGCAGATCGCCTGGCAGGTGCCGGTTGGCACCGTCGAGGACACCGGCCCGCTGGGGATCCGTATGCACCTGCCGATCAAGATCGGCCTGCCGACGCTGGGTGGCACCCTGGCGACCCAAGGTGGCCTGGTGTTCATCGCCGGCACCCAGGACTTCTACTTGCGCGCCTACGACAGCGGCAATGGCAACGAGATCTGGAAGGCTCGCCTGCCGGTCGGCAGCCAGGGTGGCCCGATGACCTATGTGTCGCCCAAGTCCGGCAAGCAGTACGTGGTGGTCACCGCTGGCGGCGCGCGCCAATCGACCGACCGTGGCGACTATGTGATGGCCTACGCATTGCCATAGACCGCGTCGTCCCCGTTCGCCGGCAAAGCCCGTGTAGGTGGGGCTGCAGGTCAAGGCGACCTTCTGGCGCCCTGTAGCAGCCCGCCTTGGTGGCGAATTTCAGAACCGGGGCTGCCCCCGGTTCGCCAGCAAGGCTGGCTCCTACAGCGTTGCGCCAGCTTTTTGCTCTGCATCGACCACATTTTTACTAATTTCCCCACCCCGGCCCCTGTTCCACTATCTGGCGCAACTACAACAACAACGAGCGGGGAAACTCTCATGAGTGCAAGTGCATCCGTGCCTGCCAGCGTGCAGCACGATCAAGCCGGTTTTCGCCGGGTCCTGGGGCTGGGGTCGCTGCTGGCGGTGGCGGTCGGCCTGGTGGTATCGCAAGGGGTGATGGTGATGATGCTCCAGGGCGTCGGCGCCGCTGGCCTGGGCTTCATCGTACCGTTGGGGCTGGCCTACCTGCTGGCCCTGAGCTACGCCTGCTCCTTCTCCGAACTGGCCCTGCTGGTGCCGCGCGCCGGCAGCCTGTCGAGCTACACCGAGGTCGCCCTCGGGCACTTCCCAGCCATCCTCGCCACCTTCTCCGGCTACGTGGTGGTGGCGATGTTCGCCCTCTCGGCCGAACTGCTGCTCCTGGACCTTATCATCGGCAAGGTCTACCCCGGCGTGTTCCCCCAGTACAGCGTGGCATTTGGCGTACTGGCCGTGTTCACCCTGCTCAACCTCATGGGCATCGACATCTTCGCCAAGTTGCAGAGCGCCATGGCGGTGGTGATGGTCGTGGTGCTGTTGATCCTCGGCGTCGCCGCGATCAGTAAAGGCCATGCCGAGGGCGCCACCACCACGCTGCTGCACGTTGACTGGAACCCCATGGGCGCGGGCGTGCTGGCCTTGACCGCCATGGCCGTGTGGGGGTTCGTCGGCGCCGAGTTCGTCTGCTCGCTGGTGGAAGAAACCCGCAAGCCCGAGCGCAATATCCCGCGCTCGATGATGATCGGCCTGACCGTGATCTTCGCCACCATCGGCCTGTACGGCTTGGGCGCGCTGTTCCTGGTGCCACGCGAGGCCTTGGCCAGCGATGCGCTGCCGCATTACCTGTTCGCCACTACCGTGTTCGGCAAGACCGGCGAGATGTTCCTGGTGATCGCCGCAGTGACCGCCACCTGCAGCACCCTGAATACCTCCCTGGCCGCCATTCCGAGGATGCTCTACGGCATGGCCTGCAATGGCCAGGCATTCCCGCAGTTCAAACGGCTCAGCCCGCGTGCGCGCACACCGTGGGTGGCGGTGCTGTTCGTCGCGGCGATCACCGGCCTGCCGATCCTGCTGATGGGCCAGGACGCCGCGGCGATCAACCTGTTGCTACTGGCGGCTGCGCTGGCCTGGTTGCTGGCCTACATCATCGTCCATCTCGATGTCATCGCCCTGCGCCATCGCTACCCGCACCTGACGCGGCCTTTCCGTACGCCGTTCTATCCGCTGCCGCAGTTGTTCGGTATCGGCGGCATGCTGTATGCGATCTGGAACGCCTCGCCCAGTCCGGACATGAGCCTGAAGATCTTTGGTACGGCGGGCGTGGTGCTGGCGGTGGTATCGCTGATCGCACTGGTGTGGATCAAAGTGGTGATGAAAAAACCGCTGCTGCGGCCTGAACCACTCTAAAGCGGACGTGGCGTTCAGCGCTTGCGCCCGATCACGCCGAACGCCACGTCACCGATGTAGATGGCCGATGTCGCCCGGCGCTCGGCGTCCAGGCGGGCCTGCAAAGTCTCGATGCCGACCTGCCTCGCCGTCGCCACGCCCAGGGCGACGATCCGTGGCAGGCAGGCGCGGACGATATCGCCCAAGGCGTAGGGCTGATCGGGTGCCTGTACCAGCAACTCGGCGCGCAGATCCTCGACGGCGAGCCCCGCTTCACTGAAGAGGCGCTGCAGGTTGAAACCGATGTGCAAGTCCGCCCCTTCGAGGGCGATCATGCGCTGCAGCCAAAGTTGAACCTTGCGGTGCAGCGGGAACGGTTCGAGGCTGGCCGGCACCAGGGTCGTGTCATGCTCTTGAAACACCATCACCCCGCCAGGTAACAGATGCCGAGCCAGCGTGCGCAAGGCCTTCACCCCATCCGCCTGGTACATCAGGACCCGACGACCAACGATGGCGTCGAACCACCCGAGGCTATCCGGCAGCGCGTACAGATCACACGGGATGAACATCGGTGTCGCAGCGCCTGCAGGCGCTTCGCGTTGGCCTGCGCACGCGAGCGCCTCGACCTGCTGGTCGACGCCGACCACCGCGCCGTCTCGCCCCACGAGCCTGGCCAGCAGCCAGGTCACATCGCCCTTGCCACAGCCCACGTCGAGTACCCGCATGCCAGGGCCGATCTCGGCATCGAGCAGCAGCCGGGTGGTGAAATCCGTTGTCGAAAGTGCCATGCGCCGCTCCTTCGCGAAGGAGCGCCAGTGTGCCGAGCAAAGGCTCACAGGCACAAGGGCGAATCTGCTCTATCCTCACTCCACCCCTGCCTGGCGAACCCGACCATGACCACCCCCGACAACGCCCTGCTGCCCAGCTGGCAACACAATGCACCCGCCTGGATCGATGCCGTGCGCTCCGGCGCCATCGAATCACGCCGTCAGGTCACCGACCAGGCAATCCTCGTTGCGCTGCTGGGGCGCCAGCCTGAGCGTGCCCTCGACCTGGGCTGTGGCGAAGGCTGGTTGCTGCGGGCCCTGGCTGATCGCGGGGTGCAAGCTGTCGGGGTGGATGGCGAAGCGACACTCGTCGACGCCGCACGGGCAGCGGGCTCGCCAAGCGTGTACCTGGCCAGCTACGCGCAACTGGCGGCAGGCGAAGTGGAGATTGGCCGCGACTATGACCTGATCTGTGCCAACTTCGCCCTGTTGCAGCAAGACATCATTCCCCTGCTCACGGCGATGCATGGCTTGCTCAAGCCCGGTGGCAGCCTGCTGATCCAGACCCTTCACCCCTGGACCGTGGCGGGCGGAGATTACCAGGATGGCTGGCGGGAGGAATCGTTTACCGGCCTTGCGGGTGATTGGCGACCGATGCCCTGGTATTTCCGCACGCTGTCCAGCTGGTTGAAGGCGGTGGAAATGGCAGGTTTCAGCCTCGTCGAGCTACAGGAGCCACAGCATCCGCAAAGCCCGGTACCACAGTCGCTGTTACTTGCTTGCCAACGCGCATAACCCCGTAGGCGCCAGCCTTGCTGACGAACCGCCCCATCGCCAGGCTCAGGCCTCGGGCTCACCGTGGCCACTTTCAACCTCAGCCGTACTTTGCGAAACGGGCGGGCTCAAGCGCAACACACGATCACGACCGCCCTCTGCCAGCAGGTAACCGCCATGCCCGTCAGGCACGATGGCCTGGGGCGCCTTCAGGTAGCTCAACACGACATGCCGCGAACCATCGCCATCGATGCGCAACAGGCGGGCACGGTGGGTGGAGTCCTCGCTGATCCACAGGCCACGCTGGTCGCAGAGCAGGAAGGTGGGGTTGCGCAAACCCTCGACCACCACCGGATCGTCGCCGTCCGCGTGGAGCGCACGGATCTTGCCAGTGGCCTTCTCGGTGTACAGCAGGCGCCCGTCGGCGCAGCGTGTCAGGCCTTCGGTCTCGGTCAGGCCAGCGCGCAGGACCTCAAGCTGCCCGTTGCGCCAGTCGTAACGCATCAACCGCCCGTCACCCTTGCGGTCTTCGATTGCATAGAGATGATCGCCATCGTTGTACAGCCCCTGGACGTTGTTACCCTCGAACAGCACCGTGACCTGACCATTGCGCGACAGGCTGACCGGCGCCCCGCCCACTTCCTGGCTGAACGCCCAGCCACCATCGACCGCCACCATGCCATCCGGCTTGGACAGGCCCTCGAGGACCACCACACGCTCACCGCTGGCGCTGATCTGCAGGATACTGCCCTTGCCGCCATTGAGCTCACGGCTGACCAGCAGGCTGCCATCGGCCTGGGGTAACAATGAGGCGGCGCGAGTCACCGAGTTGTGCAGCACCTGCACCTCCCAGCCGTCGGCTGCCTGTACCGGGTAGAAGCTCTGCCAGGCAAAGAAGCCCAGGGTGCCGGCCACAAGGCCAGCCGTGGAGGCCAGGGCCAGGCGGACAGCTCGCCTGCGCAGGATTTGCGTCATCGAATCGGCTCCTTGGAAGAGCGCGTGATCCTAGCAAGGTGATGTGAAAAATTTGTCGAAGAGGAACAGTGTCATGACCCGGCAATAGTGGACAGCCTTGTTCCCCCGGCAGGTCATTTCCTGCAGCGGTATCTTCCTGTCTCGCTCAACGCCGGCGCTGCTCTGCACCCCAGGGAAACCTTGCCCTGGCAGCGAACCTGGAAATTCAAAAATCAAATACCGGGTATTTCAACATTTAATTTGTGGATGCCACGAGCAGGCTCTTATGCTGTCCCTGCATCCCCTGCACGCACCGGCCGGTGTGGAGAAAGGCACGGGGAGAGAACAACAAGTCGAGACCGTTCATGTCGAAACCTTCCTACTTCGCCCCCCACGGTGGGCACCCGGCTCAGACCGAGCTGCTGACTGACCGTGCCATGTTCACCGAAGCCTATGCCGTCATCCCCAAGGGCGTGATGCGTGACATCGTCACCAGCCACCTGCCGTTCTGGGACAAGATGCGCATGTGGGTCATCGCCCGCCCGCTGACCGGTTTCGCCGAGACCTTCTCCCAGTACATCGTCGAAGTCGCCCCCGAAGGCGGCAGCGAGCGCCCTGAGCTGGACCCGAACGCCGAAGCGGTGCTGTTCTTGGTCGAAGGCCAGATCGACATCACCGTCGAAGGCAAGCACCACACCCTGGTACCGGGCGGCTACGCCTTCCTCGCGCCAGGCGCCGAGTGGAGCCTGCGCAACAACAGCAAGGCCAACGTCACCTTCCACTGGCTGCGCAAGCACTACCAGAAAGTCGAGGGCCTGCCGGTTCCCGAGTCGTTCGTCACCCACCGTGACAACGCCACCGTCATCGAGATGCCGGGCACCGAAGGTGCGTGGAAGACCACCCGCTTCGTCGACATGGCCGACATGCGCCACGACATGCACGTCAACATCGTGACCTTCCAGCCGGGCGGCGTGATTCCGTTCGCCGAAACCCACGTCATGGAACACGGCCTGTACGTGCTCGAAGGCAAGGCGGTGTACCGCCTGAACCAGGACTGGGTCGAGGTCGAGGCCGGTGACTTCATGTGGCTGCGCGCCTTCTGCCCGCAGGCCTGCTATTCCGGCGGCCCTGGCCCGTTCAGCTACCTGCTGTACAAGGACGTCAACCGCCACGTGCACCTGACGCTCAACCCGCAGCGCTGATCGCCCTTCGCCGGCAAGCCGTCTCCCGCAGGGGCTGGCTTGCCGGCGAATTTCTTTCCGTGGCAACCCCTCCGTTTGCCGCGCATACTGGCCACTCGTCCCCTGTGCGCGCGGTACCGGCCATGAACCGCTACCCCCTGTTCGCCGCCTTGCTGTTGTCAGCCACCGCCCTGGCCGCCGGCGCCTGGAACCTGGCTTATGACCGCGAAGGCATCCGTGTCTATCTAAGCGCCGTCGCCGAGTCGCCTTACCAGCAATTCCGCGGCGTGAGCACCATGAAAGCCAGCGTACGCACCCTCACCGACTTGCAGGAAAACCTGCGAGTGGCCTGCAAATGGTTGTATGCCTGCGATCAGATGCGCCTTCTGGAGGTCGATGGCGACAGCACCTGGGTGTACCTGACCACCAATCTACCCTGGCCCACCCTGCCTCGGGATATCGTGCTGAAGGTGCGCACCGAGCGTCTGGACGATGGCTCGCTGGTACGCCACCTGAGTGCAGAACCGAGCAAACTGCCCGAGCAGCCGGGGCTGATCCGTGTGCGCCACCTGCGGGGCGAATGGGTCATGAAGCCGTTGGGCGAACGGCTGACCGAGGTCACCTACCAATTGCAGGCCGATCCGGCTGGTGATGTCCCAGGCTGGCTGGCCAACCGGTTCGTGGTCGACGCCCCGGTCGTTACGCTCAGAACGCTCAGGGCCGTTGCCGAACGGCAACACTGACATCTCCTCCTTGACTGGCGCGGCCCTTGTAGGGGTCGGCTGTGCCAGCGAAGCAAGCGGCGCGGTGGATGGCACCGGCTACACCGGTGTTCGCCAGCAAAGCTGGCTCCTACAGGGGTCAAGTGCTGCGCGAATTATTCGTTAGCCTGCTTCCTTTTTTGCCACGCAGCGCCCATCATGACGCCACGCCCCACCGCCTGCCCGCGAACGAGCCCATGACCGCGCAACAGCCTGCCCCCGGCAATACCTCCGGCATCACGCTGCAGATCCTCTCCATCGTCTTCTATACCTTCATTGCCTTCCTCTGCATCGGCCTGCCGATCGCGGTGCTGCCTGGCCATGTACATGACCAACTGGGCTTCGGCGCGGTCATCGCCGGGTTGACCATCGGCCTGCAATACCTCGCCACCTTGGTCAGCCGCCCATTCGCCGGCCAAGTCGCCGACACCCTGGGCGGCAAACGCGCCATTCGCTATGGGCTGTATGGCATCGCCGGCTGCGGCGTACTGACGCTGCTCTCGGCATGGGCCCTTGCATTGCCCTGGCTGAGCCTGGCGCTGTTGTTGGGCGGCCGCTTGCTGCTGGGTATCGCCCAAGGGCTGATCGGCGTCGCGACCTTGAGCTGGGGAATCGGCCAGGTGGGGCCTGAACACACCGCACGGGTGATCTCATGGAACGGTATCGCCTCGTATGGCGCCATTGCCATTGGCGCACCGGCGGGCGTACTGCTGGTGGGCAGCCTGGGTTTCGTGGTGCTGGGGCCTGTCCTGCTGACGCTGGCAATAATAGCCCTGCTGGTGCTTCGCACTCGCCCTGAGGTGCAGGTGGTACGCGGTGAGCGCCTGCCGTTCTGGTCGGCGTTCGGCCGGGTCGCACCTTGCGGTTTGGGGTTGACCCTGGCATCGATTGGCTACGGCACCCTGACCACCTTCGTCACGCTCTACTATCTTGAACGCGGCTGGGTCGGCGCAGCCTGGTGCCTCAGCGCGTTTGGCCTGTGCTTCATCCTGTCGCGGCTGCTGTTCGTCAATGCGGTCAACCGCTTCGGTGGCTACAACGTAGCGGTCACCTGCATGGCCACAGAAGTACTGGGGTTGACGTTGCTGTGGTTGGCGCCTTCACCACTGTGGGCGATGCTGGGCGCCGGGCTGACCGGATTCGGCCTGTCGCTGGTGTACCCCGCCCTGGGTGTGGAGGCGATCCGCAAGGTCCCCAGCAGCAGCCGTGGGGCGGGGCTGGGCGCCTATGCGGTGTTCTTCGACCTGGCCCTGGCAATCGCCGGGCCATTGATGGGCGCGGTGGCCGTACAGCGGGGGTACGCCTCGATCTTCGCAATTGCCGCCCTGCTGGCGCTGTCAGGGGTGGCCTTGACCCTGCTGCTGGCTCGCCGCGGCTGAGCGCTCGGCCGGCTCCGGCGCACCCAGCGCCTGGCTGAAGAACGCCGTGGTCTCGCTGCGCAGCGAACGGTGGATATGGCGACGGTCGACGCCGTCGGCATCCTTGCACAGCACGGGCATGCGCAGGTGTTGCTCATCATCGCAGGGGGCCATGAACACGAAGTGCCCGGCCCCAGAGAGCAAACGGTAGTCTGGCGAGACCGGTAACTTGCGCGCCAGTGCATCGGCATTATGCTCGAGGGCCAGCAACTGGTCGTTGTCACCGCTGTAGATCAGCGCGGGCACGTGTACGCCCGCCAAGGCGTGACGACCGAACATCAGGCTCAACGGTGCCATCAACATCACCGCCCCTACGCGTGAGTCCGCTCGTGGAGCCAGCTCGCTGTGGTCGGCGATCAGCACGCCGTGGGTCTTGCAGGCATCGGCGTCCGTGGGGCGTACCTGGCAGTAGCGGCGCAGGCGCTCGAGGTCGGGCCGGGCGCCCGACAGGATCAAGGCGGTCTCACCGCCCGCGGAATAACCGATCACGCCAACCTTGCCATCGTTCAGATAAGGTGCCAGCAGCTTGTCTGCGCGCACCGCCGTGATGGCAGCACTGATCTGCAAGGGGCGGCCGTAGAGATTGCTGAGGGTACCCAGCCGGCTGTGATCCCTGCCGTTATCACCGGGATGGATCACCGCCACCACCACGAACCCTTGCCGCGCCAGGCCATTGGCCAAGTCATGCAGGGCCATCGGGCTGCCCGCGTTGCCGTGGGAGATGACCAGCAAGGGAAAGTGCCCCATGGCCACCGGTGCATCTTCAGCGACCCGGGTCTGATAGCCTTCGATGCGCACTGGGCGCGCCTCGCCGCTGGAGGGATAGAACACCAACGCCTGCATGGGCCGGGCATCCACCGGGTCAGTCAAGGTGAGCCGATGCAACCCAGCTACCCACGACGCCGCGTCGGCCTGGGCCATCAGGCTGCCGAGCAGCACACAGGTGATCAAGGTGAGGAATCTGTTCATGCGCAGGTGCTCCCACGCCCGCATGGCGGACGTACTCGCCAGCTTAGAACCGGTTTCACTCGCCCAACATGAAAAAAGCATGAAAAAAAGCCGACTGGCGCCCTGGGCGACGGTCGGCTTTTTTATAGCTTGGTGGATCAGGCTGCGGCGAACAGCTCACTGGCGATCTGCGCCTGGGCGGCGTCGATGGCCTTGGCGCGGTGCTCCGGGCCATAGGCCAGGCCGTGCGCGCGGACGATTTCCAGGTCGGTGACACCGATGAAGCCAAGGAACACTTTCAGGAAGTCTTCGTGGCCCACGCCGGTTGGCTGGCCGTGGTGCAGGCCACCGGCAGTGGAGACCAGGATCACCTTCTTGTCACCGCACAACCCTTCAGGGCCGGCTTCAGTGTAGCGGAAGGTCTTGCCGGCGACGGCGACGCGGTCGATCCAGGCCTTGAGCTGGGTCGGCACGGTAAAGTTGTACATCGGCGCACCGATTACCACCGCGTCGGCGGCGAGGAACTCTTCCAGGGTTTCGGCGCTGAGCTTGGCTTCATGGGCCTGGGCGGCATCGCGTACTTCCTCGGGGGTACCGGCGGCCACCAGGGTGGCGGCGGAGAAGTGGCTGATGGCGTCGGCGGCCAGGTCACGGTAGACCACTTCGATGCCTGGCTCGGCGGCTTTCCAGGCCTCGACCACTTCGCGGCTCAGTTGGCGTGAGGCGGAATTGTCGCCCAGGATGCTCGAATCGATATGCAACAGTTTCATGGGACTCTCCTGTGAAAGAAGACCGCGGCGGTGGGCGATCACGATGGAGAGAATCCTATCGATACAGCGAATGGCTGATAAGCCAGCAAAAATGCGTTAGTTTGTTCCACTGATGGAACAATGAGACGGCCAAATGCAAGACCTCAACGACCTCTTCTACTTCGCCCGGGTGGTCGAAGCCGGTGGTTTCGCCGCCGCCGGGCGCCAGCTGGGCATCCCCAAGTCACGCCTGTCACGGCGCATCGCCGAGCTGGAGGAGCGCCTGGGCACGCGCCTTCTGCAACGCACTACCCGGCAACTCAAGCTCACAGCGGTGGGCGAACGTTACCTGCACCATTGCCAGGCCATGTTGCTGGAAGCGGAAATGGCCGATGAAGTAGTGGCCAGCATGTCCAGCGAGCCCCGTGGCCGGTTGCGGGTGTCTTGCCCGGTGGCCCTGGCCCATGCCTTCCTGCCGGATGTGATCAGCCGCTTTCTCGCCCAGTACCCGCTGGTACAGCTGGACATGGTGCTGCTCAATCGTCGAGTGGACCTGATTTCGGAAGGCATCGACGTCGCGCTGCGGGTGCGTGACCTGGGCGATGAAGACCCGGCCCTGGTGACCCGCCGCCTGCGCCAGGCGCAGATGCAGTTGGTGGCCGCGCCGGGCTTCGCCGATCACATTCGCGAACCCTCCGAGTTAGCTACGCTACCCGTGCTGGGCGCGGCCGAGGCCGACCGCCTGGTGCATTTTCGCCTGTTCGGCCCCAACGGGCGCCAGGAGGATGTCGCCCTGGAGCCGCGCCTGGCCATCGACGACTTTGTCGTGCGTAACGCAGCGGTGCGCGCGGGCCTGGGTTTCACCGCACTACCCAGCATGTTCTGCGAGCAAGAGCTGGCACGTGGCGAGTTGGTTCGCCTGTTGCCAGACTGGTCGCTGCCGGGCGGCTATCTACAAGCGGTCTACCCGCACCGGCGCGGGTTGCTGCCTGCGGTCAGGGTGTGGATCGACCACCTGGCCGCCTCGTTCGAAGCCTGTGGAGAACGTTATGTCTGAGCAAAGGATGACCGAAGCGCAGGTTGCGGCGTATTGCCTGGGCCTGCCTGGAGCACGGGAAGATCACAAGTGGGGCGGGGTCCGGGTGTTCTCGGTGGCGGGCAACAAGATGTTCGCGATACAGAGGCTCAACGGTGATGGATTGGCGTTCAAGGTTGCCGACGAGCTATTCCTGGGTTACTGCGATCGCCCGGGTATCCGCCCGGCGCCCTATCTGGCCAGGGCCAAGTGGATCAGCATGGAGCAACCCTACCCCATGGGCCGCGACGAGCTCAGCGACCTGCTGCGCCGCTCGCACCAACTGGTGGTGCGGCGGCTGCCCAAGCGCTTGCAGGTGGGGATGTTGCTTACGGGGGCGGACGCGCCGTTGTAGGGGCCGCGCCAAACCTGGGCATTACACCAGCCGACCCAACCAGCGCCCACCCAGCAGCAGGTGGTCGGCCCAGAACACCTGGTGCAACAGCACGATGCCCCAGAACATGGCCTGATACGACACCTTGCGGGTCTTGTGCCGGAACAACTGCTGCGCCAGGAGCGCCCCCGGCCAGCCACCCAGCAGCTCACTCGCGTGCAGCACCTTTTCCGGGGTTCGCCAGGCCTGGGT